>JAFZXR010000043.1 GCA_017616675.1 Bacteroidales bacterium
AGCTTTCACTTTTGACCAGGATTCGCAAAGAGACGCCATCGTGAAAGGCTACGTCATCGCTGACGAGACAGGCGGAAACATCTATCGTACCTTCTATCTCAGAGGTGAAGACGGCAAATGTATCGCTGTTTACAGAAAAGGCTCGGGCGAAGGCGGAAGCGACGAATTCAACGTCAGAGTCGGCGACCATGTCGGATATAAACTCTATGGCTCCATCATCTCGGAATATAGCAAACTTCCGCAGATTCAGGTGCAGGAACACGATGTCAACAACCTTATCGTGATCTACGAGAGAGGCTGCGACGACAAGGTGCGTCCTATCAACACAACCATCGAAGACATCAAAGCCGGTAAGCATCTCTGCGACCTGGTGAAGATTAGTAATGTGCAGTTTGAGCCATACGAAGGCTTGGCATACACTGCCGGCCAGAACAGCACGAGCAGAAATATTGCCACTTGCTCAGGCGAGGGAATCATCGTCAGAACCAGCGGCTACGCCAGTTTTGCTGAAGAACCGCTTCCTGAAGGAAGAGGAACTATAGCTTCAATAGTTTCGAAATATAACAGTGATTGGCAGCTTCTCCTTAGAAACACATCCGATGTGAATATGCATGACACACGATGCGGCCAGGGCGGTGACATCATGACGATGCCTTACATCCAGAATTTCTCGGCATCATTCGGAACATATACGACATTCAACGTCCTCGGCCCACAGACCTGGATCATCGACTACCAGACGGCAGTCATGAAGGGTAAAGTCGAGAATGTGTTCTATGAAAATGAAGACTGGCTCATCTCTTCGCCGGTGCAGATTACCGATGTCGAACACGCCAAAGCTGTCGTCAACTACGTGGCGCAGTATGAAGGCCCTGCAAACGACGTGACGATGCAGGTTTCGACGGATTATGTCTACGAAGATGACCCGACAGAAGCTAACTGGACACAGCTGAATGCGACATTCCCGAACACCAGCGGTTGGAGCGACTTCAAGAATGTCGAGATAAGTCTTGATGACTTTATCGGTGAGACAGTGACAGTCGCCATCAAGTTTATGTCGTCGGCAACACAGTCGCGCACTATCGAGATCAAGAGCATTACCGTCCAGGAAGGTGAACCTGGTGGCGGAGGTACCACGACAGGCGACGGAACCCGCGCAAATCCTTACACCGCGGAGGATGTCATCACAATGAACATCCAGACTTCTGACGGTAACAAATACTGGGTGAAAGATTACATCGTGGGCTATATCGACTCCGATTACAGCTATGTGTTCTCAAACAATACAGTCAGTATAAAAACAAATGTTACATTATCGTCGAATGTCGATTCAAACAACGCAGACGAATGTATTCCGATTCAGTTGCCGCCAGGCGCTATCCGCGATGGCCTTAACCTTGGCGACAATCCTGGTAATTACAAGCAGGAGGTGCTGCTTTACGGTACTCTGGAGACTTATTTCCAGAAGCCGGCTGTCAAGAATGTGACATATGCCGAAATCAACGGCAACAGCTATGGTGTCGAGCCTGGCGGCGGATTGACGACGATCTACCTCGAAGCTGCTATGACGACACAGGTAAGCTATGATCAGTTTACGACTTATAGTGTCGCAGGCGATCAGGTGTGGACATTCAACTCGACATACGGTGCAGTGATGACAGGCTATGACAACGGCACTTCGTATGCCAATGAAGACTGGCTCATCAGTCCAGCTGTCAACTTGAGCGCAGTTACCGACCCGAAGGTGACATTCGAACACTCAAGAGGCCCGGCGAACAGCATCAACGTGGGTGTCAACGAAGGCTATTATAAGGTATTCGTGAGCAACGACTACCAGTCGGGCGATCCGACGGCCGCGACGTGGACCGAGCTGACGGGTGTCATACACGGCACGGCAGCATGGACCTATGTCAACTCAGGCCTTCTCAGCATACCGGAGGCTTACCACACATCGAACTGCCGCATCGCGTTCAGATATCTGAGCATCAACGGCTCTTCGGCGACATGGGAAGTGAGAAATATTTATGTTGGAGAGTAAATTATTGATAATCAAAATATTAGAGATATGTTAAAGTCAATAAAAAATATCGGAATATTGGTTCTTATCGCGATGGTCGTCATGACATCATGCATGAATAAGAATGCAAGGAAGAACAACTATCCGACACCGGATGTAAATTTTGAGCTTCCGGTGGGCCATGTCTATACTATCGACACGCTTCTGACGATGTTATATCCGAATTATCCTAATCTTTCGGTGGTTTCGGAGTTCTCGTTCACGGAAGACGCCTCGGTTTATGGTATCGTCACCGACGACGAGACATCGGGCAACCTTTATAAAGCCTCGTTTATCCAAGACGGCGACAAGGCCATTGAGCTTTATATGAAGAGCACCAGCGGTCTGCGTATCGGCGACTCGGTGCGAGTGTATCTGAAAGGCGCGAAGCTGTCGGAATACAGCGGTACGGCGCAGATTCAGGACCTTGAGCCTAAGCATGTGACGATTCTCGCCAACGGCAAGTTTATCGAACCAGAGGAGATGACGACAAACAACATCAGCTTCGCATATATCGGCAGGTTGGTGAAGTTCAGCCACGTGGAGTTCAGAGCCGCTGACCGTGCCAATACGTTTGCACCTGATGATGCATACGGACAGTATAACTTGGCACAATATGACGAGAACTGCAGCCTGCTGGATGAGACTGTCATCGTTAGAACCAGTAACTATGCCAGTTTCGCGAAGAGACAACTTCCGCAGGGCAGCGGCTCGATTGTCGGCATCCTGACATACTACAGCACTACCGGAGTCTATCAGTTCACCATCCGTTCCATCTCGGAGGTGCAGATGGATAACGAGCCTTGCGAAGCCACACCGGAGCCTCCAATCGAGCCTCAGGGTACAGGCACAGCCAGCGACCCGTTTAACATGGCCGCAGCAATCATCCACCAAGGCGATACCGTGTCACAGTGGATCAGAGGTTATATCGTGGGATCAGCAAATATCGCGAGCGGAACCATTATGTACGACAACCAGATCTCATGGGGTCCTGAGTTTACCAACGACGCCAATATGGTCAACATCATTTTGGCCGATAAGGTCGATGAGAGAGACATCAACAACTGCATCGTCGTCTATCTGCCTCATAATGCAGCATCAGGCATCCGCGAAATTAACCTGAAAGACCATCCGGAGAATCTGGGTAAGACCTTGAAGGTGCACGGCGACCTGAAGGCGTTCTTAGGCAAGTCAGGAATGAAGAATACCAACGAATACACATTAAACTAATTGATTTATAAGGCATTATGGCTGAAAACTTAGTAATCATCCCGACATATAACGAGAAGGAGAACATCGAGAAGATAATCCGATACGTCTTCAACCTCCCGATGGCATTCGACATTTTGGTCGTCGAGGATAATAGTCCCGACGGCACTGCCGACATTGTGAAAGGTCTGATGAAGGAATTTCCCGACAGGCTTTTCATCGAGGAGAGAAAAGGCAAACTCGGTCTCGGCACGGCTTACATCCATGGTTTTAAGTGGGCGTTAGAGCGTGATTATCAGTATGTTACGGAGATGGATGCTGACTTTTCGCATAATCCCGACGATCTCATCCGTCTGCACGACGCTTGCGCCAACGGTGCCGACCTCGCTATCGGTTCGCGTTACAAATGCGGTGTCAACGTGGTTAACTGGCCGATGGGACGAGTGCTGATGTCGTATTACGCCTCCGCCTACGTGCGTTTTGTGACGAGGATGAAGGTGCGCGACACCACCGCAGGTTTTGTGTGTTACACACGTAAGGTGTTGGAAACCATCGACTTCGACAGAATTAAGTTCATTGGATATGCCTTCCAGATAGAGATGAAATACACCGCCTGGAAGCTCGGATTCAAGATTGAGGAAGTGTCGATAATCTTCACCGACCGCCGCGAAGGCACGTCGAAGATGTCGGGCGGAATCTTCAGAGAAGCCATCTTCGGTGTCATCAACCTGCGATGGAGAGGCATGTGGGGCAAGATTAAACCAAGAAAGAAGTGATGGGATATATCATCAAAAACGCGACACTTGTCAACGAGGGGAAGTCCACGCTGGCAAGTGTTGTCATTTCCGGTGACCGTATTGAGCGGGTTTTGATTGGAAATAATGATTTTTCCAATTGGAAAAATTTTGAAATAATCGATGCCGAAGGGAAATATCTGATTCCTGGAATCATCGATGAACACGTGCATTTCCGTGAGCCCGGACTGACGCAGAAGGCTACAATTTCATCAGAGAGTAAAGCTGCTGTGGCAGGTGGGATAACATCCTTCATGGATATGCCCAATACTGTGCCTCAAACGACAACATTGGATTTGTTGCAACAGAAATTTGATATTGCAGCAAACACTTCAATAGCGAATTATTCATTTTATCTCGGCGCGACAAACGACAACCTCGACGAGATAAAGAAAGTCGACCCGAAGAAGGTGTGCGGAATAAAGCTGTTTATGGGTTCGAGCACCGGCAACATGCTGGTGAACGATGTAGATACCTTGGTGCGGCTGTTCAACGAGGCGCCGTGCCTCATTGCGGCACATTGCGAGGATGAGCAGACGATACACGAAAACACCGTGTGCGCCAAGGATTTGGCCTCGAAGGGCGAGGTGGTGGCCGATGCAGGATTACATCCGTTTATCAGGACGACGGAAGCGTGTTATAAGTCGACGGCCAAGGCGATAGACATGGCGACGAGATTCGGAGCTAGGTTGCATGTGCTGCATATCTCGACGAAGTCGGAGCTGACGCTATTTAGAAACGATATCCCATTGAAAGACAAGAAGATAACGACTGAGACATGTCCGCATTATCTCACCTTCTGCGATAAGGATTACGACGAGAAAAGCTTTGCCATCAAGTGCAATCCGGCAATAAAAATGGCATCCGACCGCGAGATTCTTCGCAAAGCCATTATCGACGGGCATATCGACACCATTGGCACCGACCATGCACCGCATCTGTGGCAGGAGAAGATGACCGACGACTATTTCACGGCAAAATCGGGCTTCCCGTCGATACAAAACAGTCTCGACCTAATGCTTAATCTTTATCATGAAGGCTTGATTTCATTGGAGAAAATCGTTGAGCTGATGTGCCATAATCCAGCTATCCTTTATCAGATAAAGGGCAGAGGTTTCATCCGCGAAGGCTATTATGCCGATTTGGCATTAGTAGATTTAAGAAAAGAAAAAACTATCAAAAACGATGATATGCTTTACAAATGCGGCTGGACGCCTTACGACGGAATGAAGGTGAAGTCGCAGGTGACGCATACCTTCGTGAACGGAAAACTCGTTTATCACGACGGAAAAGTTGAAGAAAATATTTTTGGAAAACCATTGGAATTTGAACGATAGAATATGAAAAAACTATTGATAATCATTGTGTTAGCGCTTGTTTTTGTCGCTTGTCAGGACAAAACAGTGCGTCATGTGCAAAAGGTGGCTTATTATCATCCAGAGACCGACCTGCCTTGGGTGATTTATTATTACGATGTGGTCGGAAATGACTCGATTTGGGTTGAAGAGAGGATGTTTCATGAGAACGGAGTGCTTGAACTCGAAGGCAAAATCGTTGATAATCAGCGTGAAGGAGAGTTTAGAGGTTATTATCCTACCGGCGAGCTGATGAGCGTCGGCAGCTATGTGAAGGGCAAACGCGAAGGCAAGGGAAAGCTTTATTACGATAACGGTCAGGTCTATGTCGAAAACGAATACTGCAACAATGATCCGTGTGGGACGTGGAAGATGTACGACGAAGAAGGATTGTTGCTAATAGAAGGAAAACCTTATGATGTTATCCGTCTTCTCCGATGAGAATTACATGCGGCAGGCTTTGGTCGAAGCACAGGCCGCTGCCGACGCCGACGAGGTGCCGGTGGGTGCCGTCGTGGTAGTCAACGATAAGATCATCGCTCGGGCGCACAACCAGGTGGAGCTGCTCAACGACGTGACGGCGCACGCCGAGATTCTGGCTATCACGGCAGCCTGTAACGCATTGGGTACCAAGTACTTGGACGACTGTACGCTCTATGTGACACTCGAGCCCTGTGTGATGTGTGCGGGCGCATTGGAACACTGCCATATGAAGAAGGTGGTGTGGGCGTGCGCCGACCCGAAAAACGGCTTCCAGCGTTTCGGCAACCTGCTTCACCCGAAAACCGAAATAAAAACAGGCATCCTCGAAGAAGAATGCCTGCAGTTGTTGACCGATTTCTTCAAGAAGAAACGGTAGATTCTCACTTCACCATATCTCTGAAATAACGCATCAGCAGCCTCACGTGGATGCCGACGCCGCCTGCGGTCTTGTATCCGTCGGCCGTCTCGAGATATGCTGTTCCCGCGATGTCGAAATGCACCCACGGATAGTCGGTGAAATGCTCCAGGAACTTGCCTGCGGTGATGGCGCCGCCGTATTTACCGCCGATATTCTTGATGTCGGCAAGGTCCGACTTGATGAGCTCGCCGTATTCCTCAAACATCGGGAACTTCACGAGGCGTTCATACACGCGCTCGCCCGTCGCCTCGAGCTGTTTGAATATCTCTTCGGCATCATGCTCCATCGCCACCGTAGCCACAGGTCCTATGGCATAAGAAGCAGCCCCTGTCAAGGTCGCGAAGTCGAACACCATCATAGGATCGTATTTCTTTGCATAGGCGAGCGCGTCGGCGAGGATCAGTCGACCTTCGGCGTCGGTGTTGAGCACCTCCACCGTGGTGCCGTCGTACATCGTGATGATGTCGCCGGTGACACGTGCGTTGCCGTCGATACGGTTGTCGGTGGCCGGCACGAGGGCTATCACATGAACCGGGAGCTTGGCCTTAGCCACGGCGTACACTGTGCATGCCACGGTGGCCGCGCCCGACATGTCGTCTTTCATGTCGTTCATCACCGACGAAGGCTTGAGGTTGTAGCCGCCGGTGTCGAACACTATGCCTTTGCCCACGAGCACTATAGGTTTCTCGTTGACAGGCTTCTCGGGTTTCCACTCGAGGATGGTGAACGTAGGCTCGTCGATGCTGCCCGCGTTGACGGCAAGCAGTCCGCCCATCTTCAGCGCCTCGATCTTCTTCTTGTTTAAGACCTCAGCCTCGCCGCCCACCGAGCGCACCTTCTCGCTGATAAACTCAGCCAACTTCTCGGCGTTGAGATGATTCTCGGGCTCGTTGACGAGGTCGCGTGCCATCAAGGTGGCCTCAACGGTGATGTTGAGCTTCTCGACGCAGTCGTCGCATGCCGTTCCCTCAAGGAAATAGATGGTTTTCAAGGTGTTAGCCTTGGCGTCGGTCTTGTATTTCTTGAACTCGTAGTTGGCGAGCATCATACCCTCGGCGCAGCCCATCTTCACGCAACGTTTCTCACCGAAGTTTTGAATCAAGACTTCCTCAAACTTATTGGCATTCAACCACTTGCATATGGCTGCGCCTTTCTTGCGGCATTTCTCCACCAATTTGTATTCCTCTTCGGTGGTGTCGACGAAGAAAATATGATAACACTCTGTGTATCTGTTGATTACGACGGTTTTATCCTTGTCGTCATCATAACGTTTCCTAACATAATCGGCTTCTTCCTTGCGGAGACCGATCTTCTCAATCTGCTCAACGGATTCCAAGATGAAAACCTTGGCAGAAATCTTGTCGTCGTTTCTAAACTTTAGAATTGTCATTGTTATATAGTTTATCGTCATTTCGAGCGTAGTCGAGAAATCCTCCATCCGAAAAAGCTTATTACTAAGAAGGATTTATTCGCCTTTGGCGAATGCTTTCGCTTCGCTCAGGTCTCCATTTCGCTTCGCTTCAGTCGAAATGACGGATGTTAACTCAAAAAACCTTCGAGGACCCTCATAGTCTTCTCGGTGGCGCCGATTTTTCCCGCTACGTAGTCGTGGCATATCTTCGATGCCTTCTCATAAAACGCCTCGTCGTTGATGAAACGGTAGAACATGTCTTCGAGTTCTTTTTGGTTGTTGATGACGAATGCTCCTTTCAGTTTCACCAGGTCGACGGCTTCTTCGAACGAATGATATTTCGGTCCGAAGACGACTGGCACGTCGTAGACGATGGCTTCCTGTATGTTGTGGATGCCGTCGTAGAACCCTGCGCCGATATACGCGAAGCGGGCGTATCTGTAAATCTTTGATAAAATACCTATCTTATTGATTACCAATGTTTTAGTTTGATTTTTGGGGTTAAAATCAGTATAAAGCTGATAATCATGCAGATGCGATTCGATTTGTTTCACGTGCGACTCGGAGATGTCGTGCGGCACCATGATGAAGCAGTAGTCGGCAGGCATTGTCTCGATGAAGCTGTAAAGCAGTCGTTCGTCGGACGGCCAGCTGCTGCCTGCTATGATGCATTTTCTTTGCCCTATAAACTCTTCGATATCGGGGAAACGCTGTGCCTGATG
>JAFZXR010000044.1 GCA_017616675.1 Bacteroidales bacterium
GAGCATACCGCCTGAACCTGTACGACGGTTGCGGTGTTTACCCTGCAACTCAACGTTGAGGAACATCTCTTTCTTCACCTCTTCCATGATCTTTTCCTCTGATGCGCCAGGACCTGCCTGCTGTTTTGCATAGTTGTGGATGTCGGTGAATGATGCTGAGTCGATATTCAAAGTCTGGACGTCAATCAAAATCTCGTTGTCCCAAATCTCGTCCATATTGTTGTCGAGTTTGTTAGCTGGTTGTGGAAGAACGCCTTTTGGTTCAATCACGCGGTGTGTACCGTATTTGTTACCGTGTTTTTGCATTTTATTTAATTTTTAAATGTTATTTGATTTAATGATTTTCAATTATTTTCTTGGTTTAAGACCTAAAATCTCTCTTGCTTCGTCTGATGTAGCGATTGGACGGCCGAGTTCTTTTGCCAGTCTCACCACTTTCTCGACGAGTTCGCCGTTTGACTTAGCAAGGACGCCTTTCGACAGATAGAGGTTGTCTTCGAAGCCGACGCGTACGTTGCCGCCCATGGCGATAGCTGCTGCTGCCATTGGGAATGCGTTACGTCCGACACCTGTCACTGTCCATGTTGAGCCTGCCGGGATGCCGTTGACGAGCCAGCAGAGGTTTGCCACTGTTGCCGGTGTGCAGCCAGGAACGCCAAGCACGAAGTTGAACTGCATTGGTGCGCCCGGGACTTCACCCTTACGAGCCATAGTCAAAATGGTGTCGAGGTGACCCATCTCGAAGCATTCGTATTCAGGCTTGATGCCGCGCTCGATCATGCGTTTGCCGAAAGCGCGCATCGTTGGCATGGTGTTGTCGAATATCTCATCGCCGAAGTTGCATGTTCCGCAGTCGAGGGTTGCCATCTCAGGACGTGGGTTCGTATCTGTTGACTGAAGACGCTCGTCTGGTGTCATACCGACTGCACCGCCTGTCGAAGGAATCAAGATCACGTTAGGGCAGACCTTGAGGATAGCCTCTTCGCACTCCTGGAAACGGCCGCGGTCCTGTGTAGGTGTGCCGTCGTCCCAACGGACATGCAGGTGCACGATGGCGGCGCCGGCGTCGACAGCCGACTTAGCCTCGCGTACTATCTCCTCAACGGTATAAGGAACATTAGGATTCTGTTCTTTTGTTACTTCTGCGCCGCAGATAGCAGCTGTGATTATCAGTTTATCCATGTCTCGAATGTTTTAGCGTTGAATTCTCTGGCATTCTTTCTTCACCACGCATGTTCCGCTTGCGCGTGCCACGATAATAGGCTCTGCGAGCACGTCGGCTGCCGAGTCACTGATATCAGGACGCGGAGCGATGACCTTACGTGCCACAAACTCCATCTTACGTGAGGTATTGCCGATCTTGGTCACCCAGCCTTCTGCCTCGATATAGTCACCGGCATAAACCGGAGCGAGGAACTCGATGTTATCATAAGCGCAGAACAAGCCTTCGTCGCCGTCTGTCATAATCAACAATTCTGTTGCAACGTCGCCGAAGAGGTGAACCATGTGAGCGCCGTCAACCAGATTTCCGCCGTAATGAGCATCCTTAGCACTCATACGGAGTCTCAATAATGATCTATATTCTTTCTCCATAGTGATTATTTTTCAACGTAAATTGCATCAACATAAATACCAGACGCATGCACGCATTCCGGCTTGATCTCTCCCACTTTCACGAGTTTCTCAGCCTCAACCACGACGTAGTCGGCTGCTGTAGCCATCAATGGGTTGAAGTTGTTGGTTGTTCCGAGGAACACCATGTTACCGAACTCATCGACGATGTTAGCGCGCAAGAAAGCGATGTCGGCCTTCAGAGGCTTCTCGAGGAGGTAATCCTTACCGTCGACTTTCACAATCTGCTTGCCATCCTGCATGATGGTGCCGAGACCTGTTGGGGTGAGGACTCCGCCCAGACCTGCGCCGTAGGCTCTGATGCGCTCTGCCAGTGTGCCCTGTGGAACGTATTCAACCTCGAGGGTGCCGGCGTTCTTCTGTGCCGCTGTCTCCTTGTTGGTACCGGTGTGCGACACGATAGCCTTCTTCACCTGATGGTTTGCAACGAGTTTGCCGTGGGCGATGTTGTCGTAAGCGGTGTCGTTAGCGATGATTGTTAAATCTTTAACACCCTTCTCGACGATTTTGTCGATGATCTGCACTGCGCTTCCCACTCCGAGGAATCCGCCGAACATAATTGTCATGCCGTCGTGAACTTTCTCAACGGCCTGCTCTAATGTAATCTGCTTATTCATAGCCATTTATGTTTAATTTGTTTAATTTTTAATTCTATTACCTAATTATAAAAAATTTGCGTGCAAATTTACGAAGCTTTTTTCAAATTTGCAAGACATAATTAATAAATATTTTATAGAATAAAACGCTCCGATTATTTCTTACGCTTCAGATATTGGACATCATCAGTCCTTTTCAGCTCGATCTTATCACGCGAAGCATCCATACAGGCACCGTACGCTTTACGTTCTTTACGACCACGATAATCATTTAAGTACTCATTATATGTTTTCTTATATTCCTTCAGCCAATCATCAAGCATATCCTGTCTTCCCGGCAAAGCTCTCATTTCACTGTCGTCTAATTCTATAGTATAGCTATCCAAATCAAAAACTTTTATCAACGAATCACCTTCAATATCCCATGTCCCTTCCACTGTAAAATGCAACTTTAACTTTCCTTTGGCGAAACGCATGCTTGAAGCCACCGTTTGATTACCCACAACCTTATAAGAGTGGTCTTTATCAAAAATCCATTCCTCTTCAAGTTTATCCGACGACGACACTTTCCATGTTCCAATCAGCTCCTCTTCCTTTAACGCAACGCCGGTCTTATTGATACTGTTCACATATGCCTCAAGTTCCTCATCGGTGATGCTCATAAGGAATTTATTCTCGTTATTAAGCTTTATCCAACCTTCTATCACATCGTTTATAGTGCCCGTTCGCCAAGCTGCATAATCCATGTAATGCTGTACACTTGTTTCGGTCAGTTTTTCTTTCAGGAACTTACGCAACGCCGCATAGAACGATTCAATATATTGGTCTACGCTTAACGCTTCATCAACTGGGTTTAATTTTTCGTATTCCCGAATCGGAACAGGACGCTGCCAATAAACCGATTTGTTATACATGTCAAGAAACGACTGCCGGTTAAAATAGAACGACTGCACATTGTCGATAAACTTCATGCTTCCCAGATTCTGCCAGGTATCAGGACTGCTATGGAAAATCTTTTCCTTCGACGTGTCGAAACTAAACTCATTTTCATCCGCCAAAATATAACTGATAGCTAAAATCAGCGTATCTTTCGGCAGCAAGTCAATCTGGTCAAGACGACTCATTACATAAATCATGGCATTGTACTGGTTCTCCGAAGCATCTTTCAACGCTTGCACGCTTTCAATCGACTCGTCGATGTCGTGAATCACCATCATGGCCGTCATACGCTGTGCCTGCGCCTGTTTCCGGTTTTCGATTCTGTTGCTGACTGCAAACGTCAAGCCGACGCCTATTGCTGTTCCAACGACGCTGATCAAGAACTGCATCCACCAGGATCTGCGTTCTTTTCTGTTGTCTTCCTGTATCATCTTTATGGTTATTTATACCACGCAAAGATAATGAAAATTTTTGATTTGAAATCTCTTGACACATATAAAAATATTTCGTATATTTGCGCTTGAAAACTAAAAACTAAAATTGTGAGACTCTGTAATTTCAGGCAAAAGCAATTTCATTTTAGTTTTTTTGAAAAAATATTTGAAAAATTGTCATATATGTAAACTTTTTTATTAATTTTGCAAACTGAAATGCTATGGCAAACGAAAGAAAGGTTCTTGTCAATAAAGGAGTATTATGAAAGCAAATAGCGATATCATCGATTTTGATGCCATAATGGATGAAAAATATGGCAAAGTTGGGACTCCGGAGCGCGAACAATTCCGCAAAGAGGCATACGCTTACTGTGTCGGACAGATTATTTTAGACGCCCGTAAATCGGAAAAGATTACACAGAGTGAATTGGCTCAGAGAGTCGGAACCAACAAGTCATATATCTCAAGAATTGAGCATGGTTTGATTGAACCAAGTGCCGGATTGTTTATCAGGATTCTCGATGCTCTCGGCCTCGGATTTGAAATCGTGAAGCCGTTAGGGTAATATAAGGAGATTCCTCACCCCTTCTGGGTTCGGAATGACAAGCTTTTTTATTAATCACTGTGGCGCGGCATGCAAGAGCTTACTGTTTTGCAAAAACCATCAAGCCGCGCCACGACGTTTACGCACAAACACCCTGTCATTCCGAGCGCAGCGAGGAACCCCCTGCTGACAGAGAATCACTTCAAAAAATGGGCAAAAAGGAACAAAAAACCGCCCGCTAGAGCAAAACCAATTATATGAAAATACAGTTATTGTGAAACAATCTCCTCCGCTCTCTTCAGCGCAAAGTTGATATGCGAGCAGACGTTCTCTTCGCCGATTTTCTTGATGAATCCGGCCTTTTCGAGCGTCGCGCGTACGTGCACGTTGACACCCGACAAAACAACTATCATGCCGCGCTTTTTGCAGGTGTCGCAAAGCAACTCAAGATTGTGGATTCCAGTGCTGTCGATAAACGACACCTTCCTCATCCTGATGATTCGCACCTTGTATTCACGTCCCATCACCGACTTGTCGATTTCATCGAATTTATTGGCGATTCCGAAGAAATAAGGTCCGTCGATCTCATACACCTCGACGCCTTCAGGAATACGCAGTTTCTCTTCGCTGCTCATGGCCACATCGGTGTTGTCGCCCGGGTCGATCTCGTCGTGGAACGAACGGATGACCGTGGCCTCGTTGGTACGCTTCAGGAACAAGGCGATTGATGCGATAAGTCCAATCTCTATTGCTATCGTCAAGTCGAAGATAACCGTCAAGAGGAACGTCATGATGAGCACTGCGAAGTCAGATTTAGGGTTCTTTGCGAGCATCCTGAAGGTACGCCAGCCGCTCATGTTATACGCCACCATGATCAGAACCGCAGCCAAGCACGGCATAGGAATCAGTCCCACCAGCCGCCCGAGAAGCAGGAGCACCAGCAACAGCACCGCCGCGTGAATCAGGCCGGCGACGGGCGTCTTGCCTCCGTTATTGATGTTGGTCATCGTCCTCGCTATGGCGCCCGTCGCCGGGATGCCGCCAAACAAAGGACTGGCGATATTCGCTATTCCCTGAGCTATCAACTCGGTGTTGGAGTTATGCTTGTCGCCGATGACACCGTCAGCAACCATTGCCGAAAGCAACGACTCGATGGCACCCAGCATGGCGATGGTGAAGGCCGATGGAGCCAGCTCCGTCATCAGCTGTATCAACGACTTGCCATCAGTAATGCCCAGACTCGGCAACTTCGGTGCCGGGATGCTCGTCGGCAGCTCATACAAGTCACCGATCTTTGTGATGCCAGTCACACCGCAGAAACGCTCTAACAGCCACACTATCAATGTCATAAACACGATAGCAACCAGCGAGCCAGGAATCTTTTTCGAGATCTTCGGACTGTAAATTATTATCAGCAAACTGACAATTCCCACTCCAAACGCCCACCAATTGACATGCGTCACATTTTGGAAATAACAAATCCATTTATCAATGAAATTAGCCGGCACTTTCTCGATGCCGAAACCAAATAAATCGTTCATCTGCGTCGAGAAAATCGTCAGGGCGATACCGCCGGTGAAGCCAACAACCACCGGGTATGGCACAAATTTGATGACGTTTCCGAGCTTAAACACTCCAATCAGAATCAAGATAAAACCGGCCATCACGGTGGCGACCATCAAGCCTCCCAAGCCGTGCTGCTGGATGATGCCGTAGATTATCACGATGAAAGCACCTGTCGGACCGCCGATCTGCACCTTGCTGCCACCCAAAAACGAGATGATGAAACCTGCGATGATAGCCGTCACAAGGCCTTCAGTGGGGCCCACACCCGAAGCGATACCGAATGCAATCGCC
Source organism: Bacteroidales bacterium (assembly GCA_017616675.1). Next base: position 6,003 of record JAFZXR010000044.1, read on the forward strand.
AGCGGCAACGCCACAATACCTACAATAAGTCCAGCCATCGCGTCTGCCGAAAACTGCGTCTTGTCGTAGTTTTTCAGACAACTGAAGAGTTTTGGAGAAAAAAATCATTTTCAATATTTTACAATCCTAATCTTTTGCAAAAATATCAAAATATTCCTTACCCTCCGGACTTTTCAATAAATTTTCATCAGAATTAAAAATGTAGACGTAAACGAGCTCTTTTTCAGCCTTCGTCTCACGGATATATTGTTTCTTTAATTTTGGCTTAACGCCAGATAATGCTAGCACTTCCGACATTTTACGCTTCAGCGTCTTCTCTGGTGAGTCGCCGAACGCCACATGCCACCAATAACGCCTCACAACCTCACCTTTATTATTAATGACATGCAAATGCACCGCAGGATGCAGAATCTTGTGTTGAGACGCACGGCCGTGCGTCTCTCCATGTAATTCCATGTGCAACGCCCGACCGACTATAATTCCACGCTCATTCACAACTGGCAGAAACTCCATAATATTTTCTTCCGGAACGAAACAATCAATAGCACCGCTGTCATTCCGAGCATCGGAGATGCGAGGAAGCTCCTCTTCCTGTCGGACGTGGCACGCCGCGTCCCTACCTGAATCTACAACACAGCGATTGTCATTCCGAGCGGAGCGAGGAACCCCCTTGTCATCGGACGTAACATTCTGTTTAGCTGCCACTTCCGACAACTCTTGTTTCTCATACCAAACTCCCTGAACCTCAATGGTTTCCGTTCCTTTAGGGACTTTTATCTCGAACTTATCGCCGACCTTCTTCCCCACCAAGGCCTTCGCCACTGGCGAGATAAACGACAGCAGTCCTTTCGAGAAGTCGGCCTCGTCGACGCCGACAATCCTCACGGTCCTGCCGTTATATTTCACGTATGCTCCGAAACTCACGGTTTCTTTGTTGGCTTTGGTCAGGTCCACCTCCACGGCGGTATTAATACGATCAATGAGCAACTTCATCTTTGCATCGATGAAATTGCTCATTATGTAGTTTCCGTTTGCCGCAACACGTTCATTCTCAAGGACTTCGCGTTCATTTTTCAACGCTTCCAATCCCTCGCTTGTCACGTAGTTGGGCATGCCTTTCGGCAGGTAAGCCCTCGGCGGCACCATTGGAATCTCTTCCTGGTCACCTTCTTTGATAAAGCCTCTGCTCATCAGTTAGGCATCTCGTATGTCGCCGCGTAATGCATTATCGCATCCAAGGTCTTACGGCTCGGCCGCATCTCTGCGCACATCTCGCACACGACCTTTCTTACCTCGTCTTCAAATAATTGAGTAGAATTTAATACCATAGGCACTCGATTTCGTTATTTTCTGAAATCTTAACGCCCGTATTCCACCTTTTATTTTATGACGATGAAAATATTTTTAAAAAACTTTTACAACTAAGCCACTGTCAGCTGTAAGTTCTTCTCCTTCGCCATTTTCCGAAGGTTTATCAAGGCGTAGCGCATACGTCCCAATGCCGTGTTGATGCTCACATTCGTGGCCTCGGCAATCTCCTTGAACGACATGTCGGCATACATCCTCATGTTGAGAACCTCACGCTGCTCTTCCGGCAGATATTCAATCATCTTACGGAGATCGTCGTGAATCTGATCGGTGATGATCTGCTCCTCAATCGAAGGATCAGTAAACTTCGCATTGTCAAGCATATCATAGTCTTCCTTAGTCGGGTCGACCATCGGCAGACGTTTTGCCTTACGGAAATGATCAATAATAAGATTGTGCGCGATACGCATCGCGAACTGTATGAACTTACCTTCTTCTTTGTAAGCTCCGGCCTTAATAGTACGGATAATCTTCAGAAAAGTATCCTGAAAAATATCATCGGCGAGCTGCTTATCCTTGACAAGCATCGCAATGTACGAAAAAACTTTGTTCTGGTAACGATCAACCAATACTTCGAAACTTGCCACATCACCATTCTGATAGCGTAGCACCAGTTCCTTATCGTTTAATATCTCAGACATAAGTCCCCCTTTTGTTAAGGTTAAACATTCAAAAAGGGTAAAAATTCTCTATAGCGTCTCTCCTATTTTTATTGGTTGAACAATAGTTTATGTCTAAATTTTTTGCAAATATACAACATTTTTTAATACGCAGCGAAAAAAATTTGTATTTTCGTGCAATTTTTTTGAGGTATCTTAGTTGCAGATGGACAAATTAGAGTACATTGAAATCCACGGTGCGAGAGTTAATAACTTGAAAAACATCGACTTACGCATTCCAAAGAACAAACTCATCGTGATAACGGGTTTGTCGGGCTCGGGCAAGTCGTCTCTCGCCTTCGACACGATATATGCCGAGGGTCAACGCCGTTATGTCGAGAGTCTGAGCGCCTACGCCCGCCAGTTTATGGGCCGCCTCAGCAAACCCGACGTGGATCTCATCACCGGACTCTCACCCGCCATCGCCATACAACAACGCACCATGACGAGCAACCCGCGCTCGACAGTGGGCACCACGACAGAAATCTACGAATACCTCAAATTATTATACGCCCGCATAGGCCGCACCTTCTCGCCCGTCTCAGGAAAAGAAGTAAAACGCAACCAGGTGAGCGACGTGGTCGACTTCATACTCGAGCAGAAAGGCCGCGCAGTATATATCCTCGCCCCAGTCATCATACCCGAAGGAAGAACGCTGCAAGAACATCTCAACATCCTTCTCCAGCAAGGCTTCAACCGCTTGATAATCAAAGATAAACAAGTCAGAATTGAAGATTATCTCAAAGAAAAAGGCAAAGACAAGCCGAAAGATATCCGTATCATGGTCGACCGTCTGAAAGTTGGCGAAAACTCAGCCGAACTCATCGGCCAGCTGTCGGATTCGGTACAGACCGCCTTCTATGAAGGAAAAGACATTTGCATCATTCTTGTTGATAATGAAGGAGATAGAAAAGAATTTCCGTTCTCGTCACGATTCGAGGCCGACGGCATCACCTTCGAGCCGCCAACCACACATCTCTTCGCGTTCAACAACCCTTACGGCGCCTGCAAGACCTGCGAGGGATTCGGCACCGTCATTGGCATCGACGAGGATCTGGTGGTTCCCGACAAGTCGCTGTCAATCTACGACAACGCCATTGCCTGCTGGCGAGGCGAAAAAATGAGCTGGTACCGCGATGAACTCGTGAGTAAGGCTCACTACTTCAATTTCCCAGTCCATAAGCCTTATTACGAGCTATCGGAAGAACAGAAAGAGACGCTCTGGAAAGGCAACCAGTACTTCATGGGCATCGACGATTTCTTCAAAGACGTTGAAAATCAATCATATAAGATTCAATATCGTGTGATGCTGGCACGCTACCGCGGCAAGACGACTTGTCCCGACTGCCACGGCAAACGTCTGCGCAAAGAGGCTAACTACGTGAAAATCAACGGGAAGAGCATCACCGACCTTGCCACCATGCCAATCAGCGAGCTACAGAAGTTCTTCAACACCATAAAGCTCTCACAATCAGAGAGTTCCATCGCTGAGCGACTGCTCGTCGAGATCCGCAACCGCATCGGCTTCCTGATGGAGGTCGGACTCGGCTACCTCACCCTAAACCGTGCCTCCAACACGCTCTCTGGCGGTGAAGCACAACGTATCAACCTCGCCACCTCACTCGGCAGCAGCCTCGTGGGCTCGACCTACATCCTCGACGAGCCGAGCATTGGACTGCATTCGCGTGATACTCAACAACTTATAAAAGTCCTAAAACGTCTCCGTGACATTGGAAATACCGTAATAGTCGTAGAACATGACGAGGAAATAATACGTTCAGCAGACCAGATCATCGATATCGGGCCTTACGCGGGACGGTTTGGTGGAAAACTCGTCTTCCAAGGCGACATCAAAGCTATGGAAAAGAGCAGCGACTCCCTGACGGCACAGTATATCACGGGCAAACTGGAGATTCCGGTGCCGCGATATCGCCGTAAGTGGAACAACGCCATCGAATTCAACGGCTGCCTCGAGCATAACCTCAAGAATATCAACGTGAAAGTGCCGTTGAACGTGCTCACCGTCGTGACAGGTGTCAGCGGATCGGGCAAGTCGTCACTCGTCAACAACATCATCTACACGGCGCTGAAGAAGCATTTCGGTGGCACCGCCGACAAGACCGGCTCCTTCGGCTCGATGCGCGGCAGCATCCAGGCCATACAGTCGGTGGAGATGATCAACCAGAACCCTATCGGCAAGTCAACTCGTTCAAACCCAGTGACTTACGTCAAGGCATTCGACGAGATAAGAGCCCTCTTCGCCGAGCAGAAACTGGCCAAGATGCGCGGAAACAAAGCGGGATATTTCTCGTTTAACGTGCCTGGCGGTCGATGCGACAACTGCGAAGGCGAAGGGATACTAAAGGTCGAGATGCAGTTTATGGCCGACGTCTACCTCGAATGCGAGGTCTGCCACGGAAAACGCTACAAAGAAGAGGCTCTCGAGGTGAAATTCCTCGACAAAAACATCTACGACATACTCGAAATGAGCATCGACGAGGCCATAGAGTTCTTCAGTCAGCCTAACGAATTCAAGAGTATTACCGATCGTATCATACTGAGACTCAAGCCGTTACAGGATGTCGGACTCGGATATCTCAAGATGGGACAGCCTTCATCCACCCTTTCAGGCGGCGAGGCTCAGCGTATCAAGCTGGCATCGTTCTTAGTCAACGGCACCAACGAGAAACCGACCCTGTTTATCTTCGACGAGCCCACCACTGGCTTGCATTTTCACGATGTCAACAAGCTTCTGAAAGCATTCGAAGCCCTGATAAACAACGGTCACACCCTCATAGTCATCGAACACGATCCCGACGTCATCAAGACGGCCGACTGGGTCATCGACCTTGGTCCGGAAGGCGGCGACAAAGGCGGTTACCTAGTGTTTGCTGGCACTCCCGAAGATTTAACTAAATGTAAGGAAAGCTATACAGCAGAGGTTATAGCTAAGAAATTAGGCTAAGCCCAAGCATCATATCCGCCGTCAGGGTGACGGTAATCCAACAGCCATTCGTATGCATCCTGGCTTCCCTCGCCGTCGGCATAGGCTTCTTCCATGATATCGGCAACAACGGCAAGCGAAATCTCGGTTTCGGTCTCCAAAATAATCCCTATCTCATACAAGGCGTCAAAATCGTTTTCCTCGTACGCTTTTTTATATAATTCGTCAGGAATTTCAACCTCAAAATCCCGCTCTTCATACTCGTCGTGAAACGTTTTTTTCATAATTTTACTATGTTGAAGTAACACTTGAAGTAACACGACTGAATTCTCTGTCCTTCAAATCTTTAGGATTGATAAAAATATGCAGCATTCCCCAGTCCATGAAGTTCAAAGTACAGCCGTCATAATCGTCCGAATCGACCTGCAGAAGTTCAACCCAGCCCTTGTACGGCTCATCCCAATCGTCCCACTCTCTGTTGTATGGCTCGCCAAGTAATTTATTCCCATCGCAAAGAGCATCGGCCTTCGAAAACACCATTTTTTGTTCCTTCAAAGCCACTTCCTTGCAGTCGTCATCGACAAAAACAACTTGTTCAAACTCTTGATTATCAATATCTTCCACATATAACACCTTCACATCTTCGTTATCCCAATACGGACCGTCAGGACAATAGGCGTCGAAATTGCCGAAATAATAGTCGATAGCTGCGAAAAAATACAGCATTCCCTTGTGCGGAAGCTTGTTTTCCTCATCGAACTCAGCTATGTCTTCACAGCGTATCTGACAGATGAAGGTTAAATCGTCGGGAACGTCAAATCCTACAGGCATATCCGGGTTTCCCCACCACTTGCTTTGCATAAACAAATCATCCTGCGATTTCTCCAGACAAATTTTTATGGAATTCATACAATAATTTTTTGCAAATTTAATTAATAAATTATAATTTTGCATACGAAAAACGAGTGTATTTTACTTTTTTACGAAACACCAGTATTTAAAGGCGATTTGAAGCATATTAGCGTCATACTGACATGCATTTTCGGCGTAATTTTCACCATTTTATGCCCTAATATCGGTATGTCGCAAGACACCGTCGCTCCAAAAGAACGCGTCATCTGGCATAAACTCGAGGGTTCAGTCGGCATGACGGTCAACCAGCTAGGCATCACTTATTGGGCGGCCGGCGGTGAAAGTAATATGAGCGGAAAAGTCACCGGAAACTTCCGTTATACCTACAACCGCAAGATGTTTAACTACGTCACGACTGGCTTGTTTATGTACGGCGCACAAGGCTATACCAGGACCAACCGCTGGGAGAAGACCGAAGACCGTCTGGAGCTGTCGACAACGATGACGCACAACAACAACCGTAACCTCACTTTCACGGCCATGTCGATGCTCAAAACGCAGTTCACCAACGGTTACGCTTACCCAAACGACTCGGTCCCGATCTCAAAGTTCTTTGCGCCTGCATATCTCACAGTATCAATAGGTTATACGTATAATATCCACGATATCGTAACCATATTTTTCAGTCCTTCAGCTGGTAAGTTTACATTTGTAAACGACCAGACATTGGCCGATAAAGGCTCGTTCGGTGTCGAGGCCGGCTACTGGAATATCGTCGAAGGCGACAGCACCTGGATCCCCGGCAAACGTTTCCTCGGCGAGCTCGGATTCAACCTGCTTATCAAGTACCGGCAGACATTCAACGACAATATCGCGGTGTTTTCCACCCTAAACCTTTACAACAACTATATGGACGTAAATCGTGCCAACCGTTGGAACATCGATGTCGACTGGGAAACAGGCGTAAAATTCACCATAAGTAAAAGTATATCAACGGTTATCAACGTTCATCTCATCTACGACGACAACGTCCGATTTAACGTCGATGGACGAGAAAAACCAATTCTTCAATTTAAAGAGTCGATTGGTATCAATTTTTTATATAAATTTGCAGTTGATAACAAAAATAAGAAAATTAACAACTAAAAAACTATATTATGGATAACGTTTCTCCTGAGATTATAGCAAAGGCAAAGTCTTGGTTATCAGACCAATACGATGAGGAAACACGTAAAAAAGTTCAAAATCTCATCGACAACGACCCCAACGAACTGACCGAGAGCTTCTACCGCATCCTTGAATTCGGAACCGGCGGTTTGAGAGGCATCATGGGTGTGGGAACCAACCGAATGAACATCTACACCGTGGCAATGGCGACACAAGGTCTCGCAAACTACATCAAAGCGAAGTTTGTCGACATGAAACGCCCGCAGGTGGCCATAGCTTACGACTGCCGTAACAACAGCAAGGAGTTTGCACAAATCACTGCCGACGTGATGACAGCCAACGGCATTAAAGTGTTCTTATTCAGCGCATTACGTCCTACTCCAGAGCTTTCATTCGCCATCCGCGAGCTGAAATGCCAGTCGGGTATCGTGGTCACAGCCTCGCACAACCCTAAGGAATACAACGGCTACAAGGTGTATTGGGAAGACGGCGGACAGATTGTGGCGCC
>JAFZXR010000045.1 GCA_017616675.1 Bacteroidales bacterium
CACCATCGATGCGTCAGCCTGAATTCCTGCAAAACGTGTACTTCCTTCCTGAGGAAGTGATCACCGAGGACACCACACCCGAGAAGTTCATCCAAAAAATCGGATGCTTCTACCCTCGCTACGACTTCGGTCTATTTAACAAACTCATGGGCGAACTTGAAGTCGACCTCTCAAAGAAATTCAATGAGCTCTCGCACGGACAGAAGAAGAAAGCCCTGTTAGCATGCGCACTTTCGCTGCAGACCGACTATCTCTTCCTCGACGAGCCGACCAACGGCCTCGACATCCCTTCGAAAGCCCTGTTCCGCAAGGTGATTTCGCAATATTGCAGCGATGCCACCACCGTCATCATCTCGACACACCAGGTGAAAGACGTCGAGAACCTCATCGACCCTATCATCATCCTCGACCGCGACGACGTGCTTCTGAAAGCCAGCTTCGCCGAGATCACCAAGAAACTCTACTTCGAATACGGTCCTGAGAGACTGCAGAACGCCTACTACACCGAGATGCTGCCGGGCGGCTACATCAACGTGATGCCTAACGAGGACGGGCTCGAGAGCAACATCAACATCGAGGCGCTGTTCAATGCGGTAATGAAAAATAAAGAAACCATCAAAAACTTAATGCAAAATGAATAACACATTGAATATCAATCGTTTCGGTAAAGTCCTCAAGCACGACGGATTGAATTTCTTCCCGAAACTCATATTGACATTGGCAATTTTATGGGCCATCCCGGTGATAGTTTACCTGTTTGCAGCTCTCATGCCGACTAATGATACGAAAGACGCTTTTGATGCTATGTCAAGAATCGATCTCATCTCAACGCTTACGAGCATCGCATTAATCATAGCACCGGCAAGACTTTACAGACACTGCAACGACTCGCGCAAAGGCATCGGCTACGCCATGTTGCCGGCCTCGACACTCGAGAAGTTCCTCAGCATGGTGTTCTACTGCGTCGTCGTCACACCTATTATATATGTGGCCGGAGCACTCGCCATCGACAGCATTCTCGCCCTCTTCCAAGGACCATACGAAGGCTTCGCTGCAGCGTATTATTTCGACAGATATGCAAAGCTCGATGCTATCTTTACAAATGACAACGCAATGTTGGATGCATCATTGCTGATATTCTTCAAGAGCATTTCACCTACCTTCATGATAGCTTTAAGTATGCTTGGCACTTTGACGATTTCTTCAATCTTCATGTTTGGAAATATGATCTTCAAAAAACGCAAGACCGGCAAGATGCTTGGCATTCTTATTCTTCTGTTCATAATTTTCATGATTGTTATCATCAATTTGGTTGCAAATAATGAAGCTCTTGCCAATTATTTCAATCAGATGAATGAGGAGAATATGGCAGAATTCATCAAACACTTTACATTTATTGCAATGAACGTCGGATTCTATACTGAAATCATCATTTCCGCTTTGATGCTTTTCGGCGTTTACCGCAAGATTAAAACACAAAAATACTAATAAACTATGGATTTTAACGGACATAAACCGATATATCTGCAAATCTACGACCACGTGTGTGAACGCATACTCAGCGGTGAGTTTCGCAGCGGCGACCGTGTGATGTCGGTGCGCGAGCTCGGCGTCGACCTGGGAGTGAACCCCAACACGGTGATGCGCGCCTTTGAGCGACTGCAGATGAAAGAAATCATCGCCACCAAGCGCGGAATAGGATTCTACGTGTGCGATGACGCGAAAGAGAAGATTCTTTCGGAACAGAAAAAAGAGTTTTTAGAGACTGAAGTACCTGAATTCCTGAAAAAGATGGAATTGTACGGGATAACTATTGAAGAAGTGATGAATATGTTCTCACTACGTTCGAAAATGTGAGAAATGTGCTGCTTCGCAGAATGTGTGGGCTTCGCCCATTGCGCAAAGCGCACACATTCGCCGAAGGCGCAAATTGGAGCGAAGCGACCATATTACGACCGAAGGGAGTATCACATTAAAAATTTTGTATCTTTGCAAAAATATTGAAATTTTATATCAAATGAAAAGATTATTATTAGCATTAGTAATCATCCTGAGTGTCAATGTGTTGAATGCTCAGGTGAAGGTCAAGACAACGAAGCTTGACAACGGATTGAAAGTGGTGTTGTGCGAAGACCACAGCTCACCAAAGGTTTTCGGCGCCGTGTATGTGCATGCCGGAAGTAAGAACGACCCGCTCGAAGCCACAGGTATGGCTCACTATTTCGAGCATATCATGTTCAAAGGCACCGATAAGATCGGAACCATCGACTGGAACGCCGAGAAGGTGTATCTCGACAGCATCGACATCATGTACGACAAGCTGCACGAGACTGCCGACCTCGACGAGCGCACCGCTATCCAGCAGAAAATCAATGAGTTATCGCTCGCATCGACCGACTACGCCATCCCTAATGAAGTCGACGTGATTCTCACCAAGATGGGCGGCACAGGTCTGAACGCAGGCACGGCTTACGACCAGACGATGTATTTCAACGCCTTCCCTTCCAACCAGCTTGGCAAGTGGATGGACGTGTATGCCGAGCGCTTCCGCTACCCGGTGTTCCGTCTGTTCCAGAGCGAGCTTGAGACCGTCTACGAGGAGAAAAACATGTACGGCGACGAGCCAATAGAGGCCTTCAAAGAATATTTCTTCAAAGAGATCTTCGGCGAACATCCTTACGGCCGTCCGATCATCGGTCTCACCGAGCATCTGAAGAACCCGCAGACATCGAAGATGCGTGAATTTTTCAACACTTATTACGTGGCCAACAACATGACTCTCATACTCGTCGGCGATATCAACATCGAGGAAGCCGAGAAGATGTCAGCCGAGAAATTCGGCAACTGGCGCAGCGGCGAGATTCCGGCTCAGCCTGAGTTTACCTTGCCTACATTCGACGGCCCGACAGTCAGAGAGGTGCGCCTGACACCTGTGAGAATGGGCGTTTTGGCATGGAAAGGCGTCAAGGTTTCCGACCCTGACTATCTGCCACTTAGCATCGCATGCAGTATCTTCAGCAACGGCGAGACAGGTCTCATGGACAAGGACATGCTCGACGGCAACATCATGTTGGCTGCGTTGATGCCTCTCTCACTTGAAGACTACGGCGCAAATATCGTCTTGTACGTACCGAAACTCATCGGACAGTCGCATGAGGACGCAGAAAGCTACATCATGGCCAGCTTGGACAAGCTGAAAAAAGGTGAGTTCAGCGACGACCTCTTTGAGGCTATTCGCGTAGAGACATTGAAGGATCGTGAGAAGGAACTTGAGAGTATCTCTTCATTGTCGAACCTCTTCCTCGAGCTCGAGCAGCGCGGCATGACTTACGACGAATATCTCGCTGAGACTGAACGCATTAAGACCATCACGAAAGATGAAATCGTTGCTATTGCAAACAAATATTTCGACAACAACTACCTCGACATCCGCTCGAAGATGGGATTCCCTGAGAAGGATAAGGTCGACAAGCCGAACTGGAAACCTATCGAGGCTAAGAACACCGATGCCAAGTCGGATTTCGCCAAGATGATAGAGGCCGAAGAAGTCCCTGCAGTCACCCCGCAGGTCATCGACTTCAAGGAAGACGTGAAGATTGACAAGATAAACGATTGTTACACAATGATTTCTACAAAGAATCCTTATAATGACATCTTCAGCTTGACAATCACTCACAACTACGGCACCATCGATAATCCGGATCTCAACCGTGCCATCAGCTATTTCGAGATGCAGGGCACCGAAAAGAGAAGCTTCGAGGAGTTAAGTCTTGAACTTCAGAAGCTTGGAGCAAGTATTTATATAAGCGCCAGCCAGAGCACTACAAATGTCGTTATCGAAGGTTTCGAGAAGGATTTGGACCGCATCCTTGAGCTTTGCGAAGAGAAACTCTCGAATCCGGCCAACGATGAGAAAAAGATAAAGATTATCTACGATGGCGAAAAGATGGGCGAAGAAACGATGAAGGAAGACGCTTCGGAGTGGGCAGAGGCAGTGCGCCAGTATGCGTTATACGGTGAAAAATCGAGCTATCTCGTCGACACTCCGCTCAAACAATGGAAGAAACGCAGCGGAGAAGAGCTTTTGAATGAAGTAAAGACGGCTCTCAACTACAGCGGCGAGATCCTGTTCGTTGGTAACATCAACAACGAGAAGGTTATTGAAGCTTTGAAGAAACACAATCTCATCAAGGACGACGTCATCAAAGCCGAAAAGAAGTTTAAAGTCGAGCAGAAATACGACAACAACCAGGTGTTTTTCGCTCACAACAAGAAGTTCCGCCAGAGCAACATCTACTTCTATGTGCCAAGTGAGACTCTCGACCAGAAGGACAAAGCCATCTGCCAGGTATTCAACAAATACTTCGGTACCGACATGTATTCGATTGTGTTCCAAGAGGTTAGAGAATTCCGTTCGTTGGGTTACACAGCCTACGCCTACTTCTCGTACGACTACCTCAACCGCAAGCCGGGCAACCTGTTCGCATATCTCGGAACGCAGTCAGACAAGACCAACGAAGGCGTCGATGTGCTGCACGGCCTCATCACCGACATGCCTGAGAGAATGGAGAAATTCAACGCTTCGAAAGACGCTCTGATTATGTCGCGCGCCTCAGATTACGTTGGATTCCGTAACATCCCGAGCACCGTCAGCTCATGGCTCGAGCAGGGTTACAACCATGACCCGAGAAAGGAAACGACAGACATCATCAAGAAGACTGAATACAAAGACGTTTACGACTTCTATCAGCGCAACGTCGCCAACCGTCCGGTCGTCATCATGATGTCGGGAAACAAGAAACAGTTCGACCTGAAGGCTCTCGGAAAATACGGAGAGGTGAAGGAACTGAAATATAAGGAAATTTTCAAATAATGTGCAGCCTAACGGCTGAATGTGCAGGCTTTGCCTGAATGTGGCTCCCTTCGGTCACATTTGGGCGAAGCCCTCACATTTTGCGAAGCAACACATTCTGCGTCAGCAGCACATTAGCCGCTCCGCGGCTTTGATTGCTTCGGGGGTTATTTTATCGTTGGAAAGCATCTTTGCGATTTCCGTAACGCGCTCATCGTGAGACAGTTGTCTGATGCATGAGCGTGTTTTTTCGTTGTCTTCGTCTTTGTAAACGAAGAAATGGTTCTTGGCTTTCGACGCTATCTGCGGGAGATGCGTGATGGAGATGATCTGCAGGCTCTCCCCCATTTTCTGCATTATATCGCCGAGTTTCGACGCCACCTCGCCTGACACGCCGGTGTCGATTTCGTCGAATATCAAGGTCGGGATGTAGGCGTTTTCCGATGCCACAGCCTTGATAGCCAGCATCAAACGTGAGAGCTCACCGCCCGATGCCACGCGACTCATATCATCAGGAGCTATGCCTTTGTTGGCTGAGAACAGGAAACGGACGCGATCTTTGCCAGTAATGGTAAACTTAGAGTTATCTGAGCTATTAGAGAACTCGGAGATTTCTATTTCAAAGATAGCATGCGGCATTTTCAACTGTCGCAAAATCTCAGTAACCGCTTTTTCAAACGAGATTTTAACTTTTTTACGCTTTGCCGAGAGATCGTCGGCGAGTTTTGTCAATTCTTTCTCACAATTCTTCAGCTGAAGCTCTTTTTTAGCTATCTCTTCGTCGATATTTTCGAAGGCGCCCATCTTTTGATGCAATTCTTCCCGAATCGCCAGCAAATCCTCATAGTTCTGAACATGATGTTTTAACATTAATCGTTGGATGAGATCGTATCTTTCCTGAATCTCATTCAACGAATCGGCGTCAAACTGGGTGCTGTCTTGCAGGTTGTCGAGGTCCTGCGCTATATCTTTTAATTCAATCTTTGTTGAATCGATTCTTTCGAGATATTGCTCAGCTTGAGGGAGATATCTTCTCAAATGATCAACTTTTGATTTCAAATCGTTGAGTTGATCCAAAATAGAGTACTCGGATTCGCTCAGAGTACTCAGAGATTGAGCCAAAAGCGTTTTCACCTCTTCGGCGTTCTCTAGAAGCTCCAATTTCTGACTAACCTCTTCATATTCACCTTCCTGGAGGTCGGCTTTGACAAATTCATCGAGTTGGAAAGCTAGATAGTCGTTTTCAGCCACGTTTTTCTGCGACATCTCGCGAAGGTTTTTCAATTCATTTCTTAAAGAAACAAAATTGCGATAAACTCTTTGATAATCAGCGAGTAAAGCATTATTATCAGCTGCATCATCGACTATTTTAAGCTGGAAATCGGCGTTGGTCAGAAGCAGTGAGTCGTGTTGCGAATGGATGTCAACCAGTTGATTGCCAAGCTCTTTGAGCTGTTGGACGGTGACTGGAGTATCGTTGATGAAAGCCCTCGTTTTCTTAGTAGGCGTCAGCTCACGACGAAGTATCAGTTCATCTTCGAAATCCAAATCATTTTCTTCAAAAAACGATTTAAAACGCTCATTATCAACGACAAACGTCGCCTCGACGGTACATTTCTTCGTCTCATCGAGCATTATGGAGGAATCGGAGCGGTCGCCCAAGACAAAGCCCAAGGCACCGAGCAAGATCGATTTTCCTGCGCCTGTCTCGCCTGTAATAACGCTAAAGCCATCATCAAAACTAATTGACAATGAGTCGATTAGGGCGTAATTACCGATAGCGAGATGTTTTAACACGGCTTAGAATTTCTTTTTTGCGTTCAGCAATTCCTCGTATTCGTCGGAGTGTGTCGGGTCGAGTTCGCGTAGGAAGGTGACGACTTTGGTACGTTCCTGTTGAGGTCCTTCGGAGTAGACGTTCTTCCACTCGTCGCGTTTTGTGTCGTTGAGAATCTGGAAGTAATACAGGTTGGGCTTGCTGTTGTACACGGCTTTCACGCATTCGAGCGATTTTGTCATGGCAGCCCGGCCGTCATCGATTTTACCGTTGCCCATCACATCAAGGCCAAGTCTATGATACTCATACATAAACTGGCGAATTTGACGGTAGGCCGGGTTGGTGAAGTTTTCGAGCAGCCAGTAACGGTTTTTATAGCTGTCGAAGGCTTTCCAGCCCGCTTCAGTCGAGCTCTGGGCCTGTGTCACCACCTGTTCGGCCGCCTTATACATCTGTTCGCCGCCATAGAGTCCGAAGGTGTCGAAATACAAGCCGAGGCTGTAATAGGCGTAAAATGCCAGCAACGAGGTGAGGTTCGACAAAAACGCGTTCTCGTTGAAGTCGAGCGGCTGCGAGTCCATGTAGGTGAAGTTGAAGTCGTTGTCGACGTAGTTCAGCAACGGCGAGTTGTAGTTTGACTTATAAATCGGGCGGCGCAGAGCGATGTTCAGTTCGGCCGTGAAATGGTTCTCGACCTTATCTTTCATCACTATGACCATCGTCCCTTCGATACGTTCCTGCTCCTCAAACTTGATGCTCGTCCACACGCGGTTGTTCATGAAGTTGGTGACGGCTTCCTGAAGGGCGTCGTACACGCGCTGATCGGTACCCGACACCTGTTTGGTGTTGACAGTCACCGAGAAGTTAAACTCCTGAGCGTGCAGTCGTGGCGTCAAGAAACACAGCAAAAACAATATCGGAAGGATTATTTTTTTCATAATGATTATTTTGTAAGTCGTTGATACACAGCATTTAGCACATCTTGAGCCACTTCGCTCTTAGGCTTAAGCTCGAAGGCTGTCACCTTGTCGTCGTTGGTGATGATGTTGACCTTGTTGGTCTTCGTCTTGAACCCCACGCCGGCCTCGTTCATGGTGTTAAGCACTATCATGTCGAGGTTCTTGGAATGCAGTTTTTTCTTTGCATTCTCAATGCCGTTCTCTGTCTCGAGAGCGAATCCCACGAGGATCTGCTTCTTTGTCTTTTTCTCGCCGAGAGTCTTAAGGATATCAGGTGTCTTGACGAGTTTAAGCGTCATCGTGTCCTTCTTGGGATCCTTCTTTATCTTTTGGTCGGCTGTTTGTTCCGGGCGGAAGTCGGCCACTGCGGCGCTCAGCACGGCGATGTCGGCTTTCTTGAATGCGCCTGTGGTGGCGTCGAACATCTCTTGGGCGCTTGTCACCGGGATGACCTGTATGTTGGCTCTTTCTGGGCGTATCGACGATGGTCCGAGCACCAGGGTGACGTCGGCTCCTTGGTCGGCGAAGGCGCGCGCTATCTCAATGCCCATAAGGCCTGAGCTGTGGTTGCCTATGAAACGCACAGGGTCGATGGCTTCGTAGGTAGGACCTGCGGTGACAACCACTTTCTTGCCTGCGAAACGTTGTCTCAGCTGAAAGAACTCCTTGATGCGGTTGAAGATCTCCTGTGGTTCCTCCATCCTACCCTCGCCGCACAGTCCTGACGCCAGCTCGCCCGATGAAGGGGCTATGAAGCGGTAGCCGCGGCTGATGAGTGTGCGGATGTTTTCCTGCGTGGCCGGGTGCTTATACATGTCGAGGTCCATCGCCGGAGCGAACATGATAGGGCATTTCGCCGAGAGACACACGGTGAGCAGGTAGTTGTCGGCGGCGCCATGGGCCATCTTGGCGATGGTGTTTGCCGATGCTGGTGCTATCACGAAGAGGTCGGCCCACAGACCCAGCTCCACGTGGCTGTTCCACTTACCCGTCTCGGGGTCGAAGCCCTTCGATAAAACGGGTAAACCACTCAGCGTTGCTAACGTGAGTGGTGTTACGAAATCTTTTGCCGCATCGGTCATCACGACCTGAACCTCAGCACCTTGCTTCTTCAGAAGCCTTACCAAAAGCGGAATTTTATATGCGGCAATGCTTCCCGTAATTCCAATCAGGATTTTCTTTCCGGTGAGCATTGTACCCTCCTTTTAAAAGTCGCCCTCGTTTTGCTTGTTAGGATTACGATAGTAAAGCTTGTCGTTCAAGAACTCGTCGATAGCGATAAGAGTCGGCTTCGGCAATCTCTCGTAGAACTTAGCCACTTCGATCTGTTCCTTGTTCTCGAACACTTCCTCGAGAGTGTCGTTGTTTGAAGCAAACTCCTCAATCTTCTTGTTGAGTTCCTGCTTCTCTTCCGTTGCAATCTGATTTGCTCTCTTTGCAAGGATGGCAACTGTTTCGTAGATGTTACCTGTTCCGACGTAGAACTGGTCTTTCTGACGTGTGATTGCGGTTGTTTCCGTCTTAACTTTTCTGAAGTCTATCATTTTAACTGTTTGATTTATATTTTGCTAATTTTTCTCTTATTTTCTTGACTGTGTTTTCCAGCTTCGGGATATATTCGCTTTCCGGGAAGAGGTAGCACAGGGTGTTGTATTTCTCCATAGCCAGCTCATAACGCTCGCGTTGCTTTGATTTTACGCTGTTTTCCGCGTAGCGGTAATAGTTTTGCACCATGATGCTGAGTATCTCTTCGCGGTGTTCCGTTGCCGGATGGTCTTTCAAAAACGTCTCAAAACTCGTTATCGCGGCCTGATATTCCTCCATCCTGAAGTAAAGCTTGCAGATGTCGAACTCTTTCTCCTCCAGCTTCCAGCGAAGGGTGTCGATTCTGGCGTTGATCTCAGGCACTCTCGGACTGTTCGGATAGATGTCGATGAAGTTCTGGAACTCGGTTATCGCCGTGTTGGTGTCATCCTGGTCGAGTGTCGTCGGAGGCGAGATGATATAATAGCACATCGCGCTCTTGTACAAGGCCTCTTCGGCATTTCTCGACAGAGGGTAACGCGTCACGAAACGTTTGTAATAGCTGCTTGCTATGACATATTCTTTCTTATGGAAATAACACTCGGCGGTGAGGTATGAGACAGTCTCACCCTCCGGTTTGGTGCGATAATATGCCTGCATCACGTCGAAAAGTTGCAGGGCACGGTCATAATTCTTCTTTTCGTAATACTCCAAGGCGGCCTGATACTTCGCCTCGTTGTCCGTCCCCTTCAGCAACTTCCTGTATTTGCTGCATGATGCGCATATCAGCACACACAAAATCACCGATACGAAAAACCTATATCTTAGCATGCTGCAAAATTACTACTTTTTTAGCTATCTCTTTTATTATTTTTTATTTAATAACAATTTTCTGAAGATATTGTTGTCCGTCGCAATTCATTTTGATGAAATAAATTCCAGCTTCAACATCTTCAATATTGATTTCCAATGAGTTATCGATTCTCGTCACAACCTGTCCCTGAAGGTTCACAATCTCCACCTCGAGATTTGCGAAGCCGTTCAAGCCGTCGATGGTGACTGTCGATGATGCAGGGTTCGGGTAAACCGATACTTTGCTGATGCCGTTTTCGTCGACGCTGCTGTTGTCGGTGACGATGAAACTCACTGATGCCGTTGTAGTATCGTCGCCTGAGGTGACTGTCACGGTGTAGGTGAATTCGCCTGCTTCGGTGGCCGTGAACACAGGGTTCTGGGCTGTCGGGTCGTTAAGGTTATCGACTGGCGACCATGAATATGTGTAGACGCCTGAACCGCCGCTGGCGCTGGCATACAGGGTATTGGTCTCGTCGACGTGGATGTGCTGGTTTTCAACGCTGGCTGTGGCTTCCAGTGGCAAGCCGATGCATGTCACGTGTGCGGCCCAACCTATTTTGTTGACGCTGCTATCCGAAGTGAAACGGAAGGTCAAAGCGCCAGCGGCGTTGGTTGCCGTCACTGTGCCAGGATTGTTAGTTCCAGTAAAATCGCCTATCTGTGTGGCAGATGTTGAGGTTCCGTCGTAGATATAGAGATGATCCCAGCGGTCTTCCACCTCGAACGACTGGAATGCGATTTGAATCTTTGCATCCGGTGAGCCAGGCATGAATATCATAGTGAAATCTCTGTTGTTATTATAGTTGGCATTCGGGCCGCCGTCGTCGTAAAACATTGCGTCGCAGGTGGTTATAGTGCCGTTCGACATGTTATATGCCTCTGCTGCCGAGATGTAGTTAGGCATATACTTGGTGTCGGTGTCGCCAGCTGCGTTGGTCACTGTGAGACGCACTCCGTAAGTTCCTGCCTCGTTGTATGCCACGGTAGGATTCTGTGCTGTCGAGGTAGCCGGTGTGCCGCCTTCAAACTCCCAGCTCCAGCTGTTGATCTGGTAGCCTAACGATGCATCGGTGAAATTCACCGAGCCGCCCACTGCCACAGCCGTTGCCGATGCGGTAAAGTCGGCATATATGCCTGTCATGATCTCAAGTTGGATGTCGAGATTGACCGTCTCACCGTCGGCTACTGTCACTGTCGTTTCGTAAGGAATATAGCCTGTAGCTGTGACTTTCACGTTGTAGGTTCCAGCCTTGACAGGACGATGGAAGTCGCCGTTAGGAAGCTGTGTTGAGACGATTGAATACTGGTCGTCGTGACCCACCAAAGTGATTGTGGCATCGCCTATCGCCTCTTGCGTCACAGCGTCGGACACTGTGCCATGGATACCGTAAAGCACCTGGTTGGCAAATGCGAAGATGGCGTTTTTATTGATATTCCAGAAACTTGGCATCTGACTGCCACTTGGTTTTTTTGTCGATGAGCACTCGATGGTCTCTTCGCGGCACTGGGCGTAGCCGTTCATGTAGTCCTGACGGCCGCCGCCAATCGTATACCATGCAGCGCCGTTGGTGATACCATTGCTGTATGTGTCGGTCATATAGCTCGAGCTGACCTGTCGGCAAAGTGCGACATATTCCAAGCTGATAAGCTGCCACCATGCGTCGTCGGCATGAAGGGTATGAGTGTTATCCCAAGGATAGTTCATAACTTCTGCTCCGCCGTGATAGTTGGCTCCCATCACGAAATTATTATCTTCAGCGAATTGCATAAACCACAGCGTTTCCTGCTGATATGCCTCTCCGTCAGGATGTGCACCGCCGTGCGGGTCGGCATAGTTACGGTTCATATCGACACCGTTGGCATTGGCACGTGTGGCACCGTTGACGGTGTTGTTGCCGCCATGATAAGTTCCATCAGGATTGGTGTTAGGACCGACGTAGAGGTCGATGTTGTTGAGGATGTTGGCGCACTCCGGAAGTGTAGGATTCTCAAGGAGATAGTCGATCCAGCGGAGCATCAGCATCCAACCTGTGGTCTCGTCGCCGTGGATAGTCGAGGTGTACAGGAACTTCGGCTTACCCGCGCCGCTTCCGTTGTTGATGTGAGCTATCAAAATCTTACGGTTGCTTGGCAGGGTGCCGAGCTCGATGATCTCGCACATATCCGGGTGGTCGGTGGCAAACTGATACATCATGCTTTCATATGCCGAGTAGGTAGGATATGCATCCCAGTCGTAAGCGGCGCGGTTGCTGCCGTCCCACATCACGGCTTCATCCAGCATCGAAGGCGGAGTCTGCAGTGTGACTTCGTATCCCATTTTCTGGAATTCGGCGAATTGCTTGTTGTTGGCGTAAGCTGTCACGACGTTTCCATCGACGCGGTCCACCGAGATGGCATGGGCGATAGCCGGAAGGTCGTCGTTGCCGTTAAGTTCAAAAGTAAAATAGTACTCATTACGCTCCTGCATGAGCTTGTTGAGGTCTTTTTCTTGTGCGAATAATCCCAAAGAAACAAAGACAAAAAGAATTGCAAAAAACTTAATTTTCATTGTATTAAAGTGTTAATTTTATTTCAAGTTGTTATCGTATTCATTTTCAATGTCTTGGCGCACGTTGTCGTTGACCGGCACGAGTGGCAGACGGAGCACATTCTTGCACAGTCCGATGTGAGCCATCAGGGCTTTGATGCCGGCCGGATTGCCGTCGGCGAAGATCAAGCCGTTCATTTTCAATGTCTTATAATGCAGCTTCAGAGCCTCTTCGGTCTTGCCTTCGAGCATCTTATGCACCATCTTGCAGAAATGTTTCGGATAGCCGTTGGCAGCCACCGAGATGACGCCTTCAGCGCCGAGTGCCAGCATAGGCTGTGTGATGCCGTCGTCGCCCGAATACACGCGGAAGTCTTTCGGCTTGTCGCGCAGTATCTCCATGATCTGCTGGAGGTTACCCGAGGCTTCCTTCACCGCTATGATGTTAGGATGTTTGGCGAGCTCTACCGTGGTGGCGGCTTGGAGGTTCACTCCCACCCTGCCCGGCACGTTGTAAAGCACCACCGGCACCGGCGACACGTCGGCAACATGCATGAAATGTGCTTTCATGCCG
This sequence comes from Bacteroidales bacterium, assembly GCA_017616675.1. The sequence continues at coordinate 13,069 of JAFZXR010000045.1, forward strand.
CGCTGGTTAGGTTTGTTATAGTAAGGAACGACGCTCAAGATGCCGTCGATACCTGTAAAGTCTTGAGTTCTAATACTGTCAATCAATGCAGAAGTGTTGTTTCCGCCCATGCCGAGCATTATCGGGCAGCGGCCGTTGGCAGTCTCGATGATTGTCTTGACCACCTTCGCTTTCTCGTCAGCTGTCATCGTAGGAGCCTCAGAGGTGGTTCCGAGAGCCACGAGGAAGTCGGCACCATTCTGCAAAGTATAGTCGACAATCTTCTTTAACGATTGATAATCAACAGAATAATCATCGTTAAACGGAGTGATAAGAGCTACTCCAGTACCTATAAACGGGTTGTTTTTCATCTTAAACCTAATAACATCGACAGATAATTCTTAAGAATCTCTATCCTATTTAACATATCGTCGTCTTTTTTCGAATCAATTACCATGTCGTACAAGGCAGGGCAAGTGTTTCCGAACGTCATCCTGAACGAGTTGTTGATAAGCGTGATAATATAAGTGTTGGTCAGCTCATCGTCGGGCAGCCTTGTGAAATCGATGACCAGGTCGAACGAGAGGCACAGCAGCGACTCTTTTTTCAGCTGTTTTATCAGTCCCCAGAAGTTGAAATCTTCCCTTCGGAGAAAGAAATAGCGGTCGGTCTGCATCACGTCTTTCGGCAGCGCGTCGACGTAGGTGATGAAGGTGTAGCGTTTGAGCACGAACAGTCTTTTCAGCACTTCCTCGATCTCCTTGTAGCGCTTAAACTGGTCCTGGTCGAGCAAAATGGCTATCGACGGATACTTTGCGATATCCGGGAGTATGCAGGCTTTCTTGCGTTTCAGAAACCTGTTGATAGCTCTTTGCCTAAAAAACCTAACTATCGCCTTCATCGTTCGGATGACATTACAATAAACTTGCAAAGATACGAATTTTTCTCGACATTCGTCTAATTATTATTCAAAAAAATTAAAATATAGGGTCTAATGTCTAAAGACTAATGTCTTTTTATTATCTTTGCAGCGATTTTTAGAACTATGATGAAGGTTACCATATTAGGCTGCGGCACTTCGCAGGGCGTCCCTGTAATCGGTTGTGACTGTGACGTTTGCACATCAACCGATCCTCGCGACAAGCGTCTTCGCACGTCGATACTGATACAAACGGAGCAGACCGCCATCTGCGTCGATGCAGGTCCCGACTTCCGCCAGCAGATGCTGCGCGAGAACGTTAAACACCTCGACGCCATCCTCATCACCCATCAGCATAAAGATCACATCGGAGGCTTGGACGACGTGCGCTCGTTTAACTTTCTGCAACACATCTCGATGCCAATCTATGCGTCGCCTGAGGCTCAAGAAGAGATAAAACGCGAATATTCCTATGCTTTTGTCGAAAAAAGTGAGCTTTATCCTGGCGCACCGACTTATAATCTCATTGATATTGAAAATAATAAACCTATCATTATCAACGAGTTAACCATCGAGCCAATTCCGCTTCTGCATCTTAAGATGTTATGCTACGCCTTCCGTATCGGCAACTTCGCTTACGTCACCGACTTCAACTATATTTCTGAAGAAAGTCTGAAAAAGCTTGAAGGCGTTGAATATCTCATCATCGAGGCGCTCCGCAAGGAGAAACATTATTCGCACATCTGTCTGCAGGAGGCCATCGACATCGCTCAGCATCTCAAGGTTAAAAAAGCATGGTTCACACATGTCAGCCATTCGATGGGAAAAGCCGAAGATGTCAATAAAACCTTGCCTTCTAACATGATGCTGGCTTACGACGGACTAAGCATCATGATGGAAAACCACTAAAGTCACCTTATCGTTGTCGTCAATGCTGTATGCCTGGTCGTAGACGAGGTAGTAAATCCTGCCCTTTCGGGTTTTGTAGATGCTGGTAAAACAGCTGAAGTCGAAGCCTTGCTCCGCAAGATAGTTTCTCGTCACTGTCGTCTTCCCTGAAGGGTTGGCTGTGCGGAGGATTCCGCGGTTTTTCAGCAAAATCTTATTGACGTCGCGGATAAATTCTATCTGCTCGTTGTTGACCTTGTAGTAATAGTTGTTACGGCAGCGGTCGTCGCAGAAAATCTTGTCGGTGCGGCCGCTCAGCGGGTTGTTACAGTATAGACAGCGTTTTTCATCAGTTTCATTCATTTGGTAAAGACGTATTGTATGATATTTGCTCCCATTTTCAGGGCTTTAAGTCGTATCTCGTCGGAATCTTTGTGTACGCGTTGGTCTTCCCAGCCGTCGCCGAGGTCGCATTCGTAGGTGAAGAGGCATACTATGCGGCCGTCGTAAATCATCGCGAAGGCCTGCGGAGTCTTGAGGTCGTGCTCGTGAACCTTGGGCAGTCCGTTCGGAAACTCATACGGTTTCTTAAAGATTTCATGTGAATATGGCAGCTCCACCCACTCCAGCTCGGGGAACACCTTCTGCATCTGCGGCATGACGAAGTCCTTGAGTCCGTAGTTGTCGTCGATATGCAGGAATCCACCTGCCAGCAGGTAGTTACGAAGATTTTCGCACTCGGCCTTGTCGAAGCTCACGTTGCCGTGGCCGGTCATGTGTACAAACGGGTAGTTGAAGATATCGGGGCTTCCTACTTCCACCGTAGCCACGTCGGGATTGAGATCTGTGTGCAACTCCTGGTTGCAGAACTTCACGAGGTTAGGCAACGACGTTGGGTTGGCGTACCAGTCGCCGCCGCCACGGTACTTGAGAAGCGCCACCTGCGTTTGTTGGGCGGCGGCGGTAAACCAAAACGAAAACCAAAACGAAAACAATATGACGAACAGTAACTTCTTCATATTCATTTCATCTGGTTTATCAGGTTCACTGTATGACAGGCTACCACTGCAGCCGTCTCGGTGCGCAGTCGCGCATCGCCGAGGCTCACCGGGATGAAGCCGTTGTCTTTGGCAAGCTGCACCTCCTCAGAACTGAAATCGCCTTCAGGTCCGATGAGGATCAGCGCGTTCTGTCCTTTTTCGTATTTGTCGCACAGCAGCTCGGTGACGTCGTCGTCGATCCAGGCGATGAATTTCTGTCCGTCGAAAGGCTGTTTCACGAGCTTGTTGTAATCCATAACATCCTGAATATCAGGAAGTTTCGATTTAATAGACTGTTTCATCGCCGCGATCACAACCTTTCTGAACCGCTCGACATTCGCCACGCGGCGTTCGGAGTGATACGAGGCAAACAGCTGCACCTTGTCGATGCCTATCTCCGTTGCCTTTTCGAGGAACCACTCGGTTCGCTCGTTAAGCTTCGTGGGTGCTATCGCTATTTCGATTCTGAACGTTTTGTTGTCGTAGCCAGCTCGCTGGTTTGTCAAGCAGGCGACGGCACGTTTCGGATGTGCCTCCACCAGCTCGCCGTCGAAGAGTGAGCCTTTGCCGTCGGTGACGCAGAAACGGTCTCCTGCCTGCATCCTCAGAACTTTGACACAGTGTTTCGATTCCTCCTCAGGGAAGGAGACCATTCCTTCTGTTGCGTCGGGTAGATAAAAAACGTTCATTTTACTATTCTTTACATTCTCTCTGGCATCTGCATACCCAGCAGGTCGCCTGCGTTACGCAGCAAACGTGCTGTCATAGCCGCCAACTGCAAGCGGAACGCTCTGCGCCGTTCGTCCGGTTCCTTCATGATACTGCATTCCTGGTAGAACTGGTTGAATCCTTTGCAGAGGTCGTAGATGTAGTTGGCAATCATAGCCGGACTGCGGTTTATCGCAGCCTGTTCAAGCACTCCCGGCCAAGTATGAATATTGGTAAGCAGCGATTTCTCTTCAGGCAGTATGTTGTCAACGTCGATCTTGTCGCCTGTGTTGATTCCGGCTTCAGCAGCCTTACGCAGCACCGAGCAGATACGGGCGTGAGTGTACTGTATGAATGAGCCTGTATTGCCATTGAAATCTATCGATTCTTTCGGGTCGAACAGCATCGTCTTCTTCGGGTCGACTTTCAGGATGAAGTACTTCAGAGCGCCGAGTCCTATCACATGATACAGTCTGTTGGCCTCTTCGTCGCTCAATCCGTGAGCTTTTCCGAGTTCTTCCGACACGTTCTTCGCCGTAGCGACCATCTCGTCCATAAGGTCATCGGCGTCTACAACCGTTCCTTCGCGCGACTTCATCTTACCGCTTGGCAACTCAACCATACCGTAGGAAAGATGCTCGATGTCGTTACCCCATTCGAAGCCTAATCTCACCAAAACACGTTTCAGCACGTCGAAGTGGTAATTCTGTTCATTACCAACGACATAGATCAGCTTCTTCGGATGGAACTCGTCATAACGCAGTTGAGCGGTTCCCAGGTCTTGAGTCATATAAACGGAGGTGCCGTCGCGACGGAGCAGCAGCTTCTCGTCGAGTCCCTCATCGCGGAGGTCGCACCACACTGAGTTGTCGTCTCTCTGATACAGAACGCCTTTCTTCAAGCCATCCATCACGGTGCTCTTACCAAGTAAATAAGTCTGCGATTCGTAATAAATCTTGTCGAACGACACTCCCAAACGTTTGTACGTCACATCAAAGCCTTCGTAAACCCAGTTGTTCATCATCTCCCAAAGTTCACGCACCTCTTTGTCGCCAGCCTCCCATTTGCGCAG
>JAFZXR010000046.1 GCA_017616675.1 Bacteroidales bacterium
CAGTCTGAGCCTTGCCTGATGCTGTTATCAGCAAAAATGATATGAAAATTAATATCTTTCTCATTAGAAATATAAAAATCAGTTTATCTCAACTCCTGACCGTTGATATTGTATTTCTTGCCGTTTTTCATGATGATGACTTGTCCGTCCTGACAAATGACAAGACAAAGACGCGCGTTCTCATCGTGTATCTCAGGGACATCGTTCGGCCCTGGAGGTGTTGGCATGTTGACGACTCTTACATCATCGAGATACCAGCTATGGCCGTCCAAGCCGGCGTATTTGAATGCGACATAAATCTCCTGACCTTCATAAGCGGTAAGGTCGATGTCAACCTCGCGCCAGTCGTTATAAGGATTATCTTGAGCCCACACTTCAGTGAAGCTGCCGGGATTGGTGTCGGTAGTCGAGACCCACACACCTTCGTAAATCATCTCGTTGAAATACTCTTCATAGGTCTGGAATGACAACAACGTCATGCCACCATCGGTGATAGCCAGTTTCGGGCTGATGAGCCATCCTTCCTGTGTGGAGCCATCGTTCCATTTATAATATGCGAGATGGTCGCCATTGGTCGGTGTGATGCCGTTGGAGCCGGTGCTTCGGTGCCAATACGACGGACGAGACTGTCCATCACCGTAGTAGTTCTCATATTCATCGAGCACTGTCCAGCATTCCCAGTCGGTGACACCGTCGTCGAAGCCTTCGAGATATGGCAGCTCGCGGGCGGCATCGTCGTGGCATTCCATCACCACCTGCATCCCCGTCACATACACAAGATTCATCAGGTCAAAGGTCTCGATTATCTCATCATTATGGAAGACGAAATAATTGCCTTGTGACTGAGCTTCGTCATACTCCATTCCCACGTAATACACGCCGTCGCTGGTAACATCCATGCAATTTGTGTCATAGACATCATAATATACCCCTTCGTGGGAATATATCAGACTGCCGTTTTTCCACACTTTTGTCACGCCGACTCCTTCAGAATTCATATCGCAGAAGGCGTAGATATATACGTCGCCGTCATCGACTCTCACCACTGAGGTGTAATTTACTGCAGTGCCGTCGATCGCGGTAAACGTCAGATTCTGGTTTTCATAAAGATTTAGCGACGCAGCGCCTTCACTATCCACCTCGAATACCAACGAATAGAGTGTCCCGTCGTAATAATCCAGCGATGTCACAAGACCGCTGACGCCCGGCTCGGTGAGCGTATAAAGCACGGCGTCGTTTCTCCACACTGTGGCTTGCTCATACTGTCCGCCTGCATCTTGACGGCTGCCGCCATAATAAACCACAGGCTCTCCAGAAGGGCCTGGGAACGCCACCACACTCATGGCAGCCGACTCCCTTCCGTCGTTGAAATCGGGCGAGAGATAGATGTCGCTGCCACGCCACACCGCCGCATAATGATTGTTGTCACTGCCATCACGATAACCTACCAAAAGCAGGTCATGGTCAGGGTAATTGGCGCCTGAATTACACCAAAACATTTTTCCTACCACGGCATCGGGGATTGACGTATATATATCATCATTACGATGAATATCGGCGATACGATTTCCCGATTCATAATACTCTTCCAGCCAAAACACATCGTCATGGTCGTAAGGATTGACAACCACGCCGTAGCCTAAATGTTCGTCGATGGACGGACCTTGATACAGCAGTTCGCCGTTGCGGTACACCACGGCGATGAGATGTTCGTTCTCATCCATAGCTGTGCCAGAGAGATACACATCTTGCGCTTTAACGCTGAGAACAACGAACAGCATGCTTATTATCAGTAACAGTTTTTTCATATTTTTAATTCTTAGATGATTATTGCTTTGCAAAATTACTTCAAGAAAAAACATTTGTCAAGTACCCAAAACTCGCATATTAATTATCAGTATTATACATCTTTTCCAGCTTCACCATATCATAGTCGGATTTGCCGTCCCGTATGGCGTATGCAACCATATTACAGAACATTTTAGTGTTACAAGGTCTCCCGAAAGGCGTGAAAGTCTTGCCGCTGCGCCAGTCTTTGCAATAAGCAGCGATAACAGAGCCGTTGGTGCCGTGGATGCGGATCTTCGGCTTGCGTCGGCCTTCTTCGAAGATGCCGAGTTGTCCCAGCTTATCCATATTGGCGTCTTCGAGGTGGTATTTCTTGCCATCGACGATGATATACATGACGTCGTTCTCGAAATGCTCTCTGTCGTCGTCCATGTCGTCGCCGTAATGCCCAAACTCGATGTCGTCGGTCTTGTAGAAAATCTCACGTTTTGCCCAAAGAAACTGCGTTAACATCTTATCCTCGAGCTCGCCAATCTGCCAATCGAAGCCCCAGTCGACGGCGGTGGTGAGCAGCATGCAGAACTGTTTGGCGTTGTAACTATTACCTGTGATTGTGCTGCACTTATATTTCGGGTTGTTCACAAATCCCGCACACTCCTCCTCCACCAAAAACGAGTTATGGATATATGCCACCGCGCCGTTTCTATCCAATATGGTGGCCATAGGCTCGTAGCCGTTACCGCTGAAATGATACTCTTTGCCTTTATATATCAGTTTTGGAGTGGTGCCTGCGAAGAACAGTTTGCGTTCTGAGTCCTCCCACACCACCTTATTAAGTATCTTCAGGCGTGCATTCTCCTTATTTGCTGCTCTTATCGCCTCCCTATTAAGAATATCCGGATGCGGCACCAGCACCGGTGGGCCGTCAACTGCGGGGTCGCCTGTCGGTGGTATCAGACGGTCGAGCTTTGCTAGCATATCCTCGTAAGCTTTGCGTGACATGTAATCTTCGATGAATGCAAGGGCGATGCACGACGCCATGATATTGCGTTTTATGATGAAAAACCGTTTCTCGTAAGTAAAGCCTTTTTCCATTGTGCCTAGCCTGTAGCGGCGTTGCAGTATGCAATGTCCCGATTTGTCGGTACCGACATAGCTCCAACATGGTTTGGTGTTGTCCTCGGCAAAGAACCTCCACTCTTCGAATGACGACTCGTCCATGTCAATAGGCTCTTCATCGTATTCCTGATAGTTGCTGACATCATTCGTTTCAGGGAAACGGCAGTCGCTATGGTATTTTGGAGGAAAAGGGAATGACGTAATCATATTAAAAGCATTTTTCACTTTGCAAAGTAACGAAATAGTTTTAAAAAAAACAAGTACCCAAAACTCGCAAATTTAAGATGCGTAAAAATGCGAGTTTTAGGTAGTTGACAAGCGACAATTTTTACCATAATTTTGCATCGTTAATCAATTTTGAATCTTAAATATTTGAATTATGAAAAAATCTCTACTAATCACAACTCTTATCCTTGCTCTGGCAGGAATTGCGACAGCACAGGATGTTTACCTCTTGGGAACAAAAAATTATCATTACGAATGGAACACCGTTTACATGCCTACTGTTTGGAAAAACGGAGAAATACTCTACCAGGACGGAGAACCGCTTGAAGGTTACAGCTTCGAAAAAGGCGGACTGGCTATCGACGCGGAAACACAGGACGTGTATTGGTACTCGTCGCGTTCGTTTAATAACACCTTTGAAAGAGCTTGTATATTTAAAAACGATCAAGTCATTTATAATATCAATGTGGTTGGAAACATCGCCCCACGCATCAGCAATATGCAGTTGAAAAAATTCAATGGGACAAACAGTATGGCTTTATTTTCAGCCGGTTACAAAACCAGCGGTAGCAATTGGAGCGGCGTGATATGGAAAGAAGGTAATGAAATTTTTACCCCGACAGCTGGCGCCAATATTACATCTTACGCACTTGATATTGCAGTTGTTGGCGATGATGAAAACAATTGTGATTATTATTATTGCGGCAGCAAGGACATCGATTACAACAGCCATGCCACAGTTTGGCATAACAATGAACAAATATTTTTCAACGAAACCCATTCAAGCGCAGAAAACATAATTGTCGACAATGAAGACATCTACGTGTTAGGGTTCGAATTCGACGATGACACATGGATTACCACTTGTTATGTATGGAAAAACAACGAGGTTTTTATGACCTTTGAAGAGACTGATGCCAGTGTATATCCGCAATGTATGGTCATGTACGAAGGCGACCTTTGGATTTGCACGGTAACACGACATGAATCGGATGCAAAATATGGCGACGGCAAGGTTAAAATATGGAAAAACAGCGAAGTGATGTATGAGCATAATCAGTCGGAAATTGAGGACAGCTATGTTTCGGGAATGGATGTGCTCGACGGTGACGTATATTACATAATCCAAGCATGGAATGACCCAACATGCGATGTATACAAAAATGGCGAGCTACTATATGGATTTAATGGCGACGATATAAACATCACCAACTTGAAGGTATGCTACCACAACACCGCTTCAATTAACGAGACAACGACAAGCACCCTTACACTTTATCCTAATCCTGCAAACGACATCGTCCGTATCGAAGGTTTGGAAAACGACGTGAAAGTGAACATTTACAACAGCATCGGAGCATTGGTTAAGATCGTTGAGACCGTCGATGGCACCATCAGCGTGAGCGGGCTTCCGGCAGGACTTTACCTGCTGAAACAAGGCAAAAATATCACGCAATTTATTAAAGATTAAGTTATTATCATATTGTTAAATAAAAAAGCCGTTCTCACGAACGGCTTTTTTATTATTACCAGCGGCCGGAGTAGCCTCCGCCACCGCTGCGACCACCGCCAAACGAGCCGCCCGACGAATGCGACGAGCCTCCGTAAGAATGCGACGAGCCTCCGCCGCCAGTGCTTGACGGACGTTCACGTTTCGGCGTCTCGTACTGTTTCTTGTAAGTGTAACCGCAGAACTGGCACACGTAAGTCTTCTCGTCGAGACCTTTGCTGTCGTAAGTTGGCTGTACTACAACCTTGGTGTCGGTGAGCTTCACCGTATGGGCGCCACACTTGCCGCAATCGACGTATTTGCTGAATTTACTGCCTTTATTGCCAATGATGAAGGCATGTCCGTTCTGGCATCGTGCCGACACATATTTCCTCACATCGAGCTTCTCCTCGCAAGCCATCATCTCGTTAGGCTGGAATTCCTCGTCACGAGCCATATCGGCACCGCATTCGACACAACGCATCTCAGGACTCTTCGCGATAAGATCGTTGAATTTCTGCTTATAGAAATATCCCACCCATGGCGCTAAGAAGTTGAAAAACTTGGTCCTGCGGTAGGTCTTCGCTTTTTGATAAACCTGCTTCGGGAACATCGACTCCTTCGCCACCTTGTTAGCCATCTTCAAAATCTGACGGTTTTGCTTGATGCACACATACGAGAGATATCCGATGATGGTGGCCAACGCGATATAGTTTCTTATCACTATATCCTCTTCGCCTTCCATCAAGATAAACACCACAAAATACATCACCGCCCACCATATTATGGCCGACAGTCCGAACGTCGCCGAGCGCGCGCATCCTTTGCCGTCCCAGGCCGAGCCACTCCAGCTGCTGGTAGGGTCGTAGATGTAGTTCACGCCGTCTTTCGTCTTTCTGGTGTAAGTGTCTTCAAACGTGCCGTCAGCCTTGATCTTATTGCGTTTTTCATAACTTTGCGTGCTGAGGAAATAGCAAAACGAGATTATCGGAATCGCTATGAAAAACAGCATAAACCAGATGTAAAACGAGCTCATGATC
>JAFZXR010000047.1 GCA_017616675.1 Bacteroidales bacterium
ATCCCAACCTTGATTGACATTTGGAAAGCTGAAGGCAAACATAAAGATTTCATCAACTACGATAAACTCGAATCATTTAAAGACTTCGGCGGCATCCGCATCGAAGACGACCTCCTCATCACCGAGACAGGCAACAGAATCTTGGGCAAACCGATTCCGAAGACCGTCGAAGACGTGGAGCGCACCTGCGCCGAACCCCGCGAATGGATTAGGATTCCAGGAATTTTCTAAATCGACAGTCGAAAATTGACAATTGATAATTGTAGAGACGTCACAGTGTGGCGTCTCATTTTTTTGTCATCAGCACATTTTTATAATTATCACGCTGCCGCCGCGGCTCCCAGAATCATCATAGCTAGGAACACCAGCAAAGCAATCGTGATTATTGCCAAGATGCTTCCGAGGCAGCCCCAGTTGCGTTCGCCATCGGGCAGTTTATCCGACAAAAGTGCGATAATCAGTCCGATTAGCGGCGTGAAAAGCACCGAAAAGAAGAACGTCCAGCCGAAGCCGATTCGCCTTCTCGCTCCAACCAATCCTACCAATACCGCCAAAAATGTATCGCTCAATAATCCGAAAATAAGAAGAGTTAGTGCCATAGTATGATATTTTTGGCAAAGATAAGAATTTTTGCCTTAACGGGCGGTTTGTTGATACTTTTTATTACTAATTTCTTTGGTAGTTATCCTCTGCCATAAGGGGGTTCCTCACCTCTAACGAGGTTCGGAATGACAAGCTATTTTTATTAATCACTGTGGCGCGGCATGCGAGAACTTACTGATTAGCATGAACCGTCAAGCCGCGCCACGACGTTTACACACAAGCACCCTGTCATTCCGAGCGCAGCGAGGAACCTCCTGCAACATCCCCGCGATTCGGGCCATTCCCTCCCACCGCAGAGCGACGTGGGGGGCGAAGCCTAATGGCTTTCAATAATCTTATTTCCTGTTCCTTCGAGGATTGTCATCTGATGAATAGCTATCTGATTCAGTTTTTCCAATCGTTCGTTTTGCTTAATCCCATCTTCTATCAAAACCGAATTGATATTTTCAAGATTTGACAGGCAAATCAACTGGTTAATCTCGGCGTAATCGCGCATATTTCCTTGCAGTTCAGGATTTTGTTCCCGCCATTCTTTAGCGGTTATTCCGAATAATGCCATATTTATAATGTCGGCTTCACTGGCATAAATGAAGTTGACCTGATTCTTCGTCAATTTTGGTGGTATAAGATTTCTGCTGATTGCACTTGTATGAATATGATAATTAATCTTTGCCAATTCACGTTTAGCGCTCCAGCCTAGTTGTTTTTGTTCTTCAGATTTAAGGCGTTGAAATTCGGTAATTAAGTAGAATTTAAACTCAGGACTAATCCATGTCGCAAATTCGAAAGCGATATCACGATGGGCATAAGTTCCCCCATAACGACCGACTTTTGCCTGCAAACATATAGCGTTTGTTCGCAAAACAAATTCATTAATACTGATTTTAAATCTATTCAAACCAGATTGGTTTTTAATTGTGGCGAATTCGCCATAATTAAAATCAGGATTAAACATGTTTTCCCAGATGCCAATGAATTCCAAAGTGTTACGATTCCGCAACCAATCGGTCACAAAGAATCCACCATCTTTTGCTTTAAGCATGTCTGTCAAAGAAATGTAATCTTCTTCATTGATTTTCAACACTGTAACATCGGTGTCTTTAACTGTAATTTTTGCCATATTCTTAAAATTAAAAAGTTTAACATGGCAAAGTTATATACGGAATTTTTAATGAAAAACAAGGCGATATCACTTTTTGTATGCTAAAAGTGATTTTTAACACAAATTGCAGTTTTTGGGAAGAAATCTAAAAATTTGTTTACAATTCACGTCCTGTTATTCCGAGCGAAGCGAGGAATCTCCTACAACTGCCCCACAATTGGGCCGTGGCCGGAACTCAATTAAATGAGATTTTTTCAACTTTCAAGGTGCAAAAATTGCACCTCAAAAATATTACCAACTAATTATAAATCAACAATATACAATAACACGGAAGTTTTGAGGTCGAAAATTTCGACCTCAAATAAATTGTTAACAAATTGTGAACCATTACAATGATACAATAGCTTTGATGTCAAAAAATTTGACATCAAACAATACTAAACGTGTTAGCTCATCGAAAGACGGCGGTCGGAAAATCACATCAATTACCAAAGTAAATGATGTGATGCTTTATCAGAATATTATTGACAATTTAGAGAATAATCCGATACTTTGGTTGTAATAGGTGGTCTAGATTCTTCCGATGCAATAATAAGAATTTTTGTTGTATGGAGCGTAAAATTACGCCGTCTGCAGTTCCTTCCCCATTTTGTGTAGCGCTTTGCGAATCTGTTCCAAGCGTTGTTCGCTTGGCTTGGAAATGCCATAAATATAGCGTGCAAGCAGGCTTTTATTGATTCCGATGGCATTAGCGACCTCCGAAACATTCAGCCATGGGAAACGGTTGAACATCTCCGCCACCTCGTTGCGATAATTCGGCTCCGTCGTCTCGTAGAAACTCGAGATGTGCATATCGGCGTCCAAAGCTTCCCAGCGGATTGAAACACCGTCACTATCAATAACGAAGTCGTTCCGTTCTTCAGCGGATGCCTCTTGCAGCTCAATATACGCCTCGAGCGGGCGGCTCAACACACGGTTTTCGGTCGTTCTGATGTAAATCCGATTCTCATCGAACCACAGGCTCTTTATTTTTTCCATAGAAAAGTCATGTTTGAAGGCAAAAATAGGTATAAATTTTTATACCTTAGCATATTTTTTGAAAAATTTTTCGTCACAAAATTTCCGAATTTCATCCCAAATAGGCGATTTTCGTCACAAAAACGGCAATTTCGTCACAATTTTGCCGAAATTCGTCACAAAACCACAGCACCGTAATCAGGCCGCAACTGGAGCACAATTAAATGAAATTTATACAACCTTCAAGGTAAAAATTTTGCACCTTGATATCTTTAATCTCCATATTCCTCTTCTGCTTCAGCAGCCATTGGAATATCATCTTCCTCAATGCGGACGTAATCTTTTACATTATGATTATGGTTTATTATTGCAAGATAATAACTATGGAGCTTTACTTCCACTTGCTGCATTGTGGTTTCAAACAGTTTCTTGGTTAGCATACATTCCCATAACACAAGCACCTGCCAGCCGTTTTCTTGTAGAATCTGATAGTTTTGATTGTCTCGCTCTTGATTTCTTTTGATTTTTGCTTTCCAAAATTCAATATTTGTCTGTGGCAGCTTGAATTTTTCACAACCTTCGTGACCATGCCAAAAACAACCATTTACAAATATAGCTGTGCGATAATGACGCATGACTATATCTGGTTTTCCAGGAACCCCTTTAACATTGAGACGATAGCGGTATCCGTGACTCCATAACCATTTCCGAACTTTCAACTCCGGCTTTGTGTCGCGGCCATGTATGTGCGACATGCAAACGTGACGCTGAAATGGAGTTAAACGGTCAGGCATGTGTTATACATGTTCGTTTGATCAAACAATCAAATTGCCTTGAACGATATCTATTTTTGTTGATTGCGTGAATTGTATCTGCTTTAATCTTGCGATTAAGGTATCGATATCGTCAGAATTGCAATCGATAATTTCATCTAATCCAATAATGTCTCCGCTTAAAATCTTTGCTTTTTGGACTGAAGCTTCTTTTGAATCCATTGTTAATAAATAACATTTGGATTTTCTATGAACATATTTCAATGCAATAGCTTCTAAGTCTGCCTGTTTATAACGTTCTCTTAAACTTGTTTTTAAAGATAAACTCACAGGAGTTGATTGACAATAAAGCAGAGTGTCAAAATTAACGTTTGGCACAAACGCAACCTTAGCCTGTGTATAAAAAGGCCTTATACCCTCTCTATACAACAGAGTATAGATGATATACTCAAAGATACTCCCCCGTAATGTGGCATTTGCATCAGCGTTTAGAGCGTCCCAATACACTTTTACATAATCTTTGGGAGTAGCGTATTTAATTGACATGAATGTTTGGCCTGGTATTAGACCCTCAAACAATTTTACGGATTCAGACGCTTTTTTTGCTATCCCTTGTTTTATTAATTCTTCCATAATGTTTAATGCTTTAATTTATCTTTTCTAATATTTTTGCCGCAGTTGCTTGAATTGCCGGAACAGCCACGGAATTTCCAAACTGTTTGTATGCAGACGCATCAGCTACAGGTATCAGAAATGTATCAGGAAAACCCTGCAATCTAGCCCATTCACGTGGAGTCATCCTGCGCCATCCATCGTGATTGATTTCGCCTTTTATATTAGTTACTGGATTAAAATTGGTAAGCCTTTTGTCAATTACGATATTGCGCTCGCGTCCCATACCTCCTACAACAATTGCGTTAGCCACTCCATCATCTGGAATAATTTCATATCCGAATCCATTACCTTTGCTTTCATGACGTTTTTTGTGTTCATACAATGTATGTTGGTATTGAGTTGACAAATAATACTTTGGAGAAACCTCCTTGTCTTCCCTGATGTCTATGAATCGTTTTGTAGTATCAGTCGGCTCAGGGTATTTGAAGCTTTTAACTTTTGTGTCTTTTCTAAAGCCAACAATATAAATACGTTCGCGGTGTTGTGGAACGCCAAAATTCATGGCATTTACGATCTCTGGATCTGGAACATAATAATCCAAATCGTTACGCAGAACGTTTAAGATCGTATCGAGGGTTTTCCCCTTATCGTGGATTTTTAACCCTTTAACATTTTCCAAGAAGAATGCTTTGGGCCTTTTACGTCTAATTATTTCAGCGACATCAAAGAAGAGTGTTCCTCTTGTTTCTTCAAAACCACGGCGTTTGCCAGCTAACGAGAATGCCTGACAAGGAAATCCCGCACATAACACGTCAAAATTATCAGGTATGTAACTTTTTGTGGATTCTTTTGTTATGTCTCCATAAGGCACTTCGCCATAATTAGTGAAATATGTTTTTTGTGCCTGCTCATCCCATTCAGAGGAATAAACACATTTGCCGCCCAAGTTTTGCATAGCGATACGAAAACCGCCGATACCCGCAAACAAGTCTATAAATGTGAATTTTGGATTTTCTGGAGCCGGGAAAGGAACCTTATATAACTCAGGGAACATATTGTATGTTCCGAAGTCTTCCGAAAACTCATGGTTATCATTACCACCATTGAGTCCCAACAGCCGCAAAGCATCATCTTTAAAAGGCTTTTCATAAGGAGTGCCTATATTATGAAAAAAATGCGATACTGTTGCCGACTCATCATTTAACCCGATTTTAAACTTCTTACCTTCCATCCTTAATTTTCACAAATATCAATAAATTCTTGCAAACACTTGATTTTTTCAGCCATCAAATGATGACATTGTTGTAACTGCAAAGATACAAATAAAAGGTGATAATGAGATGATTTTTTGAAAAAAAATCGTAAAAAAGAGGTTAACAATTCGAAATTATTGTGTCTCTTTGCAGTGAGGTTTAGGGTATAAATCCAACCGCCTTTGTAGTAGAGTAGCACCGTAATCGGGCTAGCAAACTATAGAGGCGGTTTTTCTCCACCCTTCATATGTCGCCCCACGCAAATACCCCTCAGGATTTGTAAACCGCATTGAAAAAATCATTATCTTTGCAGGAAATATCAATAAAATGACAATTGACACTACCAACATGTGCTCCCATTTGCAGAAGAAGCTGTTTAACGAGGATGGCGTTTATCATCGTCTTTGGCTATCAATACAAGACGATCCAGAATTGACGGCGGCGGTAAGATCACGGCAACTTCATATCTATCGGAATGGCAAGAAGGTGTTGGTTCTCGCCGGAAAATCAGCTCCTAAAATCATTAGAGAAGATAAGATTTGCGATTTATTATGAAAACACTTAGAGAAATATTCGGTTACACTCTCGGCGGCATTCTATTTGTGGGATTGCTGCCTTTCCTTATGTGGTTAGCATCATTGAAACCTGAAATATGGTCTGTATCGATAGCCCAAATCATCATTGCATCGGTATTCATCATCCTTGGTCTGACGCTGAGTGTGTGGACAATTATCTATATGCGGCACAAAGGAGATGGAAACCCGATGGATGCTTTTAACCACGAAATAGCTCCTCGAACCAAGCACCTGATGACCAACGGACCTTATAAAATCAACAGAAACCCAATGTTGACAGGTATATTCATCTATTTAATTGGTATCTGTATTTGGCTATGGACGTGGCAATCAGTAGTGGTCTTCGTCGCTTTCGTTGCTATCATGTCAGTCCAGGTTATCAGTGAAGAAAAACGCCTGCTCCGTGACTTTGGCAAGGAATACGAAGATTATAAAAAGAAAGTTGGAAGGTATTTGTGATTATACCTCCCGAAAAAAAATCATTATCTTTGCGGAAAATAATCCGATAATGGCAATATCTCTTTTACAAACCAGCCGTGAAAGGATTAAGAGCAAATATCCTCAGCGGAAAATATCAATAAACCGTATTCGAAAAACAGCTGGTTTTTCCCTACTTCCTAAAAAATTTTTTAAAAAAGACTGACATTTTGTCATATTTTTGTATCTTTGCAGGATTAATTCATCGTAGAATAATAAACATTTGTAAAATGAAAATATCATATAACTGGCTTAAGCAGTACATTCAGTGCGATTTACCGGCTGAAGAATTGGGAAAAACGCTGACCGGAACAGGTCTCGAAGTTGAAGACATGACACGTTATGAGTCGGTGAAAGGCGGCTTGAAAGGCGTCGTCGTCGGCAAAGTTTTGACTTGCATCGACCACCCGAACTCCGACCACCTTCACATCACCACCGTCGACGTGGGCGAAGCCGAGCCTCTGCATATCGTGTGCGGCGCACCTAACGTGGCAGCCGGACAGAAAGTCCTCGTGGCGACGATAGGTTGTGAGCTGTGGAGCGGCGACGAACACTTCACCATCAAGAAAGGCAAGATCCGCGGCGAAGTGTCGGAAGGCATGATCTGCGCCGAAGACGAGCTCCAACTCGGATCATCGCACGACGGTATCATGGTGCTGCCGGATAACTACGAAGTGGGCAAACCTGCCGCATCGTATTTCCATGTGGAGCAAGACTTTACATACGAAATCGGTCTCACCGCCAACCGCTCGGATGCCACATCGCACATCGGATGCGACCGCGACATCGTGGCTGCTTTGAACCATAAAAACAACACACGCCAATATAAGATCGAACGCCCGTCAGTGGACGCTTTCAAAGTCGAAAACACCAACAATAACATCGACGTAATCGTGGAAGACACCAAAGCCTGCCCGCGATACAGCGGCGTCACCGTCAGCGGCGTGAAAGTAGGCCCTTCGCCGGCATGGCTCAAAAACCGCCTCGAAGCAGTGGGAATCCGCTCGATCAACAACATCGTCGACATTTCCAACTACGTTTTGATGGAAGTCGGACAGCCGATGCATATCTTCGATGCCGATAAGATTAAAGGTAAGAAGGTGATAGTCAAATGTTTGGCTAAAAACACTCCATTCGTCACCTTGGACGGCGTCGAGCGTAAACTCAACGACACCAACCTCATGATCTGCAACGCCGAAGAGCCGATGTGCATCGCCGGCGTGTTCGGTGGCATCGAGTCGGGCGTGACCGAAGATACGAAGAACGTGTTCATCGAGAGCGCTTACTTCAACCCGACCTCGATCCGTAAGACCGCGCGTTTCCACGGCCTTCAGACAGACGCGAGCTTCCGCTACGAACGTGGCTGCGACCCTAACATCACTATCTATGCATTGAAACGCGCGGCCTTACTCGTGAAAGAACTGGCAGGCGGCACTGTCTCATCAGAAGTGAAAGACGTGGTGAACGGCGACTTCACACCTGTCCGCGTACAACTTAAATTCGACTATCTCAACAAAATAGCAGGTCAGAATATCGAGAAAGACGTGGCTGTCAATATCCTTAAAGACCTTGACTGTCAAGTGGTTGAACTTACCGACGCCTACGTCACAGTTGACGTGCCTACTTGCAAAGTCGATGTCTACCGTCCGGCCGACCTCGTCGAGGAAATCCTCCGCATCTACGGCTACGACAACATCGCCATCCCTACCAAGATTAACGCGAGCCTCAACGTCAACAATAAGCCTGACAAAGAGAAGATTCAGAAAGAGATTTCTATCTTCCTGGCTTCCAACGGCTTCTACGAGATTATGAACAACTCACTGACGAAGTCGGCATATACCAAGGAACTCGACAGCTTCGACGAGGCACATAACCTCAAGATTATGAACCCGTTGAGCTCCGACCTCGACGTGATGCGCCAGTCGCTGATGTTCGGCGGTCTCGAGAGCATCGCCCGCAACCAGAGCTTCAAGAGCTTCGACATGAAGTTCTTCGAGTTCGGCAATGTTTACTTCTACAACGCCGAAAACAAGCAGACCGAAGAGAAGCCGCTCAACCCGTATAGCGAGAACTTCCGCCTCGACATGCTCATCACAGGTAACGATAAAGACGAGTCGTGGAACAACAAGCCACAGAGCCTCAACTTCTACGACCTCAAGAAATACGTCCTCGGCATCATCCACAAGCTCGGCATCAATACCGAGGCACTCGAGATGACCGAAGGCAACGAGTCACATTATGATTATTCAATCGTTTATTCATTGAATAACAATAAGTTAGTGACTTTAGGCAAGATCAACGCCAAGACCTTGAAGATGTTCGACGTGAAGAAAGAAGTCTATCACGCCACCTTCGACTGGGATGCCATTTTGAAGGTCGTGAAAGGCCTGAAGACCATCAGCTTCGAGGCTTTGCCGAAGTTCCCGAGTGTGCGCCGCGACCTCGCCTTGGTCATGGACAAAAACGTGACATTCGAGCAGGTGAAGAACGTGGCTCTCGCTACCGAACGCAACATCCTGACGGCGGTCAACCTCTTCGACATCTACGAAGGCGACAAGATTCCTGCCGGCAAGAAACAGTATGCTGTGAGCTTCACCTTGCAGGATAAGCAGAAGACGTTGACCGACAAGGTCATCGAGAAGACCATGGCACGCATCCAGCAGGCCATCGAGCAACAACTTAACGCAACATTGAGATGATCGACATCCAAGCCATAAAACAACGTTTCGGCATCATCGGCAACGACCCTGCCTTGAACCGTGCCGTCGAGGTCGCGGCGCAGGTGGCGGCTACCGACCTCACCGTGTTTATCAACGGAGAGAGCGGCACCGGTAAGGACGTCTTTCCGCAGATAATACACCAGAACAGCGCCCGCAAGCACGGCCCTTACTTCGCCATCAACTGCGGCGCCATTCCGGAAGGCACCATCGACTCGGAGCTGTTCGGTCACGAAAAAGGCTCATTTACAGGAGCTTACGACACCCGCAAGGGTTATTTCGAGACCACCGACGGCGGCACCCTGTTCCTCGACGAGGTGGCCGAACTGCCTCTGGCGACGCAGGCCCGACTGCTCAGAGTACTCGAAAACGGTGAGTTTGTGAAGGTCGGCTCATCGAAGATTCAGAAGACCAACGTGCGCGTAGTGGCGGCGACCAACGTCGACATCCCAACAGCCATCGAAAAAGGACGTTTCCGTGAGGATCTGTATTACCGTTTGAACACCGTCCCGATTCACATCCCGGCATTGCGCGAGCGTAAAGCCGACATCAGACTGCTTTTCAGAAAATTCGCATCCGATATAGCTGAAAAATATAGAATTCCTGCGATTCAGCTCACTCCAGAAGCCCTCGTGATGTTCGAAAACTACCGCTGGGACGGCAATATCCGTCAGCTGAAGAACGTCACCGAGCAGATCTCAATCATCGAGACCGAACGCGTCATCACGCCGGATATTTTGCGAAATTACCTTCCGGCGCAGACCGTTCTGCCGACAATCTTCAAAGACGACAGCAGAGCCGACTCAATCAGCGAGAGAGATATCATGTTCAAGTTTTTGATTGACATGAAGAAAGACATCACCGAGCTCAAGAAGACTGTCAGCGACCTGACATCGGGACAGATTTCGACGATACAGCCGATGCCGACACAGGAAATCACCCCAATCCAAGGCACTGTGGTCAACTACGACAACACCCAGGATGCCGAGGTGGAATATCTTCAGGAGAAACAAGCCGTCGATAACCTCTCACTTCAAGACAAGGAAAACGAAGTGATTATCAAGGCTTTACGCAAATATAACGGCAAACGCAAAGACGCCGCCAACGAACTCGGAATAAGCGAGCGTACGTTATACAGAAAGATTAAGGAATACGATATTAAGATATGATGTTGAGAAAAATTAACACCTTATTAATATTAATCGCGGCCTTCGTGCTGACCGGCTGCGGGATTTATTCGTTCACCGGAGCGAGTATCCCAGCGGAGGCCAAGACCGTGTCGATTCAGTATTTCCCAAACAACGCCAACCTCGTCAACCCGATGCTTAGCGACGTGATTACCAACACTTTGCGCGACTATTTCATGAATCAGACCACACTCGACGAGGTGGCCGACAACGGCGACCTTGCCATCGAAGGCGAGATTGTCGACTACAAGACAGCTCCGACGGCCATCACGGGCGACCAGATAGCGGCATTGAACCGCCTAACAATCACCGTGAACGTCAGGTTTTACAACAGATACGATGAATCGAAGAACTTCGAGCAGAAGTTTTCGCAATACGAAGATTACCCGAGCGATCAGGACTTGAATTCCATCCAGGAAGACCTCATGAGCACCATCTGCGACAAGTTGTGTCAGGATATCTTCAACAAGGCGGTAGTAAATTGGTAAGATATTGAATAACAATTGGTTGACACGGTTAGATGTGGGCGAACTTGAGTCGCTGGTGAAGAAATACCCTTACTTCACGGTAGCACAGGTGTTGCTTGCCGTGGCCATGGGACGTGCCGACGACAGTCGCGCCACAGAGCAGCTCCGACTGGCAGCGGCAATGGCGCCTAGCAGAAACGCGTTGCGCCGACTGTTCTCGCAACTTCCCGACGAGTTTGTCGAGACCGAAGACGATATCGACCAGGAGATGGCACAACTCGAGGAGAAAAAGAAAAATCTCGACGAGCTGATGGCTATCATCAACTACAAAATCGCTGAGCTCGAAAGAAAGAAAACAGCGCCTAAAAAAGCCGAAAAAAAGCTTTCAAAAGCCGAAATTATCGACAAATTCATAGCAGAAAACCCGTCGATTTCGCGTCCGAAACAGGAATTTTTCAACCCGATTTCAGCTGCGCAAGAGTCGGTTATCGACCAAGAAAATATCGTAAGTGAAACATTAGCAACGATTTACGAGAAACAAGGATATTATGCAAAGGCAATTTCAATTTATGAAAAATTAAAAGTTAAATATCCAGAAAAAAGTATTATTTTTGCAGGTCGAATTAATACGTTAAAAGAAAAGTTAAACAATTAATATTTTTAAGACAATGTACGTAACAATTTCAGTGTTAATCCTTATCGTCAGTTTCTTGATGATGTTGGTGGTTTTGGTTCAGAACTCAAAAGGTGGCGGATTGGCATCCAACTTCTCATCACACAACCAGATTCTCGGCGTCCGTAAGACCACCGATTTCCTGGAGAAGACGACTTGGACATTGGCCATCTTGTTAGTGGTATTCTGCCTCGCATCAAGCGTGACACTTCCAAAAGGCGGAACACAGGAAGTTAGAGGCAGCAAGGTCGTTGAAAACGTTCAGCAGACCATGCCTCAGGAGATTCCAGCCGATATGCCGGTTGCAACAGAGCCGACAGAAGCTGCAGAATAATCTGAAAAGCAAGACAAAAGAATGTCAGAATGTCACGTTCTGACATTTTTTTTATCATTTTACTGACAAAAATTGCCTTTGGAATGATTTTTGATGAATGAAAAACGCTAGAAAATAACAATTAATAAAAATATAATAACATGGCAAAATTGAATATCAAACCGTTGGCAGACCGCGTCGTCATTGAGCCGGCTGTCGCAGAACAGAAAACCGCAAGTGGAATCATCATCCCTGACACAGCAAAAGAGAAACCTCAGCAAGGCACAGTAGTGGCAGTCGGTCCAGGCACAAAGGACAACCCGATCACAGTGAAGGTCGGCGACAACGTCATCTACGGCAAATACGCAGGCACCGAGTTCCATCTCGACGGCAAAGACTATATGATCATGCGTGAAAACGACATCATCGCAATCATCTAATTTCGTAAATAATTAAAAATCAAAGAGATATGGCAAAAGACATAATGTTCAATCTTGATGCACGCGACGGCTTGAAGAAGGGCGTCGACGCATTGGCAAACGCAGTGAAAGTGACCCTCGGACCTAAGGGCCGCAACGTCATTATCGAGAAATCATACGGCGCTCCTCATATCACAAAGGACGGCGTGACAGTGGCAAAGGAAATCGAGCTCGCCGACCCGATTGAAAACATGGGCGCTCAGCTCGTGAAGGAAGTCGCATCGAAGACCAACGACCTCGCCGGTGATGGCACCACCACAGCTACAGTGTTGGCACAGGCTATCGTGGCAACAGGTCTCAAAAACGTCATCGCAGGCGCTAACCCGATGGACCTCAAACGCGGTATCGACAAGGCAGTCGCTAAGGTCGTAGCCTCGTTGAAACAGCAGAGCGAAATCGTTGGCGACAACAACGAGAAGATCCGTCAGGTTGCTACCATCTCGGCTAACAACGACTCAACAATCGGCTCACTCATTGCCGAGGCAATGG
>JAFZXR010000048.1 GCA_017616675.1 Bacteroidales bacterium
AAGATTGCTGATTCGCGGCGATATCGACGCTTTAAACATCCCCGAAGGCGACCGTCTCTGCTCGCATCGCT
Organism: Bacteroidales bacterium; assembly: GCA_017616675.1. The sequence goes on from JAFZXR010000048.1 coordinate 72, forward strand.
GCGGTCACGACGGACATGCTTCGATTTTGGCTGGTTTGGCACAACGTTTGAGCGAAAAACGTCCCGAAAACGGCGAGATAGTGCTGCTTTTCCAGCCCGCCGAAGAGACCGGACAAGGTGCCAAGGCCGTCATCGCCGACCCGCAGTTCGAAAAGATAAAGCCCGACATGGCGTTTGCTTTGCATAACATCCCGGGATATGCGAAAAACAAGATTTTGTTGCGAAAAGGCTGTTTTGCCGCTGGTTCGCTGGGCTTGAAGCTCATCTTCAACGGCGTCACAGCGCACGCCTCGCAGCCTGAGACAGGTCACAGTCCGCAGCACGTTTTGTCAGCACTCATCGATATTTTCGGAAAGAAAGCCGAGATGCTACGCGATGAGAAACCGCTAACCATGATGACGATGACGCATGCCGTTTTGGGCGAGGAGACCTTCGGCGTGGCACCTGCTCATGCTGAGATTTGGCTTACTCTGCGTTCCTACGACAATGAGAAGCTGCAGCATCTCACCGCCGACGTGGTTCAGCTCTGCGCCATGGTCGCCGAGAAGCAGAATTTCGACTTCGGAAGCAGCATACACGAGGCGTTTTCGGCCACGATGAACAACGACGAGGCGGTGCTCGCAGTAGAAACTGCTGCAAAAGCGTTAAACCTTGATTATCAATATCTTGACGAGCCATTCCGCTGGTCGGAAGACTTCGGTCGCTTTGCAGATGTGTGTCCGATTTGCTTATTCGGACTGGGCTGCGGCGAGGAGCATCTTCCGCTGCATAACCCCAATTATGAATTCGAAGATGAAATAATTGAAACAGGGATAAATGTGTTGAAATGTGTAGCCTTCGGCTAAATGTGGGCCTTTGGCCAATGTGCGCGAAGCGGACCACATTCTGCAGAGCAGCACTTTTTTCACATTCTGCGTAGCAGCACATTAAAAATTTCGTATTTTTGCAAAAATTTAACATGAAAAAAATCTGTGTTTTCTGCGGAAGCAGCATGGGCTTCGACAAGCGTTACGAGGAGGCTGCGGCACGTCTGGGCGATGTCCTCGCCGACAATGGCTGCACTCTCTACTACGGCGGCGGAAGCGTCGGCCTCATGAATGTGATAGCGAACCGTATGCTGTCGAGGGGCTGCGAGGTCGTTGGCGTGATGCCCGACTTTCTGCTCGCTCACGAGATAGGGCACGACGGCATCACCAGGATGATCCCGACCCAGACCATGGCTGAACGCAAGGAGATACTGATTCATGAGGCCGACGCGTTCATCGCGATGCCGGGCGGATTCGGCACACTCGACGAGTTTTCGGAAGTGGTGGTGGCCGACCAGCTTAGGCTCATCGAGAAGCCCATCGCGCTGTACAACACCCTCGGCTATTACGACGACCTCGTGCGGTGGATCGACAGGGGAGTGAAAGACGGCTTCATCCGCGGAGATCATTATAAAAATGTGATTGTCACCGACGACCCGAAGGAGTTGTTCGAGAAAATGAACAATTATCAGGCGGTGAAGATCGAGAAATGGATTCATGATATTAAATTGGAAAACAAATGAATATAATTGGAATCACAGGAACTTTAGGAGCCGGAAAAGGCACTATCGTTGATTATCTGGTGCAGAAAAAAGGCTACCTCCACTATTCGGTGCGCGCGTTTTTGTCGGAAGAGGTGAAACGCCGCGGTCTCGAGGTCAATCGTGACACGCTGACGTCGGTGGCTAACGACCTGAGGGCCAACAACAGCCCGAGTTACATCGCCGAGCAGCTCTACGACCGCGCCTACAACAACGGTAAGGACGCCGTCATCGAGAGCATCCGCACTCCTGGCGAGATCGCGGCACTGCGTTCGAAGGGTAACTTCCATCTCTTCGCCGTCGACGCCGACCGTAAAGTGCGTTACGAGCGTATCACCGAGCGCAAATCGGAAACAGACTCAGTGAGTTACGAGACGTTCGTGGCTAACGAGGAGCGCGAGATGACCAATGCCGACCCTAACAAACAGAACCTCGGCGAGTGCATCCACCAGGCCGACTATGTGTTCCAAAACAACGGCACCATCGAAGACCTTCACAAACGCGTGGAGGAGGTGTTGCAAGATATTGAAAATCAGAAGTATAAACGTCCGTCGTGGGACGAATATTTTATGAATATGGCCGACACCGTGGCCGAGCGCGCCACCTGTGACCGTGGCCGCAGCGGATGCGTCATCGTCAAGGACCGTCAGATTCTCGTGACGGGCTACGTAGGCTCGCCTCGCGGACTCCCGCACTGCGACGAGGTGGGGCATCTTTTCCGTAAGATGATTCATGCCGACGGCCGTATCACCGAGCACTGCGTGAGAACCGTGCACGCCGAACAGAACGCCATCGCACAGGCGGCTCGTCGTGGCATCGCCCTCGAAGGCAGCACCCTCTATTGCAGGATGACTCCATGCCGCACATGCGCCATGCTGATAATAAACTGCGGTATCGTGCGCGTGGTGTGCCAGCGCAAATATCACGACGGAGCCGAGTCAGAGGAGATGTTCCGCCAGGCGGGAATCAAACTGGAATACGTCTACGACGAGGTCCAGACTTACGAGAGACAATAAGGATAATAAAGGATAAGAAGGATAAGCGCCTAAAGGCTGATAAGATTTATCCTTCTTATCCTTCTTATCAGCGAAGCGTTTATCTTCTATTATTTAGGATATCGATTGCCAAATATATCGCGTGCCTCATTGCTTCGGGGTCCGCGATATTTTTATTTGCAATGTCGTAGCCAGTGCCGTGTGTCGTTGAGGTGCGCACCACCGGCAGTCCGCCCGTGAAGCTGACACCGCCGTCGACGGAGAGCACGCGGAAAGGAGTGAGTCCCTGGTCGTGATACATGCTCAGAATGCCGTCGTATTTGCGCCAAGCGTCGGAGCCGAAGAAGCCATCGGCCGGGAACGGTCCGAACGCCATAACACCTTGATCCTTAGCGACTTCGATGGCTGGCTGAATGATGTCGCGTTCCTCGGTTCCCATGATGTTGCCGTCGCTGGCGTGGGGGTTGAGACCGAGTACCGCGATCTTCGGGGCGTCAATCTTGAAATCGTTGATCAACGACTTGTTTATAAGCATCAACTTCTTGATAATCAGTTCTTTATTGATTGCGCCAGGCACGTCTTTCAACGGGATGTGGTTGGTGACGAAGCCAATGCGCATCTGATGGTTGACAAGCAGCGTAATATATTCATTATCAGGGAAAAACGATTTGATGTAGTCGGTCTGGCCTTTGAATTTGAACTGTTCCGACTGCATGTTGGCTTTGTTGACCGGAGCTGTCACCAAGGCGTCGATGAGACCGTTGCGGAGGTCATTGGTGGCCAATTTCAATGCTGCAAACGACGCTTTTCCCGCGATAGGAGTGGAGAATCCAGGCTCCACCTTCAGCTCTTCGTCGGTGTGGTTGATGATGTTGATGCGCTTCGGCTGAGCCTGCGACGCGTCGCGAATCACGGTGTACGACATCTCTTCCATGCCGAAATTTTTCTTATAATATGAAAAAACTTTCGACTGCCCGTAGACTATCGGGATGAACGATTCAAGAATACGTGTGTCGGCTAAAACTTTGAGTATCACTTCATAACCAATTCCATTGATGTCACCTTGGGTGATACCTATCCTAGGAAGATTTGATGTCTTAAATTGTGGTGTCATAATACGGCGCTCGTTTTGAAAGGTCAAAAATACGAAATGTTTTTGAAAATTCCAAATATTTTTCAATAAATTTTTAAAAATCAATTATTTATGCGAAAAATTAGTAAATTTGCGATATGCAAAACGAAGGGTACACGATAAAACGGATTGCCTCTGTTGTTGGAGGTCAACTTGTTGGTAATCAATCGGATACGATTATTGTAAAAGATATTCTGTTCGACAGCCGACTGCTTGTAGATGCGGAAAATACGCTATTTTTTGCGTTGAGCGGCGGCAGAAACGACGGGCATAAATATATCAACGATTTGTACGAAAAAGGCGTAAAAGCGTTCGTTGTAAACAAAAATTACGTGAAAAACGGATGCGATGACGCGGTTTTTATCGCTGTCGACGACACTCTTTCGGCTTTGCAAAGGTTAGCGGCGTATCATCGTTCGCAGTTCGACATCCCTGTGGTCGGAATCACCGGAAGCAACGGCAAGACGGTGGTCAAGGAGTGGCTTTATCAGATTTTGTCGCCTTCGATGTCGGTGTGCCGCAGTCCGAAGAGCTATAACTCGCAGATTGGTGTGCCGCTGTCGGTGTGGCAGATGAATCAGTCGAACGAGGTGGCGCTGTTCGAGGCCGGAATATCGCGTCCGGGCGAGATGGAGAAGCTGCGCGATATCATCAAGCCGACGATAGGCGTTTTCACCAACATCGGACCCGCTCACGGCAAGAATTTCAAAGATATTCAGCAGAAAATCGAGGAAAAGATAAAATTGTTTAAGGGCATTAAAGGCGTTAAAGGCGTTAGCGGCAACATTAACGGCCTTAACGCCATAAATGGCATTAATGCCCCTAAGGCAGCCGCTGTGGTATACTGTCAAGATAATCAAGAAATTGCTTCGGCAATTTCTGGTGAAAAAATTCCGACGTTTTCCTGGAGCAGGCACGATAAAAATGCCGATTTGTTTGTTTCATCGATTGATTGTAGAGACGCACGGCCGTACGTCTCTACGGAAATAATTGCGATTTTTAAAGGCAAAACCATTTCCATTACCATCCCGTTTATCGACGATGCCTCGATTGAAAACGCCATCAACTGCTGGTGTGTGGCGCTGTTGCTGGGTCTCCCGAACGACGTCATAGCCAATCGTATGGCACATCTCGAGGCTGTGGAAATGCGAATGGAACTCAAGGCTGGTGTGCGTAATTGTCTGATTATCAACGATTCGTACAATAACGACAGAAACGCTCTCGCCATCGCCCTCGACTTCATGAACGCACAGCATCACGACAACAAGGTGTTGATTTTATCGGATATCCTTCAAAGCGAACTGAAAGAAGAAGACCTTTATAAAAATGTCGCGCAACTCATTGAAAACAAAGGCGTTGACACCTTTATTGGAATAGGAGAGGCTCTCTGCTCGTCATTTCGAGCGGAACAACGTGGAGCCGAGAAATCCTCTTTACCAAAAATACATTTAAATAGAAAGATACAATCTTTTTTCTATGAATCAACTACTGATTTTCTCAACAACCATCCGATGAAAATGTTTGAGAATCAGATAGTTCTGCTGAAAGGTGCACGTAGTTTCGAGTTTGAACGCATCATGAAGGTGCTGCAGCAGAAGTCGCACGAGACGATTCTGGAAATCAACCTCGACAACCTCGTCAAAAACCTCAACTATTATCGCGGAAAGCTGAAAAAAGACACCAAGATGATGGTGATGGTGAAGGCCTTCGCCTACGGCAGCGGCAACTACGAAGTATCTAACGTCCTTGCCTTCCATCATGTTGATTATCTTACGGTTGCGTATGCCGACGAGGGCGTGGAACTGCGTCATAAAGGCATAAAACTACCGATCATGGTGATGACGCCCGAGACTAACACCTTCGACATCATCATCAAGCATGGCTTGGAGCCTGACATCTACAGTTTCCGTTGTCTCGCGCAGCTCGAAGACGCTATAAATCAATTGGATACGGAGCTGAAAGAGCCTGTCGGCATTCATATCAAGGTCGACACGGGCATGCACCGTCTCGGCTTCCTGCCCGACGATATCGACGCTTTGATTGAGCGCATAAAAGCCAACCCGAAGATCAAGATTATGAGTGTTTTCTCGCATTTTGCGACGAGCGACATGCCTGAGGAAGACGCTTTTGTGATGCATCAGGTGGAGCAGTTTGAGTTGATGAGCCAGAAGATTTTGAAGGCGTTCCCTTACAAGATCATGCGTCATCTGTTGAACACCGCTGGCATCACGCGATTCACTGAGTATCAATACGATATGGTGCGCTTGGGCATTGGCGTCTACGGTGTGCCGGTCTGCGACGAAGACCGCAGCAAGCTGCACAACGTTATGTCACTGAAGTCGACCATCAAGCAGATCAAGGAATACGGACCTGGCGAGACCATAGGTTACGGTCGCCACGGAAAGATTACGAAACCTTCAAGAATTGCAGTCATTCCGATAGGTTACGCCGACGGCTTACGTCGTGAGCTGGGCAACGGCAACGCCTGTTTCTGGGTCAACGGCAAGGCGGCGCCTATCGTCGGCAACGTGTGTATGGATCTCACCATGATCGACGTCACGGGCATCGATTGCCAGGAAGATGACACGGCGGTGCTGTTCGACGACAATCATCCGATTGAAATCATTGCAAACGCCTGCAATACGATTCCATACGAAATCATGACCAGGATCTCACAAAGGGTGAAACGAATCTACGTTAAAGAATGATTGTAGGGGGCGAAACATTTTTCGCCCGAAAAATTACATTTTTTTCAAAAGAATCAGGTAAACCGGGAAGTGATCGGAGTATCCTCCTTGCCACACTCCACCGGCGAACGAACGCCATGGGTAGCCGTTGTAGCGGCCGTCGTGCTGCTTGAGGAATTCCTTTGAGTGCACCATCGGTTTATACATCTGATATGTGGCGAACGGGTCGTTCTCGTCTTTGAGCAACGCCGGCGTGATGATGCATTGGTCGAGCACGCCTTTCACGTCGCGGTAGTAGTTGGTGCCTTCGCCGTTTTTATGCATCTTCCACATAGGGTTGAAGAAGTCGTCGCCTTTCATGTCTTCGATGCGGCCTTTGGCGCGCAGTCCGTCGATGATACTCTTGTTGGTCGGATAGTCGTTGTAATCGCCCATCATTACTATCTTGGCGTTAGGTTTCTCGGCTAGGATGGAGTCGGCGATATGACGGCAGAGATGTGCCGCTGCCATACGTCCCGGCAATGAGCGTTTCTCGCCGCCGTAACGTGAAGGCCAGTGCATCACGATGAAGCTGAACTCTTCGTCGTCGAGGATGCCTGTAACCACAAGCTGATCACGTGAGATGAAGTTAGGCTGTCCGGG
>JAFZXR010000049.1 GCA_017616675.1 Bacteroidales bacterium
AGCCGGTGTGTCAATCTGCTCAGTCGAAGACATGAAGGTGTTGTTCGACCAGATTCCTTTGAATAAGATGTCTGTTTCAATGACAATGAACGGTGCCGTGTTGCCGATTTTGGCATTCTACATCGTGGCAGCTTTGGAACAGGGTGCTAAATATGAAGAACTGCAAGGTACAATCCAGAACGACATCTTGAAGGAGTTCATGGTGCGTAACACCTATATCTATCCTCCAGAGTTCTCGATGCGAATCATCGCCGATATCTTCGCGTTCACTTCGCAAAACATGCCGAAGTTCAACTCGATTTCAATTTCCGGCTACCATATGCAGGAAGCTGGTGCTACTTGCGACATCGAGTTGGCTTACACCCTCGCCGACGGTTGGGATTACCTCCGCACAGGTGTCAAGTCGGGCTTGGATATCGACGCATTTGCTCCACGTCTGTCGTTCTTCTGGTGCTCCGGAATGAACCACTTCATGGAGATCGCTAAGATGCGTGCCGCTCGTATGCTGTGGGCTAAGATCGTGAAGACATTCAACCCTAAGAGCGAGAAATCATTAGCACTGCGTACTCACACTCAGACTTCAGGATGGTCGCTCACCGAGCAGGACCCGTTCAACAACGTGGCCCGTACCTGCATCGAAGCTATGGGAGCAGCCCTCGGTCACACTCAGTCGTTGCACACCAACGCTTTGGACGAGGCTATCGCACTGCCTACCGACTTCAGCGCTCGTATCGCCCGTAACACTCAGATCTACATCCAGGAAGAGACCAACGTCTGTCGCGTCGTCGACCCATGGGCAGGTTCATATTATGTCGAATCGCTGACCAAGGAAATCGCTGAGCGCGCTTGGGCTCACATCATGGAGGTCGAGGAGATGGGCGGCATGGCAAAAGCTATCGAGACAGGTCTTCCGAAGATGCGTATCGAAGAGGCCGCAGCCCGCAAGCAGGCTAAGATCGACGCAGGCACCGAGACCATCGTGGGTATCAACAAATACCGCCTCGAGCATGAAGACAGCATCGACACTCTTGAGGTCGACAACACAGCGGTGCGTGAGTCGCAAATCAAACGTCTGAAGGCCCTCCGCGCAAGCCGTAACGAGGCCGACGTGCAGCGTTGCCTCGATGCCATCACCGAGTCGGTGAAGACCGGCAAGGGTAACCTCCTCGCTCTCGCAGTTGAGGCAGCAAAATGCCGTGCCACCTTGGGAGAGATCTCAATGGCATGCGAGAAGGTCGTGGGTCGTTATAAAGCTGTAATTCGTTCAATATCAGGAGTTTATTCTATGGAAGCAAAAGGTAATGACAAGTTCGCGAAGGCACAGGCCATGGCCGATGAGTTCGCAAAACTCGAAGGTCGTCGTCCTCGTATCATGATTGCCAAGATGGGTCAGGACGGTCACGACCGTGGTGCTAAGGTCGTCGCCACAGGCTATGCCGATATCGGATTCGATGTCGATATGGGACCGCTGTTCCAGACACCGGCCGAGGCGGCACGTCAGGCAGTGGAAAACGACGTCCACGTGCTCGGAGTGTCGTCGCTGGCGGCAGGTCATAAGACCCTTGTCCCACAGGTGATCGCCGAACTCGAGAAGCTCGGTCGTCCCGACATCATGGTGGTGGTGGGCGGCGTTATCCCGCATCAGGACTACCAGTTCCTGTACGACGCAGGCGCAGCAGCCATCTTCGGACCTGGCACCATCGTGTCGGATTCGGCAATCAAGATGTTGGAACTCTTGATCGCAATGAGAAAACAATAAATGACAACGTTTGTAAGGGTGAATCATCATTCGCCCCTACATGTCGTGGTCAACGATAACGTCAAATTTAAATGGCGAAGAACAATTTTTATGTTGTGTGGTCGGGACGCCAGACTGGCGTCTTCGGCAGCTGGGACGAATGCCGCCAGCAGGTCGACGGGTTCCAAGGTGCGAAATACAAGGGATTTCCAACAAAGGACGCCGCCGAGGTCGCATTTCAGGCTGGTCCTGAGTATGACGACGACTGTATGGGGACACGCACCGCAGCGACAGTCCGCTGGGAGTCGTTGCCATTAGGCACTCCGAAACCCGAGCTCAACGCCATAGCAGTCGACGCGGCATGCTCCGGTAATCCCGGAAAGATGGAATACCGGGGCGTGTACGTCGCCACCAACACCGAGATATTCAAAAGTCCGGTGTTTGAAGGCGGAACCAACAACATAGGGGAGTTCTTAGCTATCGTTCATTGCCTCGCCTGGCAGCAGAAAAACCGCACCAACCTGCCGATATATTCCGATTCGGTGAACGGTCAGAAGTGGGTGAGCCAAGGGCTCTGCCGGACGAAACTCGTTCAGAACGAGAAAAACAGGTATCTCTTCGAGGTGATTGCCCGAGCCGAGAAATGGCTTCACGACAACACCTTCAGGGTGCCGATACGCAAATGGAGAACCGAGATCTGGGGCGAGATACCCGCTGATTTCGGTCGTAAATAATTGAAAATCAACGTCATGGTAAATTACGATACTTTTTATATCCAATGCCCTAAATGTGGCGCCTGGCTCGAAGGTCATCTCGTGAAGTCGGAGATGGTCAATAAATCGATATTGTATTCCGATGGTAAGACGTTGAACGACAATTACATAACCGAGCCACAGAAGATCATCGCCTGTCCGTCGTGCAGTCACTGGTTCTGGGTCAATGAGTATAAAGAGCCCGTCGTGACCTACACCAAGCCCAGTGTGCCTTATTACAACTGGAACCACTGGCGTTTCTTCGGCATCCATTTCAACAGCGTCGAAGGTCGATTGGCTCTTGTCGAGCATTATAAAAGATGTCTGCAAGCCATTGATAATGATAGAGATAAAGAGCTTTACATCCGCCGTCTGATGTGGTGGGCTTACAACGACTTGGTGCGTAACAACTATCAGATGCATCTTCCTTATCTCCTTTCGGGAAAGATGAGTTTCAACGTGTGGCGCAAGAACCGCAAGAAACAGAAGCAGGGTCGCGTGATGTTTAAGAAGCTTCACAACGAATACATCGAAAACCTGAAGGCTTTGCTTGTGATGTTGAAAGGCCGTTACACTCCCGATGATGAGGAATATGAGGCTTCGATATTGGAAATCATTGAGTTATACCGTGAGATGGGTGAGTACGACGAGGCTCAGCGCATCCTCGACACCATTCCTCGTCGCACGCATTACATCGCGCATATCGAGAAAGAGGTTAAAAATCGCCACGATTTTGTGTTCCTAGTAGCCGGTTGATGACATGTGAGGCGCAGAAGCATCCGAAAACGGCCGGCATATACGATATCGTTCCCACAGTAGCTATCTTGTTTTGTTGTTGCTCGTCTTCCACGATGAAGGCGTCGTCGGCGACCTTTTCCGGTGAGAACACCACGGTGATTCCTTCGCGGATGCCCAGTCGGTGCAGCCGTTTTCGGATGTAAAATGCCAGTCGGCAGTTGTACGACTTCGCGATGTCGCAGATCTCCACCTTGGTGGGGTCGTATTTCCCGCCCGCTCCCATGCAGCTCACGATATTCTGATGGTTCTGTACCGCGTAATAGAGCAGAAACACCTTCGGGGCCATCGTATCGATGGCGTCGACCACGAAGTCGAACTTCTGCGCCATCAGATCTATAATCGATTGATCCTTAAGGTATTGCGTAAGCACGTGCAGCTTGATGTCGGGGTTGATATCGCGTATTCTCTCGGCCATGACCTCGGTCTTGAGACGGCCCACAGTGCTGTCGAGCGCCAACAGCTGGCGGTTTTTGTTTGTAGCGCTCACTGTGTCGCTGTCGACGATGGTCATCTCGCCTATGCCGGCACGCGCCAGCTGTTCGGCGGCGTAGGCACCTACGCCGCCCAGGCCAACGACCATTACATGGGCGTTGGCGAGGCGCTCGACACCTTCGTCACCTATTAATATATTAGTGCGCTGCTTCCAGTCTTCCATAGTTCTCAAAAATCTTGTTACATAAAAACTCGACCTCGCATCCCATCAGCGACGCCGCCTTAGCATAAACGTCCCTGATGTCTCGTCCCGAGACGTCGGTCTCAAGGAACAATCGCACAATCGGGATGTCTTTCAATATCTTAACCGCTTGATTCTCATTGCGATACAAAACTTCGCCGAGCGAGATGTAGATGTCGTATTTCAGTAGCTGCCGCATCGTCTCCACCGAGCTATTGAAGCCGTGTATCACCCACGGCATCGTGGCCTTCGTCTTCTTCCGCATCTCGATTATCTCGGAATACGCCCTCACGCAATGCACAATCACCGGCTTCCTCAACGTCTCCGAAATCTTTATCATCTCCTCAAAAACTTCAACCTGTCTCTCAAACGTCTCCTTGTGCGCCTTATCCAGCCCCACCTCACCAATAGCGAGGGCTGTCATTCCGAGCGACCGCAGGTCGCGAGGAACCTCCTCCAAATCACCACTAACTTCCCAAGGATGCACACCCTCGGTCAGTAGTATCTTCTCCTCGAAATTCTCGCTAACAATCTTTATAACAGATTGATTATCAATGTGTGTATGAATGTCGACAAACATCAGAAATCGACGTTCGGTTGGGCGATGAGCTCCATGCTGTTGAGTTCGAGAGCCATGAGGTTGCCGAAGCCCACCTTCTGATCTCTATAGTAAACGCCGTTGTCGAGGGCTATAAAGTCGTAGCCGCCCGAGTCGATGAACAGCTGTATGAGACTGTGCTCCACCGGCACGTGGCCGTGGATGATCTTCTTGCCTCCGATTTTCATGGTGTCGACCTTGAAGTCGCGCACCCACAGCATCGACATGGTGTCGTCAAACGGGTCCTGGATGTTGAAGTTCATGCCGGCGTGGACAAGGATAAACTTGTCGAGCTCGATGAAATATTTGCCTTTCTTCATCCATTCGATATACCTCGGGTCGATGTCGCGCGGACGTCTCACGCCGAAGCTCGCCAGCGTGGTCTTGGCTCCGTAACGTTCCCATTCTTTCTGGATGCTGCTCTTGAACAGAAAACGATGCTGGTCGGCCTCATACGAGTTCATGCAGTAATATTCGTGGTTGCCGATGAGGTAGTCGACCTGATAGCCGCCTTCCTGCAGACTCATCACATAGTCGATGACGCCCTTGCCGTCGGGACCGCGGTCGATATAGTCGCCGAGGAAGTAGAGCTTGTCTTCCTTCGAAGGCTGTAAGCCATTCTCTATCAACTGCTTAAGAGTGTTGACGCATCCGTGGATATCAGGTATGACCCAAAGTTTTTCCATAGAAATCAGTGTTTATTTTGCCTTTCCCTGGTTGGCGACGCTCTGCATCTTCTTGGCAATCTCCTCAGGGTCGCCGAGGAAGAAGTCGTTCTTGAGATTCATCTTGTCGTCAAACTCAAAGATATAAGGTATTGCTGTCGGGATATTGAATTTAATGATCTCGTCTTCGCCCATGTTTTTCAGCTCTTTCACGATGCCGCGCAGACTGTTGCCGTGGGCCACCACCATTACCTCGTCGTGATTCTCGAAGGCCTTGAGTATCACTTCTTTATAATAAGGCATAAGACGTGCGATGGTATCTTTCAATGACTCGGTGAGCGGAATCTGGTCGTCGGTCATCTCGGCATAACGCGGGTCCTGACGCGGACTCTTCGGGTCGTCCATCGACAACGCCGGAGGCTGCACGTCGAAGCAACGACGCCATTTAAGCACCTGCTCCTCACCGTATTTCTTTGCCATGTCGACCTTATTCAAGCCCTGCAGCTGACCGTAGCTCTTCTCGTTGAGACGCCAGCTCTTGTAAACCGGCAGCCAGTCCATATCCATCACGTCGAGGATGTTGTTGAGCGTCTTGATGGCTCTCTTCAAGTATGATGTGAAACAGACTTCGGGCTTATATCCATTGTCTTTCAACGACTTACCTGCCTCGATGGCTTCCTGAACACCCTTCTCCGACAAATCCACATTGGTCCAACCCGTGAAGAGGTTGAGTTTGTTCCATTCACTTTCGCCGTGGCGAACTAATATCAGCTTTTTCATATATACAAAAATATTAATTCGCAAAAATAAACATTTTTTTAATACAATGAAATAATATTTTTATCTTTGCAACATGAGAATAGTCAAACCTACAAGGATTTTCAGGATGTTTTATCCTTCGCTGCTTTGGCATATGCCGAAGACAGGCAAAAAAACTCTATATCTCACCTTCGACGACGGCCCGCATCCGCTGATAACGCCGCTGGTGCTCGATATCCTTAAACGTTACGACGCGAAAGCCACATTTTTCTGCGTTGGAAGCAAGGTGAAAGAGTTTCCCGCCACCTTCGAGATGATAAAAAAAGAAGGCCACGCCATCGGAAGTCATACCTATAACCATGAGAACGGCTGGAAGACGAAAAACGACGAATACATCAAATCGTTTAACAATGCTAACGAATTGATTCACAGCAATTTATTCCGTCCTCCTTACGGCAAAATCAAATATTCCCAGCTTAAAAAACTGTCGACTGCCAACTGCCAACTGGTAACTATCAACTGGACGGTGATGGCCTACGACTTCGACCATTCGCTTTCGCAGCGTCGGATTTATAAAAATGTGATACGCAATGCGGGCGACGGCGCCATCGTGGTTTTTCACGACAGCCTGAAGGCCAATTCCAACGTGATTGCAGTGCTGCCGAAGGTTTTGGAGCATTACAAAAACAAAGGTTACGAGTTTAAATCGATTAATTTTTGATAAAAAAAGTTCATTATTCCAAATAATTACTTAACTTTGCAAAAATTTAACATTATTATTAACAAAAAATTATAATCATGAAAGCAAGAAAATTATTATCATTACTGGCTATTGCAGTGCTTGTTTTAGGACTTGCAGCATGTAAGAAAGACAAGAGCAGCGGCTCATCTTCAACACCAACGACTCCACCTCCAGCGGATTACGGCTTCTCTGTTGGCGGCACAAAAGCCAACTATGTCGATGCCGAAAAACCGGAGCCGACTGCATACTATATCCCGAATGTTAACATGAACAACCAAGCTCTCGCCGGTGGTGCAAACTACATCACAGTCAGTTCAGAGGTTAGAGCTTCGAAGATTATTGTTGCTAATCCAAGTAAGGCAGGTTACATCGAAGTAACTCCACATCAGGCAGCTGCTACAGATAGGGAAATCATCTACGATTTCTTTATGGTTGTTAACCAGCAGCAAGAAGGCGATGCATTGAATGTTGTTTTTGCTATTGTTGACGAAAACGGCGAAGTTAGCGGATACTACGCTGCAATGATTGAAATTCTGAACAACGGTACCGGTGTGCTGCAGGTCAGCTTGACATTCGATACTCCGAAGGATGTCGACCTCCACCTTATTGAACCTAACGGATATCACATTTACTATGACGACCGTTATAGCGACAATGGCGGAGAACTTGATGTCGACTCAAATCCAGGTTGCTCGCTCGACTATATTAACAACGAGAATATTTTCTATGGTGAAGAAGACTATGTCGAACCGGGTTTATATACCGTTTATGTTGATATGTATGAAAACTGCAATGGAGATTATCCTACCAACTTCATTCTGACAGTGTTCTACGAGGGTCAGGTCCTTGTAAACCCGATAGCAGGTCACTTCCCGGCTAACGAGCCAAGTAACTGGGCTAATCTTGATAATATCAGTCCTGTCTGCACATTCCGCATTCCTGGCAATGGTCATCAGCCACCTGCGAAATTAGAGAAAAAAGCTCTTCCAAAATTCCTGAGATCGCTCGACAAAATGCAATAATCAGATTGTTGGTTATTGAAAAATACAATGTAGAGACGTCATAATATGGCGTCTCTACATTGTTTTTACCCGAAATCATTTGATTTTTACCCAATTCTGCTCCAGTCGAAATCTCTCTCGAACTGCTGCGAGAAATATTGTTTTGTGGCGTAATGTTCCGGTTTTGAAAGGGTTGGGTCGGCGTCGAGAAGCAGGTTCGCCATCCTTCTTGTGTGCCTGATGATAGGCTCGTCGTACTGGAAGTCGCCGATTTTCATCTCTATCATTCCCGACTGGCGGGTGCCTTGTGTCTCGCCCGGACCGCGTAGCTGCAGATCCGCTTCGGCGATCTCGAATCCGTCGTTGGTCTTCACCATCGTCTCCATTCGTTTCTTCCCCTCGCCCGTGATCTTATGGTCGGTAATCAACACGCAGTACGACTGTTCGGCACCGCGTCCCACTCTTCCTCTGAGCTGATGCAGCTGCGAGAGGCCGAATCTGTTGGCGTTTTCGATGATCATCACCGAGGCGTTCGGCACGTTTACACCTACCTCGATGACCGTCGTCGCAATCATGATGTGCGTCTCGCCGCGCACAAACCGCTGCATCTCCCAGTCTTTGTCCTCGGCCTTCATCTGTCCGTGCACCACGCTGATGTGATAGTCGGGCTTGGGGAAGTCGCGCAACATCGCCTCGTAACCCTCCTGCAGGTTGATCAGGTCCATCTTCTCCGACTCCTTGATGAGCGGGTAAACAACATATATCTGATGCCCCTCGGCAATCTGTTTCTTCATGAATCCGATGACCCTAAGTCGCTGTTCCTGAAACACATGCAACGTCTTCACGGGCTTTCTTCCAGGAGGCAATTCATCGATCTTCGACACGTCCAAGTCACCATACTGCGTCATCGCCAGGGTGCGCGGGATGGGTGTCGCTGTCATCACCAAGGTATGCGGCGGAAACTGCGTCTTGTCCCAGAACGAGGCTCGTTGCGCGACGCCGAAGCGGTGTTGCTCGTCGATGATGCAGAGCCCTAAGTTCTTGAAAACCACAGTGTCTTCAATCAAAGCGTGAGTCCCGATGATGATCTGCAGGTCGCCGTTGGCAAGGTCGGTGAGAATCTGTTTCCGCTCCGACTGCTTGGTGCTTCCCGTGAGCAAGGCGAAGTGCACGTCCATGCCTGCGAGTTGCGCTCTCAGCGTCTCAAGATGCTGTGTCGCAAGTATCTCGGTGGGGGCCATGAGGGCGGCCTGGTAGCCGTTGTCGAGGGCTAACAGCATGATCATCAATGCCACGATGGTCTTGCCGCTGCCAACGTCGCCCTGCAGCAGACGGTTCATCTGGTGACCGCTCTTCAGGTCGGCCCTGATCTCCTTGATGACACGTTTCTGTGCGTTGGTAAGAGGGAAGGGGAGATGCTCTTTGTAAAAAGTGTTGAAATAATCGCCAACTTGTTGAAACACAACGCTTTTGGTATTCTTCTCGCGGTCTTTTTTATGTATCAGAAGGCGTAGCTGGAAGAAGAAATGCTCCTCATATTTCAACCTCGTCGTGGCACGCTGTATGTCGCTGCTGCTCGACGGCAGATGAATCTTGTAGTAGGCCTCTTTTCGAGCCATGAGCTTGTCGTGAAGCACCAGACTCTCGGGCAGCACCTCCGGGATTAGGTTCCACACCTGCTGGACGCAGGTTTTCACGAGTTTCGCGTACTGTTTCGTGCCCAGCCCGTGGTTTTTCATCTTTTCGGTGGTGTTGTAAACGCCTTGCAAAGCCTCGCCCACGAGGGTGTCGTCGGGGTTATAGTCTTCCACGTCGGGGTGGGTGAAGTTGAAGCGATTGTTAAACACGCTCGCCTTGCCGAAGATGAGGTATTTCTTGCCCGGCTGGAAGCGGTTTTTTATCCATTTCAGACCTTTAAACCACACCAATTCTATCGATCCTGTGTCGTCGGTAAATGTCGCCGTTATTCTCGTAAGTCGCGGAGCGCCAATGCATTGCATGTTGCTTACCGTGCCCACGAGTTGGTAATAAACGCTGTCGTCGCTTATCTGCCTCACCTTATGAATCTGCGAACGGTCGATATACCTGAACGGGAAATAGTCGAGCATGTCCTGAAACGTGAAAATGCCCAGCTCCTTATTCAGCAGCTCGGCTCGTTTCGGCCCCACGCCCTTCAGATATTCGATTTTCGTCTGCAGTAAATCTGGCATCTACAACATTTTTTTGCAAAGATAATGTTTTTTTATTTATCTTTGCACCCAAATACACTTATTGAAAAATAAAAATAAAAAAAGATATAAAAATGCTTAGCGAACAAGAACAAATTAGGCGAAACTCACTGCAAGAGCTTTACAAATTAGGCATTAACCCATATCCGCAGGCGGCGTTCGAGGTGAACGTGACAACGGCACAGATCAAAGAACAGTTCGACGATAACGACCTCTCGAAGTTCGAAAACGTCAGCATCGGCGGCCGTATCATGAGCCGTCGTATCATGGGAGCCGCGTCATTCTGCGAACTGCAGGACGCCCACGGACGTATTCAGTTATATTTGAACCGCGACGAGATCTGCCCGGGCGAAGATAAGACGATGTATAACATTGTTTTCAAACGTCTGCTCGACATCGGTGACTTCATCGGAGTGAAAGGCTTTGTGTTCCGCACCCAGATGGGCGAGATTTCTATCCACGTCAAGGAGATGAAGGTGCTCAGCAAATCACTGCGCCCGCTGCCGATCGTGAAAGAGAAAGACGGCGTGAAATACGACGAGTTCAACGACCCTGAGCTGCGTTACCGCATGCGTTATGTGGATTTGGTTGTCAACGACAAGGTGAAAGATATCTTCATCAAGCGTACCCGAATCATCGACAGCATCCGTCGTTTCTTCAACGAGAGCGGATATCTTGAAGTTGAGACGCCTGTTCTGCAAGCTATCCCTGGCGGCGCCACAGCACGTCCGTTTGTCACACACCACAACGCCCTCGACATCCCGATGTATCTGCGTATCGCCGACGAGCTTTACCTGAAACGTCTTATCGTGGGCGGCTTCGACGGTGTTTATGAGTTCTCGCGTAACTTCCGCAACGAAGGCATGGACCGCACACATAACCCAGAGTTTACCGGTCTCGAGATATACGTCGCCTACAAAGACTATAACTGGATGATGGACTATACCGAAGCCATGATCGAGCGCGCCGTCACAGAGGTGCTGGGCACTGACACCGTGAAGGTTGGCGACAACGAGATTTGCTTTAAACGTCCGTTCAAGCGTATCACGATGATCGACTCCATCAAGGAGAAGACGGGCATCGACATCACTGGCATGGACGAGGCTCAGCTGCGCGAGGTGTGCAAGAAACTCGACATCGAAATCAACGACGCGATGGGTAAAGGTAAGCTCATCGATGAGATCTTCGGCGCAAAATGCGAAGGCACCTACATCCAGCCGACATTCATCACCGACTATCCTGTCGAGATGTCGCCGCTGTGCAAGCGTCATCGCGACAACCCTGAGCTCACCGAGCGTTTCGAGCTGATGGTCAACGGCAAAGAGCTCGCCAACGCTTACACCGAGCTCAACGACCCTATCGACCAGCGTGCACGTTTTGAGGAGCAGATGAAGCTGGCCGGCCGCGGTGACGACGAGGCAATGCTTATCGACCAAGACTTCTTACGCGCACTGGAATACGGCATGCCGCCTACATCAGGCATGGGCATCGGCATCGACCGTCTGGTGATGCTGCTCACCGGTCAGACACAGATCCAGGAAGTGCTTCTCTTCCCGATGATGCGTCCCGAAGTGCATAAGAAAGCTGCCACTAAGGAAGATTTCATGGCCGTCGGCGTGCCGGAAGTGTGGGCCGAGGTGCTTGTGAAACAAAACTACACTACCGTCGAGATGATGCAGTCGGAGAAGCCGTCAGCACTGCGCGAGAAACTCAACGGCATCCGTAAAAAGAATAAAATGGACGTCCCGGCACTTCAACTGGAAGAGGTTGAGGCTTGGATTAACGCATAATGCATAAAGATATGAAAAAACTACTATTGACACTGGTGTTTTCAATCGTTCTGGGCTTATTGTCATTTGCTCAGACGGTGCAGAAAACCTATAACTTCGGCACGCCGACGGTCAGCGCGATGAACGGCTACGACGTCATCCGTTTTGCCGATACCTATAACAACGGTGTCGTTGGAGAGGCCGCACTGCCATATCAGGCAGTGTCGCTACTTTTGCCGCAAAACACTGACGCTCAGAACATTACAGTCGAATATTCCGACTTTGTCGAGCTCGAAGGCACATATAACCTCATGCCTTCGCAAAAGCCGCGTCCGCTGTCATCGACAGAGCCGCTGGTTTTTGAGAAAAACGAAGAGTTCTACCGTTCGGAAAGTGTGTACCCTGAAGTCACGTATTCCAAAGTAAACACTCAGTATCTCAACGGCTGTTCGTTTGCCTTCGCACAGTTCACCCCGGTGCGTTACGTCCCTGCCACAGGCAAGGTGTCGTATGCCAAAACAGTGACTGTCACCGTCGAGCTGACGGCATCGAAAGCCGACAGAAGCAGCAAGGTGTGGATGACGCCTGAGGTCGAGAGACGTGTTGAGCGTCTGGCACAGAACCCCGAGGCAGTGAAGGAATACACGACAAGAGCCCGCACCATAGGCGGCTACGAGATCCTCGTCATCACCCCGCAGGAATGGGTGCCGTATTTCGACGAATACGTGGCATTTTATGAGGCTCGCGGCCTTCGCACACACGTCACGGCGTTGGAAGACATCCTCGCCAACTTCGCCGGTCGCGACAATGCCGAGAAGATGCGTAACTACATCATCCAAGAGTACGAAAACCAAGGCATCGTGATGGTGCTTCTTGGCGGCGACTCAGGCTTGGTGCCATGGCGCGCTTTTTGGTGCGAGGTGGAAGACGAGAAGGATAACCTCCCTGCAGATATGTATTTTGCTTGTCTCGACGGTACCTGGAATGACGACAACGACAATAAATGGGGCGAAGTTGGCGAGGATGACCTCCTCCCTGAGCTGGCCATCGCCCGTATGCCATTTAACAACGAGACACAGTTTAACAACATGATGCACAAGACGTTGGAATACCAAGCCAACCCTGTGCTCGGCGAGTTCCGTACCGCCATCCTCGGTGCCGAAGATCTGGGTAACGGCTACTATGGCAGCAACGACCTCAACCTGCTCATTGGAGGATCATCCAGCTTCGGTTATACCACAGTAGGCATCCCCGAAGATTATAACTTTGTCAAGATTTACGCTGACGGCCCGACAGGTTGGAACGGCGAGATATTCAGAAAAGCCATCAACAACACCGGCGGACAGTATGTGCATCACGTGGGTCACGCCAACACCGACTACGTGGCCGGATGGTATGTCAACTCAACCACCAACAGCTCTTTCGCACAACTCGACGGCGTGCATCACAACTATAACTTCTTCCATTCGCATGGCTGCATCTGCGGTGACTTCACCCATACATGCATGCTCGAACGCCTCGTCAACCTCCCTAATGGATTCGTGGCCTCGACGGGTAACTCGCGCTATGGATGGTATCAGCCTTGGGGCGACGGCATGGCGGCACACCTGCACCGTGAGTTTGTCGACGCCTACTACAACGACCGTCTTCCATATATAGGGACAGCCTTCGTGGAGATGAAAATCATGACGGCACCGTATGTCACAACACCTTGGGGCGATGATGGCGCTATGCGTTGGAACTTATACGATATCAACATCTTAGGCGACGTGGCGGTATGCCCGTGGCTCGACGAGCCATTCCGTCCGGAGATGAGCTATGCCTCGGCATTGACACTCGGGACAACGACGATGCCTGTCACCATCACCAAGCGAGGAGAGCCACAAAGCAACTTTCGCTGCAGCCTCTTCCATAATGGAGACCTCCTGGCTTTCGGCTTGACCGACGACAACGGACACGCTAACGTCGACTTCGCTGAAGCACTCAACGTAGCCGACACCCTGCAGCTCGTCATCACAGGCCCTAACGCATGGCCGCAGACGATTGACATCATCGGACTGAGCAACGACGCAGCATTCGTATATCCGCAAAATACCGATATTCACGGTGAATTCGTCTTCGGGACAAATATCTCGATGGATGTCGACTTCAGAAATGCTGGCGCAGTAGCTGCCAACAACGTGGTCGCTACACTGACGACAGCATCCGATTTCGTGACATTGTCGAAATCGACAGTGACGGTCGGGACAATAAACGCCGGAGCGACGGTGTCGGTAGCCGATGCCTTCGACATAGCAGTGGCTAACAACATACCCGACGACACATACGTCGACTTCATGATGTCGTGCACCGACGGCACTAACGTTTGGAATAGCTCGTTATTATTCCAAGTTTCAGCTCCATCATTGATAATCAATGAGATATCATATGAAGAATTATCCGGAAACATGAACGGTTTCCTCGACCCGGGCGAGACATTTGGCGTCACAGTGAGAGGTAAAAACATAGGTCATTACGTCGCTCAAAATGCTTGTATCCACGGAAGTGTGGCAACGCCAAATATCACATTCATCAGCAATGATTTGAATATCAATAATATAAATGTCGGCGAGGAGTTTGAAGAGACTGTGGTGATGCAAATCGACGAAAACACTCCTGATGGCGAAATCGTCACCATCAATGTCAGCGCTATATCAGGACAATATTCAGGCGATAAGGACATTACGTTGGTCATCGGAACCATCAAGGAAGATTTTGAGACAGGCGACTTCTCGAAGTTCAACTGGCAGAATTGGGGCGACGCCTACTGGTTTGTCACCGATTCGATATCTCACACCGGCAATTACAGCGCCCAGTGCGGACATATCGGTAAAAACAAGATGACATCACTCATCATCGAAATCAACACCACCACCGACGGCACACTATCGTTCTACTACAAAACTCTTACCAAGTATAAAAAAGACTATCTCATCCTTTACGTCAATAACTCATGTAAAGGTTATTGGTCGGGCGACAACGATTGGACACAGTTCTCCTACGACTTGCCAGCCGGCCATCATAAACTCGAATGGCGTTACGACACCTCTTCCTCAGGCACTACCGACGGCAACGTGTGCTGGATCGACGACATCACCTTCCCTGGAAACACGATGATTTTGAGTGTCGAAAACGTTGTTGCCGACAACGAAGTGGCGGTTTATCCTAACCCTGCAAATGATGTCATCAACGTCAAAGGCGAAGGCATACAATATGTCGAGATTTACAATTCTATAGGCTTAAAAGTCTTAGATAGAAATGTAAATGATTCAGAATCAATAGATATTGCAGCTTTTGCAAGTGGAATCTACTTCGTGAGAGTCATTGATAGAGAAGGTAATATTTCAACGACAAAAATCGTCAAGAGATAATGCTTTTTGCTGATGTTATAGGGCATGACGACTTGAAACAACGCCTGATTCAGAGCGTTAAGGAGAGCCGCGTGCCTCATGCTCAGCTGTTCATGGGTCCCGAAGGCAGCGGAAAGCTCCCTCTGGCTCTGGCTTACGCCCAATATATCAACTGTACAAACCGTTCGGAGACCGACAGCTGTGGCGAGTGCCCGTCGTGTAAGAAATTTATGACGCTCACCCATCCCGACCTGCATTTCGTGTTCCCGACGGCTACCACGAAAAAAGTCGACAAGAACCCCGAATCAGACCTGTTTATCGCCGAATGGCGCGAGTATCTCACTGAGTGTCAAGGATATGCCGACTTGTCGGATTGGTTTACCAAGCTCGATATCGAAAACAAACAAGGCATCATCAACGTGCGCGACGCCGCCACGATAATGCGAAAACTCAGCTTCAAAGCCTACGAGAGCGAATATAAAATCGCCATCATCTGGATGGCCGAGAAGCTTAACATGCAGAGTGCCAATAAGTTACTGAAACTCATCGAGGAGCCGCCAGAGAAGACGCTGTTCATACTAATCGCCGAACACCAGGAAGAGCTGCTTACGACAATTCGCTCCCGCTGTATGATGCTGAAAGTCAATAAGTTAAGACATAAGGAAACACAGCAGGCGCTTATCGAGAGACTCGGATGCGACGAACAGCAGGCCTACGACGCAGCAGCTCTGGCTAATGGCAACTGGATTCTGGCAAAACATTATGCCCAAGATATCGAAGATGAGAAGCTTTACGCCGAGACATTCCAAAAATGGATGCGTTATTGCTTCAGAGGAGCCGTGGCTGAGCTAATCGACCTGGTGGCTAACGACATCAAGCCACTCGGACGCGAGAAACAGAAAGAATTTCTCGAATATGGGTTGAATATATTTCATAACTCATTGTTATTCAACAATAATATGCCCGACGATGTGATGCTTCCCGCCGATGAAAAGAACTTCACCAAGAACTTCGCACCGTTCATAAATATGAAAAATGCGGCTCAGATATGCGAACTTTTCGAAGAGAGCATCAACCAAATCGAGCGCAACGCCAACGCCTCCATCGTCTTCCTCGACGACAGCTTTAAGATGTCTAAATTATTGAGAATCAAGTGATGAAGACTATTACGAAAGTGGGTTTGGCGGTGTTGAGCGGTCTCTTGATTGCCGCCGCATGGCCCGTGCACGGTCTCGTGCCTCTCGCTTTCGTCGCCTTCGTGCCGCTTTTATATCTTCAAGATAGGATAGGAGATAAGGAAAATCCTGAAAAAGGCAGCATTTTCTGGTTGTCTTTTCTTACTTTTTTGATTTGGAACGCCCTCACGACTTGGTGGGTTTGGAAGACCACGGCAGCTGGCACCATCGCGATGATACTGCTCAACAGTCTCTTCATGACCTGCGTCTTCTGGGCTTTTCATCTCGTAAAAACTAGGCTTTACGACAACAAAAAAGGTTATTACGTATTGATAATCTTCGTGTTAGCCTTTGAATACCTGCATCTGCACTGGCAACTCAACTGGCCGTGGCTTAACCTCGGAAATGTCTTCTCGCACTACCACTCCTGGGTGCAATGGTACGAATTCACAGGCATCGCCGGCGGCACAATCTGGGTGTTGGTAGCTAATATTTTGGTGTATAAAATGCTGAAAAATTATAGCAAATTATACATCGCATACGTCCTATTAGTCCTATTCGTCCCATTGATTATCAGCAAAATACAATACTTTACTTATGAGGAGGCCGGCGATGCCGTTGAGATCGTCGTCGTCCAACCCAACCTCGACCCATATTCCGAAGAGTTTTCTTTAACTCCTCAAGAGATAATGCAGCGTAACCTCTCCGTCGCCACCCCGTTGATGACCGACAGCACACGTTTTGTGGTGAGTCCCGAGTCGGCGATACAAGAAAATATCTGGCTCGAAAGAATCGATAAGTATTACTCTATCAAAGAGTTGCGTAATTTCATTGCGCAATATCCAAACACTTGTTATGTGATTGGCATCAGTGCCTACGGCAAGGTCCCCGAAGGTCATGAAACCGACTTCGCCGCACGGAAATTCGCCAATGTCGACAAGTATTTCTATGCTTATAACACCGCCAGTCTGATTACCGCCGACACGATCCAGCTTTACCATAAGTCACGACTGACGCCCGGAGCTGAGTCGATACCTTCGTGGTGGATTCTCCGCATGATGAAAAACCACGCCCTCGACCTCGGCGGCACCGTCGGAACGCTACAAAAAGACACTGAGGCTCGTGTGTTATCCTTTGACAATCATAAAGTTGCACCGCTGATTTGCTACGAGTCGGTGTTCGGCGAATACGTTACCGAGTTCGTGCGAAAAGGCGCCGACATGCTGTTCGTCATCACCAACGACGGATGGTGGGGCGACTCGCCAGGCCATAAACAACACCTCGAGTTCTCGAAGCTTCGAGCCATCGAGACTCGCCGAAGCGTGGCGCGCTCGGCCAACACGGGAATCTCTTGTTTCATCAACCGACGGGGAGATATCGTCGAGCAGAGCGGCTACTGGGAGCAGACGGCCCTGCGACATAGCATTAAAACCAACGAAAAACTGACATTTTACGCACGCTTCGGCGATTATCTCTATAAAATTGCGGTCTTCATGACGGCCTTGCTCGTCGCCCTGACCATTGTCAAACTAATCATCGGAAAACAATGGAAACACTGAGTCTCGCACCGTTTCAAGGAATCACCGATGTGGTCTACCGCAATGTCTTTAAGAAACATTTTCGCGGCATCGACAAGTTTTACACGCCGTTTTTCACCGGAATCCAGAAAGACAACTCAAAAAGTCTGCGCGGCGAGGAGATAAGTCCCGAATTCAACGACGTAAACACCGTCGTCCCGCAGATTTTAAGCAATAAAGCCGACGAAATCATACGATTTGCAAATCAATGTAAATCAATGGGTTATCGCGAGTTTAACCTCAATATGGGATGCCCGTTTCCGCGTGTCGCCAACAAAACCCGTGGCTGCGGACTCATGGCCGACCCAGAACGAACAATCCCCATGCTGACCGAGGTCTGCGAGCACGTCGAGGGCATCAAATTTAGCATCAAATGTCGACTCGGCTACTACAACGACGAAGAAATCTACGCTTTTATCGATGCCTTTAATACATTGAATATCAGCGAGATAATAATTCATCCTCGCATTGGAAAACAGATGTACACAGGCGAGGCTTCGCTCGAAAAATTTGTGAAACTGATACCATTAATAAATAAACCTCTGGTCTATAATGGCGATGTCTTCGATGTTGAGAAATATAAAACGATCAGGAAATCAATAGAGAATATATCATTAGGCCGCGGTCTTCTTACCAATCCTTTCCTTGCCGAAGAGATTAAAGGTATTGATAATCAAAAAGATAAGAAATCGCGTCTGCATGGCTTTGTCGTTGACCTTTATGTTGAGCGTCTGCATCATGCGGGCGGAAATCCGAAGATCATCGGCAGCATGAAGGAGCTCTGGAAATATATGATGAACATCTTCGACGATCCGCAGAATGTTTGGCGTAAAGTAAAGAAAGTCAACAATTTAGATGAATACGAAGAATCAGTTGAAATAATATTTAATCAGTATAATTTAGTATGAAAAAGTTATCTTACTTATTGATAATCAGCGTATTGCTGGTTTCGTGCGCTGTAAAACAGCCGAAAAATGCCCAAAATTCAGCAAATCAGAAGGAATTGGTGATATTGTCGGTTAACGACATGCATGGAAAAATCGAGAACATGCCTCGTTTTGCATACGTGGTCGACAGTCTGCGCAACATCTATCCTGAGCTCATCATCGCAAGCGCTGGCGACAACCGCACAGGCAATCCTTACAACGACAAATTCCCGGGAACGCCTAACTTTCCTATGATTAACATGATGAACGAGCTTGGCTTCGACGTGTCGGAACTCGGCAACCATGAGTTCGACGGCAACATCGACGGAATAAGATATTTCGCCAAGACCGCCAAGTTCCCGGTGATCTGCGCAAATGCTTATTTTAAAGGTTATCCCGATGTGAAGCTGCCGGCCTACACCACTATCACACGCAAAATCGACGGTAAAGACATAAAAATCACGTTTTTAGGAATGCTCGAGACCGAAAACTACGGCAAGCCGAGCTCTCACGAGAAAAACATGATCGACGTCGAATTCCGTCCGGCCGAAGAGGTGATTCCTGAATATCTGTACCTCAAAAACGAATGCGACGTGTTTGTCCTCCTCTCGCACTGCGGACTGCCCGATGAGACTAAGTTCGCCATGGAGTTCCCTGAGTTCGACCTCATCATCGGCGGTCATACTCACGACCTCTACACGCAACTCTTTGATTCCGGCGTGATGTACACCCAGTCGAAGTCGTATATCACCTATACCACCGTAACCAAGATTCAGTTTAAAGACGGCTCAATAGTCTCTATAGATGCGCAACCTATTGATTTAAATAAAGTTACAAAAGTCGATGCCGACATCCAGAAAGAAGTCGACGACTATTATGCCACCCCTGACTTCCACACCGTGCTCGGTCGCGCCAAGACTCAGTTCGACGGCTGGGATGCCCTCGGTGCCTTTATGGCCGATGCGGCGCGTTATATCGTCAAGACCGACATCGGACTGCAGAACCCTGGCGGCGTGCGTCTCGACAGCCTGCATGGCGGCGACCTCACCAAAGCCGACATCTTCGCCCTCGACCCGTTTAACAACGAGCTCGTGATAGCCAAGATGACAGGCAAGCAGATAGAAGAGTATCTTGCCGTGGCATCAACCGACGACGGCGACTGCACCCACGTGTCGGGCATCACCTACACCATCGATGGCGAACGTGCCGACGACGGAAAGATAACATTCTCCAACGCAAAAGTGTATCTCGAAAACGGCCAGCCTATCGATCCCGACAAGCTCTACACGGTGTCGATCAACAGCTATATGGCAAAATGGGCTCAAGGCCGCTGCGTAAGCATGGAACAGACGGAATATACCGCCAACGACGCCGAGATTTTATATCTTAAAGACCATCAAATGGTTGACTATAAAGGAGTTAGCCGCTATACTTTGAATAAAAAATTCTAAATAATGAAGATATTACTCATCCGTTTCAGCTCTATCGGCGACATCGTCCTCACCACGCCGGTCATCCGTTGCATCAAGCGGATGGACGACGACGTCGAGCTTCACATGCTTATCAAAGATAAGTTCGCAAGCCTGTCGCACAACAACCCTTATGTCGACAAGACTTTCGAGTATGGCAACTCGCTTCGTGAAGTCATCAAGGAGCTGAAGAAGGAAGAATACGACTATGTCGTTGATTTACAGAAGAATAACCGCTCCCGTCGTGTCTGCTGGGCCCTCGGATGCGAGCATCATTCGTTCCATAAGCTTGATTTTAAGAAGATGCTGCTTACCACCTTCAAAATCAACAAGTTACCCGATGTGCACATCGTCGACAGATATTTCGAGGCAGTGGAAGCTCTCGGCGTGAAAAACGACGGTCGCGGACTGGAATTCTACATCTCCGAGACCAACATGATGCAGGAACCGGATATCCCTGAAGAGTTCCGCAATGGTTTCTATGCCATCGCGGTTGGCGGCAGCTACAACACCAAGGTGATGCCTGCCGATAAGGTCATCGAGATCATCGAGAAACTCGACGAACCCGTGATTTTGCTGGGCGGTCCGGGTGACATGCAACGCGCTAAGGTCATCGCCGATGCGGTAGGCGAGAACGTCTGGAACCCTGTCGGAATGCTTAACCTCGAACAGTCGGCTTCGATCATCAAGATGTCGAAGGCGGTGCTTACAGGCGACACCGGAATGATGCACATAGCGGCGGCACTGCACAAGCCGATGGTGTCGGTATGGGGCAACACCGTGCCTGAGTTCGGAATGTATCAATATTATCCGCAAAAACTCGACATCCCGAATCATATTGTCGAGATAAAAGGCCTGAAATGCCGTCCGTGCTCAAAGCTCGGCTACAAAAAATGCCCGAAAGGACATTTCAAATGCATGAACGACATCAACACCGACCAGGTGGTTTCATTACTTAAAGTCGATTAGTATGCTATCAGTTAAGACATTTATTTTCAATCAGATACAAGTCAATACCTACATCGTCTACAACGAGAAAAAAGAGTGTGTGATCATCGACGCAGGCAATCTGGAGCCGTTTGAAGACGAGCAGATTCTGAGTTACATCGACAAAACCGGACTGAAGCTGCTGATGCTGCTCAACACCCACTCGCATATCGACCATGTGATGGGCAATAAGGTTCTTGCCGAGAAATATCATGTTGAACTGGCTGCGCATCCCATCGAGAAGCCGTTTTACGACAAGGTTTGGGCTTATGCAGCTGCTTTCGGCATCAACTTCACGCAAGACCGCTGTCTCACGCCGACCAAAGACCTCAACCAAGACGACATCGTAAAGGTTGGCGACGACGAGCTGAAGGTGCTGTTTACGCCAGGCCATTCTCCTGGACATATCTGTTTCTACGATGAAAAAGACGGCATCGTCTTCACCGGCGACACCTTATTTTATAGAGGTATCGGACGCTGCGACCTCCCCGGAGGCAACTATTCGACAATAGAAAAAAGTCTTCGCGAGGTGCTTTACAAGTTGCCCGACGACACAATTTGTTATTGCGGTCACGGTCCGCAGACTCGCCTCGGCGACGAAAAACGGAATAATCCTTACATTGTTAGTTATTAGTCGTTGATTTGAGAGCCTTCAGCTTCCGTAGGAAGGTGGCAGCTCGAGAATGACGACTAAAAACAAAAAGTCTT
Organism: Bacteroidales bacterium; assembly: GCA_017616675.1. The sequence continues at coordinate 21,955 of JAFZXR010000049.1, forward strand.
GTAAACTATTGATTTACAAGACTTTAGCGGTGTATCGGGTAAGGGAATCGAACCCTTATTTCGACAGTGAGAGTGTCGTTACCTAACCGTTAGTAGAACCCGACCTCAATTGCGCTGCAAAAATACAACAAATTTTGACACGCACAACAAAATTTTTAAAAAAATGTAGAGACGCACCGTGGCACGTCTCTACTCTTTCATCTTTTATCTCTTATCTTTTAACGATCTTCTTCACAATGCTATTCCCCTTCATGTCGCAAATCTTCACGAAGTACAAGCCTTCGCTCAAGCTCTCGACATCAATTTCATTTGTGTTTTCAACAAACAAAACCTGCTGACCGACAGCGTTGAAGATTGCTACACTCTGAACGTTGTTGCTTTCAATGTGCAAGACATTGTTCATCGGGTTAGGATATACCTTTGTCTCAACAGATACCTCGTTGATGCTCAATAATTCACCGTCGATGATCACATAATACGTAACGTTATTTTGGTCAGATACTATGCATATCGCTGTTTCCACATAATCTTTAATGTCTCTGCTCAAGTTTGGATTGACCCTAACGGTTAATTCAAAGTTTTGGGTAACTCCCAAAGTATAAGGTAATTCAGGATATTCTATCTCTAAATATTGCACATTAGGATGAGCGGTGTTTGTTAGCTCGTATACTTCTGTAATTACAATAGGTGTATTAGAGCCATAGTTACCATTGACAACGTATGGATATGCTTGAGGTTCATTGACTGTTAACTCAACGTATGGTGCGCCAGGAATCCACAAGCCCCAGTCTTCCAACTCGCTGTTAATCATGGCAGTAACTGTTCTGTCGCCAACTGATGTGCTAATTGTGATGGTTCTCTCGATGTAATCTTTTGTAGGAGGAACAAGGAAATCAACCACAACATGCATTGTGCCGCCTGCAGGTAAGGTTTCAGGGAATACTGATGGAGTTATCACCAAGTAGCTGTCGTTAGACTCAATGGAATTGATAACGATGTCATTGGTGGTTTCATTTATGATGTCGAATTCTTTTGATTCACCCATTTGTTCAAACCACAAAGTTGTTGGCGTAATCACCAGCTCGCCTGACGGGCTGTGAGGCCCGACGGTGAAATGGTGCGGCTCAAGCTCAGCAAACACCGGCTGTGTGTAACGGTGATTCGACTCATCGGCGCCAAACACATAATAATCAATCTCATCACCGCCTTGGAAACCTGTGATGTTGCCCACGTATTCGTCAGGCTCGCCAGTAGCTGTCATGTGTGCCACCTGATAAGCGCCGCCGTTGATGCTGTAATAAACAAGGAGTGAGTCGACCTTCAGAGGCTCGTCACTGTAGGCGATAAACTTACTGACAACAGGATATTCGGCCTGCCATTCCTCTTCTCCATGATAAACGTCGCGATGGTCGACAAACAACATGTTGAAGTCCATCACGCCACGGGTACGGCAGTGCAGAGCGTCGGTGTTGTACCAACCTGCGCTACCGCTATTGATGCCTACGATTTCATAACCTGGCAGTGCTTCCTGATAAACAGCCAAAGCCTGCTGGTTGTAATTGCTGTTGCTGCCTAATGGCACGTAGACCGACTTGTTGAGAATCAAACTATTGGTGTAAGGAGCGAGTGTGCTTCCACCTGGTTCCTGCACGCGATACACATGATAAGGATATCCCCAGCAGCAGTTTGTTCTGGCAAAATAAGCCGCCACCGAATCATAGTCGGCAGCATGACTGTTGCTCGAAGGCAGCTGTGCAATCAAAATCTTATCCGGTGCGAGATACTTGCCCCAGCAGTCGACGTGTGCGATGTAGTCACCCTGTGGGTCGATGGTGATATGATACGGATCGATGCCGAGATAGTCGCGCATCTTGTTGCGCACGTTGGTCTCGTTATTGTTGTTTTCCTGCACCACGAGGTTGTCGCTCACGCCATGTCCACGGCCGTCTTCCATCATGTTGCCTCCAGTGTGCTCAAGGTTCATGCCATACATTGGGATGCCCCAGAAGGTAGCAAACACACCAGAAATCTCGTCGTCGTAAGGACGCGGACGGTTGTATCTGTTGTCGACAATAGCAGGATGTTTGTCCTCGAAAATATACCATGGACCGTAGTCACGAACCCAGTAAGAATCGGTTTCGGCGGTAACAAATGTCACATTATTCATATTTACGCCGGCACCTTGGAATGTGCTCTGCGCACTGCTCTGATAATACGATTCAGCAATACAGTAAATATGGCAGTTGTTCGACATCTGAGCCACCAAACTGGTAGGAATCCCAAGAGGATAACGGATCATCACGCCCTGCATAGGCTCAAATTCAGCAACGAAACGCGGCGTGCCGGTCGGAGGCGGTGTCTCAACGAAATTCTCATTTCTGACAGGCGAATTCATCTCTTCTTCCGAGAGATAATGCCATCTCTTCCAATCCGGAGTCTTCTGCTCCTGGGCATTCATCTTAAAGCCCAAGCAAAGAACGAAAACAATGAAACTGAGTAATATCTTCTTCATAGTTTTAATTTATTTCAAAATATTAGTTTGCAAAGATACTTAATTGTTGCATACAAGCGTTCTTTTTATTGAATTTTTTTGTATTTTTGCACTTTAAAAATATTGAAAATGAACTGCATCTTATTGATTTTCTTGACTTTTGCTCAGATTAACGATACTGTCGTAAAATCTGACACTTTGGTAATGAATCAGCGCCTGGCTAACGACTCCATCGACATGTCGATCCTCGAGGATGTGTATCAGATGGATTCAATCGACTATAACCTTCCGGATAGCATCCAGGAAAAAATTCAGCAGATTTACGACGATGAAAACTCAGGAAAAGGTATCGTTGACGAGTCGCGCGAGATGTTGGAAGCTATTGACACTCTTAGAGTTATCCCTTATTTTGACGAAAGTCAGGCCAACACCTGCAACTATCCTCCAGGATATATCCCGAGTTTCCCCGACAGCATCTATGCCCAGCGTATCGAAGAGCTGAACCGTAATACCACCATGGAGCTGGTCTACAACAAACATGTGAAGTCGTTTATCGATGTGTATGCAGTGCAAAAACGCGATAAAACCGAGCGAATACTGGGCTTGGCGGATGTCTACTTCCCGCTTTTCGAGCAGACTTTAGACAAATATAATATGCCGCTCGAGCTTAAATATCTGGCTGTTGTGGAGTCGGCATTAAATCCTCGCGCTGGCTCGTGGGCCGGTGCCAAAGGTCTCTGGCAGTTTATGTATGCCACCGGAAAAGTGTATAAACTCAATGTCACCACGCTGGTCGACGACCGCTACGACCCTCTGAAGTCGACGGAAGCGGCCTGTCAGCACCTCAACGACCTTTACAACATGTTTGGCGACTGGTTCCTCGCTCTCGCGGCGTATAACTCAGGCGCAGGCAACGTGAAGAAAGCCATGAGAAGAGCCGGAGGCATCAAGAATTACTGGGCAATATGGCCTTATCTGCCTCGCGAGACACGCGGCTACGTGCCGGCATTCATCGCTGTCAACTACGTGATGAACTATCCGGCCGAACATAACATCTGTCCGCTCGACCCGGGAATCATCAAAAACGGCATCGACACCGTGATGGTGCACGACGCGCTACATTTCGACCAACTCAACGAGATGCTCGGCATCCCGATGGAAGACCTTAAGTTCTTCAACCCCCAATATACAAAAAACATCATCCCGGCAACGGCAAAACAGCCGATGATACTGAGGATTCCTGAGAAATACGTCGGCGAATACATCGACCACGAGAAAGAACTGTATACCTTCAAGACAAAGAGCGGCATCGACAAGGAGAAGATGCAGGAACAGATGAAGCAGATCTCCGACCGTAGCGTGCATATCGTCAAGAAAGGCGAGACGCTGAGCGCCATCGCGAAGAAATACCATGTCGGCGTGAAACAGCTCAGGTCGTGGAACAACCTGAAGTCGGATAACCTCAAGATAGGGCAGAAGCTCATAGTCTACAGCTCCGGCGCACCTATGGCACAAGCAGGCAACCCGAATCCTGTCGAACGCTCGACGACACAGACGATACACACGGTGAAATCGGGTGAGACACTCGGCAAAATCGCCCAGAAATACAAATGCTCGGTCACCGACCTCAAGAAATGGAACAACCTGAAGAGCAACACCATCAAGGTGGGACAGAAACTGAAGGTGTATCCGCCTGAGAGTCAGTCGACCTCATCGCAGTCAACGACGTCGAGTGGCACCGTCTACACGGTGAAATCAGGTGATAACCTCACCAAGATTGCCAAGAAATATAATGTGACGGTCGACTACATCAAGAAGAAAAACAACCTGAAGTCGAACGACCTGAAAGTCGGTCAGAAGCTAAAACTTTAAGCTCCAGATTATCGTCTCAACCTGCCTCAACAAGTCACGTTTCGGCTTGTTGGGGTAGTAGATGTAACCCATGACAGTAATCAACTTGGTGGCATCCGGGTTGATTATTGTGTATGCGACATACGGTCCGCCCATAAACTCTCCTTCGGTCTTCCACTGCCCGCGCATCTCGACGGCGTAACCTGCCGGAAAATCTGGGATTATCTCGAAATAAGGCGGCACAAACTCTGTATCCAACGCCATGTAGCTGCCGTCGGCAGGGCCCGGAATATATTTCTTCAACACCGAATCGCATGTCGCGATGAGATTTTCTTCATTTAAATCATCAGTGCTTTTATAAGGTAACTGATAGACTATCAAGCCGAAACTCTTGTCGACCTCTTCCTTGCGGAGCCAGGTGCAATAGTCTTTGTTAGTCGCCACATAATAACCCTCCGGCACCGTCATGGTGAAGCCGTAGACGTTTTTCAAGGTCTCCATCACCTTGGCATTGGCCATTGGACGGAAGAAATCCATGAAACGAGCACGTTCGTTCTTGTCGAATATCTTTTTCAACTCATCTTTCTGATCATCAAAAATCTTAACCCATGTCTCGGCATCTTTTGCCTTAATCCTGATGGCATATTGCGGCTTTGCCTTCCAGACATATTGCGATTCGATGATAGGATTCGGCAGTTCGGGGACGATCTCGGCGATGATGAGGTTACGGTGTTTCTTAAACATGTCGTTGAGCGCATCGATGTTGATATGCGCCACGCGGAATGTCTTCTCGGGCTGAGGCAGTCCATACTGTTCCTGCTCGAAGAAATCGCGGACGGCCTGTCCCATCTGGCCATTCCATTGCTCGTCGTTCTGAGTGACAAATAAAACCTCGGAGGTGCCGCCAACCGAGCGGTCGACACTCTGTCCGTTCTTATTTTTACATGAGACCAAGATCGCCACCAAAGCGATTGCAAAAGTGATGAGTTGTAGTTTTTTCATGGTATTATTTGATTAACGGTACAAAATTAACGTAAAAATTCTAATTTTGATACATTTTGAATTAAAAAAATCACTAACTTTGCATCATAATTGAAACAAAATTGATATGAACGGGTTTTCAGTTTTAGCTTCTTCTCCTTCTAACATCGCGATAGTGAAATATTGGGGCAAGCACGGCAACCAGTTGCCAAACAACCCTTCGATAAGCTTCACTTTGAGCCGCTGCCACACCGAGACGCAGATTACAGTCAGCGAAAACGGTGGAGAGAAGTATTCGATGCAATTCTTTTTCGAAGGCAAGGAGTCGCCGAAGTTTCAGGAGAAGATAGAAAAGTATCTCGTTGATAATCAACAATATTTTGGTTTTCTGAAAGGTCTGAATCTCGTCGTCGAGAGCCGTAACACCTTCCCGCATTCGTCGGGCATCGCCTCGAGTGCCGCCTCGATGAGCGCGCTGGTGCTCTGTCTGATGAAGATCGAGCAAAAAGTCAACGGCAGTGTTGCGCCCCTCGATATGCGCAAGGCCTCGTTCTTGTCGCGTCTGGCCTCGGGAAGCGCAGCACGTTCCGTCTACCCTGTGATGGCTCTATGGGGCGCAACACCTTCGGTGGCCGACAGCTCCGACGACTACGCGGTGCCGCTGGCCGACATAGTGAACCCGGTATTTAAGACGTATCACGACAGCATCCTCATCGTATCCAACAAAGAGAAGAGCGTGTCGTCGCGCGTCGGCCACTCGCTGATGGACGGCCATCCGCTGGCTGAGAAACGTTATGCAACAGCGCGCGAAAACACGGAACGTCTTCTGAAAGTGCTGAAAGACGGCGACCTTGACGCTTTTATCGACATAGCCGAAAGCGAGGCACTGCAGCTGCACGAGATGATGGCGACGTCGACGCCTCCTTACAAGCTCATGGAGCCTAACACCTTGGAAATCATCGATTTAATAAGGTATTTCCGCCAAAAAACAAAGATTCCGGCATGCTTCACCCTCGACGCAGGCCCTAACGTGCATCTGCTTTATCCTGAGGCTTACGACAAAGAAGTCAAAAAGTTCATAAAAGATAGTCTCTTGGCTTATTGTTATGATAATCAATGCATCGACGACGTCGTTCAACAATAAAAATGAAATAAATCTCTGTCATGGAAATAAAAAAATACTACGGTAAGGTCATCCTTTTTGGTGAATATTCAATGATTTTCGGCTCGCCGGCGCTGCTCATGCCGCTCTACACGGGCGAGTCGCATTGGGATTATATCTGGCGTAACCACGGCAAGAAAAACTACTCTTCGAACCGTAGCCTGCATGTCTTCGCCAACTACCTCGAGAGTAATGAATATTTTACCGAACATATTGACGTTCAGAAGTTTAGGGCTGAGCTCAAGAAAGGTCTCTTCCTCGACTCATGCATCCCGTCGGGCTACGGCGTTGGAAGCTCCGGGGCCCTCACTGCCGCCGTCTACGACCGTTTCAAATCGGATGAGATCGAAGACCCTATGGTGCTGAAAAAGTTCCTCGGCGACATGGAAAACTGCTTCCACGGCAGCAGTTCGGGCCTCGACCCGCTGCAGTGTTACCTCGGCAAGCCGTTCATCCTCACCGAAGATAAAAAGATAGAGATTCTCGACAAGGATTTTGTTCCTGACGGATTACATATTTTCTTGATAGACAGCAACATAAAGAGCGAGACTAAAGCTCTCGTGAACTATTACAAGGAACAGCGCGAAGATCCTCGCTACCTGAAGGCTTTCAACGAGCTTTACTATCCTTTCGTGGGCCGCTGCATCGACTCACTGGTGTCGGGCGACATAGATAAATTCTTCGACGACCTCGCGCATCTGTCTTATTATCAGACGGTTATGCTTCGTCCGATGATCACCGACAACATGCTGCCGCTCTTCCCGCTGAAGCGGAAAGACGTGCATTTCCAGATAAAGATATGTGGATCAGGCGGAGGCGGTTACTTCCTCGGATTTGCCGACGATGTCGACGCCACCAATGAGTTTATGAAGGAAAAAGATTTCCCGATAACGTGGCTTATCTAACTGATACTCTTAGTGATAGAGTATATTCAGCTCCGGACGGGCTGCTCTCAGCTTGCCGATTTCCTTGGCTCTCACTCTTGAGCCGATAGCCTTGATGTATTTCAACGAATCGAGGTTCGCCACCGGTGCCAGCGACCTTACGCTGGTGTTGGAGATGTCGAGCTCCTCGAGTGTGGTGCATTGCGCTAACACCTTGATATTCTTTACGCTGCTGTTGGCGATGTCGAGCACACGCAGACTCTTCATGTTCTCAAGCGGGTTGAGGTCAGTGATGCGTGTGTTTTCTATCGAAAGCACCTCGAGCGAGGTCACGGTGGCCAGAGCCAGTATGTCGCTCAGGGCGTTGCCGTCGATGTGTAGCTCTTTGAGCATCTTCATCGAGCTCAGCGGACTCAAGTCGGTGATATGGTTATCTTTGATACTCAGCTTCTTAAGGAACATCAGCTTCGTCAATGGCTCCAGACTCGTGATCATGGTCTTGGTGTCGACCGTAATCTCTTCGATGTCGGCAACGCCCTGAAGCTGTTCGGCAGTAGGGTTGGTGTCCATGGCTACGATGCCTCTGAACACTTCTTTCCAGTTGGCATCAAGGGTGTTCCACCAGCTACGCAGGCCGTCGGTCTGGTAGATGACAGTAACACCTGGGACAGCCGTTCGGAGGTTATACACCTGCTCGGAGCTCACGCTGCTGCGGTCGGCCTTCACTATGGCGAGGCTCTTCATGTTGCACAACGGAGCGAGATTCGCCACTTTCGTATATTCTATGTTGATTTCCAATAAGTTACCGAGATTTTCAAGAGGCTTCAAATCGTCGACGTTGGTCAGTCTCAAGTTAAGGTATTTCAGGTTATGCAGTCCATGCAGCGGCGTCAGGTCGGTGATGGCCGTGCCCTCGATATTCAGTCGCTCCAAGCCGGTGAGACGCTCAACAGGCGCTGCATTGTCAAAGGTAGTGCTCAGAGTCAGCGCTTTCATACTTATGATGATGTGCAGCTCCTCCGGACTCGGCTCGATGCTGGTGTTGTTTTGCGATGCTAACACCTGCTTCCAAGCCATCGGGAGGCCTTCCCACCAATCCTGCAGCGCCTTGGTCTCGTAGATGACCATGACGCCGCTGTTTTCGCGCTTGAACTCGGCCGCTTTCTCCGAGTCGATGAGCGTGTTGTCGCAGTAAATCCTCACCAAATGCGCCATATCCTTCAACGGCATGAGGTCGCTGATGTTGGTGTTGCGGCACTGTAACTCGTTGAGCCTACTTAAGTTAGCCACTGGCGTGAGGTCGGTGACAGGAGTGTTGTCGATGATCAGCAGCTGCAGGTTCTCGAGATGTTCGATAGGCTTCAAATCTGAGATTGCGGTGTTGCTGATGTTGAGGTAACGCAGCGACTGCGGCAGCTCGATGGAGTCGAGACTCGTCACCTTGGTGCCCGAGATGTCGAGGTCGGTGAGCTGGGTGTACATCTCGATGATGCTGATGTCGTCGAGGTCGAGGTTCGCCACATTCAACACCTTGATGTCGTTGGTGTAACGCAGGTCGGAGATGCTCTTTATAGCAGTGTTGCTGATATTTAACCTGTTGAGTTTGTTGAGGTTACGAATAGGGGAGATGTCGTCGACGTCGGTATTCGAGCAGTCGAAGTTTTGCAGATCAGAGAGCTCGTAGAGCGGGTCGAGCGAGTGTATCAGCTTGTTGCCGCTGATGTCGATGTCGGTGGTCTTCGTGAAGCCTGTCAGACGGGCATACAGACGAGGCATGTCGTAAGGCACGGTGCTCTCCACCAGACTGTCGTCGACGATAACGACCTGGTCGCGGTAGATATGCACTATCTGGCCTTCGCCGAAATACAGCTTCCACGCTGCCGACATCCTGTTCCACCAAGTCCTAAGTTCTTCAGTCTCATTGGGTTTGGTGGTGTACATACTTGCGATTTTCAGATCTTTCTTAGCCGGATCGATGTTCACTTCCATAAACCTCTTGCAGCTGTTGTTGACCGAGTCGCCAACGATGTTATGTCCTGCAATGGTACGCATCATCGTCACCTTGAAATAAGTGTCGCCTTTTTCGTTGACTTGCGGCTTTATCTCATCGATTTTAAAGGTGAATTTCACGTCTTTAAAGAAGAAATCGATATCTTTGAGATAAGCTTGAACGTCCTTATTTATATAGGTGCTCCGGTTGTCGTCGAGGTCGTCTTCAATCTGAACCTCGTCGTCCAAAAAGATCTTGGCATAGCTTTCCTTGAAGATGATATCCTTCTCTTGTGCAGTGGCTTCGGGGTCTCCGATGAATGAGAACGTCTCCTCGAGATACCTCACCATCATCTGGATCTGGCCCGAATATTCTTCAATTTCAGCTGATGTCAGTTCGTTATTCTGCGCAAAGATGCTTTGGCAGGAAAAGAATAAAATCGCAAATAAAACTAATCTCTTCATTGTTTAGGTTGATAAAGCTTTAAAAGTGCAGCTTTTTCATCGTCTTTGAGATAAATGAGGTTCGAGATGAGCCATCCGGCGTTATAGCCGCTGCGGTTAAACCACGACACCTCGAAATACCAGTTTTTAATCTGGAAGATGTGGAACTTCACGCTCTCGACGTGGTCGAATTTCAGGTTGCCTTGTTTTATCTCATAGAAAAACAGTGTCAGATAATCTGGCGTGTATTCGTTAGAAGCGTAATACTCAACGGTTTCGGGGTCGTTAAACACCTTGTAGATGTTCATAAAGTCGAGTTCGTGACTCATAGGGTGGAGGAAGTGTTTCTCGCGTTCGGCCAGCTCTCCCTGCGGGAAATATTTCTGAAACTCCGAGAAAAACACGTTCGAAAGCACCCATTTCGAGCCCAGGCCTTCTTTTTCGAGCACCAGAATCATGCTGATGTCGACCATCTGGCCTTTCCATTTGAACTTCGCCGACACCTCTGAGTACCAGTTGCCGCCGAGGAACTCCATGTACTGCTTGTTCTTGATGAGGTCTTCCACGAAGAAGTCGCGCAAAGCGCCGGCGGTCCTGGGGTTCTCGAGGTCGAACAGCAACGGCAGCACGTCCTTGCGCTTGTTGGGGTTGCGGAAGTTCGGGTCGTTAGGATTCAGCTTCTTGCCGTACTGATCCTCCTCGTAGTTGAAGCGGTTGATGAACTGGCCCATCTGCTTTGTCATGGTGTAGAGCTCGCGCTCGTCCATCTCGACATTGCCGAGGTCCTTAAGCACCTGTGCGTCAACTTTAAAACATAGTGCCAGCAAAAATACTGGCACTATAAGTCTCAAAACTTTATTCATTATTTCTTTGTCGTTTCTTTCACGCGCATGTCGCCGAGCAACACATCCCAGAAGCCGATGAGACGGCCGCCGATCTGTGTCTCTTTACGCTTGACGTACACGGTGATGTCTTTCTTTGTCGTATCCTGGTAGATGAGTCGTCCTTCAGCGTCGTAGCCTTTGAATGTCTGGAAGATGGTGATCACACCGACATATGTCCCGTCAGGTTGGCGCTGCAGATCCGATACATACTGAATCTTATACCAGTCGATCTCGACGCGGTCGTAGTTGAGGCGCATCAGTCTCTCGAGGTACTGACGGACTTTATAATACTCGATTTTTGTCTTGGCGAGCGATGAAACGCCGATCTCTGCATCTGGTGCGAAGAGCTCTTCGGCACGGTCGATAACGCGGTTGGCCTCGCTCCAAGGAGTGTTCTTCGAGCCGATCAGTTTGACGTATTTCGACAGGTCGCGGACTTTCTCAAGTGCCAAGCTGTCGATGGCTTGCTTGCGTTCCGGGCTGAGATCAGGCTCCTGTGCGAAGGCCTGATAGCCTGTGAGTGCGAAAAATGCGAATGCTATTGCAAATAATACCTTTTTCATCTTATTTCTTAATTAATTCGAGTTCAGTAATCTTGTTTTCTTCGTTGTACTTCACGCTGTCGACGTTCACTGTCACCTTCTTCTGGTCCTTCAGGTAGTTGAGGTAGTTGACGGCTGTCGTCGGACGGTCGTAGTCACCGTAGTTGTTCAGGCGGATGAGCACCACTGCGTCAGGCGATTCGAACAGTTTGAGGGCTTCTTTGATGAAGTTGTTGGCTGTCGTCACATCCTTGGCGTTGGCAATCATGGTGAAATAGTCGGTCAGCGCCGTCTTGGGCTTGTTTTGCTCCTCAAGCTCGCGCAGACGCTGTTCTTCTTCGAGACGTTTCTGCTCGGCGATGCGGTCTCTCTCGGCGATGGCGTTGGTGACCTTCTGCTCGGCACGCTCGATCATCTCTACGATTTCAGGGTTTTTCTTTGAGAAATCAATCTGTTTCAGCTCGTTGATACGGTCGAGCTGTTCCTCTAAAGTCCATTCTGTCTCGTCATTCAATATGGCGTTCAAGTCCTTCTCGGCTTGCTTGACAGCGGCTTTGTACTCTTTCTTTGACATTCCTTTAGAAGAGTTGCAACTTGTTGCTCCACAGAGAGTTACGAGAGCAATCATTGCTAAAATAATAGTGCTTTTTAGTTGTTTTAACATACTGCTTTAAGATTTTTCAATATTAATAACTCGCAAAGTTAAGAAATATTTTGATATTGTACATTATTATTAAAGATTTTTTAGCAATTTTGATGTCGAAATGCGACATTATAACATACCGATATTTTTGCCCGAACTCGCATGCCCTTTCCGATGCGTTTACTGCAACCAGTTTAGCATTACTGGAAAACAGCAACTACCTGATATTCAGGAGGTTAAAAATACGATAGATAAATATCTTGATTCCTTTAAAGAAAAAGACAGGTTTGTCGAGGTGGCGTTTTTCGGCGGCAATTTCACCGGTTTGCCCGAAAAAATGCAGGACGATTTCCTGAAAATTGTGCAGCCTTATCTTGAAAAAGGCGTTGTTGATGGCGTCAGATGTTCGACACGACCCGATTATATCGACGAAAAAAGGGTGAAAGTCTTGAAAAGTCTCGGTATGAAGAATATCGAGCTCGGTGCGCAGACGACTAACGATGTGATTTTGCAGAAATGCGGCCGCGGTCATACCTTTAAAGATATTGAAAACGCTTCGCAAATCATTGTGGATGAAGGAATTACGCTTGGCTTGCAGATGATGACAGGACTGCCGTTTGATACTTTTGAAGACGATATGCAGACGGCCAAAGATATTGTGCGGCTTGGCGCAAAGGAGACGAGGATTTACCCTTGCATTGTTGTGAAGGACACCGAGTTGGAAAAGCTTTATAACAAAGGTGAATACAAGCCTTTGAGTCTTGATGATGCTGTCGAGCAGTCGGCTACGCTTTACGAATATTTCAATGAAAATGATGTAAAAGTCTTAAGAATCGGACTTCACACCTCCGAAGATCTCAATGGTGCGGCTTATGTGGCCGGTCCGTATCACAAGAACTTCGCCGAGATGGTTTTCAGTCGTCTCTGGGGCCGTAAATTCGATAAAATGAATGTCGATTCCGATGAAATTTGTATCGAAGTCCCTGAAAATGAATTGAATCACGCGATAGGGTATAAGGGGGAAAATAAACGGAAACTGGAACAACAATATAAAAACGTTACAATCAAATGTAGGGACGCGGCGCGCCACGTCCCTACGTGGTCCGAAACATGTCATACAATAATTGCCAGCTCCCTGATGCCCGATAAAGCAAAGGAAAATTTGTCCAAACTGGGCGATGTTGTGTGGCTGCAGCCCTCCGACAAGGCCTATCCTTCCATCTCGTCGCACCCCGATATTTTCTTCTTTTGCAAAGACGAAAGGCATTGTGACTCAGTGATTTGCGCGAAAAATGTCGATATTGATTTGCCACCTGAAATCGAGGTGATAAAAGGCGAAAAAGAAGTCGGCAAAAAGTACCCCGACACCGTCCCATACAATGCAGTCGGAGTGGGTAACACATTGATACACAATATGTTATATACCGATTTGTCCATAAAAAATCTATATGGAAAAATATCAACAAAATCCGCGCAACTCTCTGTAAATCAAGGATATACGCGGTGTAATTTGTTGGCCTTGGATGAACGTGATTTCATCACTTCCGACATTGGAATAAAACGGGTGTTAGAGGCAAATGGATGCGATGTATTCTACGTCGACCCGCATCAGATCACGTTACCCGGACAGGATTACGGCTTCTTCCCTGGGTGCTGCGGACTTGTCGACGACACCGTGGTGGTGTGCGGAGCGTTGAAACATCTGAAGGAATGTAAGGAATTAAGAAAGTTCATTCGTCGTAATGGCATGAAAATCATTGAGTTATACGATGGCGAACTTGTCGATGTGGGAAGCATTTTCTTTATCAGGAAAACGAAAAAATAGTTATCTTTGCAAAAATTATCGAGTTGAAAAAGATAGAGCTACTTTCACCAGCGAAGAACCTTGAGGTCGGAATCGCCGCTATCAACCACGGCGCCGACGCGGTGTATATCGGCGGTCCGGGCTTCGGAGCGCGCGAGAAGGCGGGCAACAGCATCGAGGATATCGGGAAACTGTGCCGTCATGCCGCCATCTACAACGCGAAGGTCTACGTCACGCTCAACACTCTTTTGTTCGACAACGAGCTCGCGTCGGCGCGTAAGATCGCTTGGGATTGCTACAATGCCGGCGTCGATGCGCTGATCGTGCAGGACATGGCCCTCCTGGAGATGGACATGCCTCCGATAGCGCTTCATGCTTCGACGCAGTGCAACAACACGACGCCCGATAAGGTGAAATTCCTCGAAGACGTCGGCTTCGAACAGGTGGTGCTCGCCAGGGAACTCAGCCTCGACCAGATAAGGGAGATCCGGGCCAAGACCACAGTGCCGTTGGAGTTCTTCGTCCACGGCGCGCTGTGCGTGAGCTACAGCGGACAGTGTTATCTGAGTCACCTTATCGGGCGGCGTTCAGCCAACCGAGGGGCCTGCGCTCAGCCATGCCGACTGGCATGGAGCCTCGAGGACGAGACCGGCAAGGTGCTGATAAACAACAGGTATCTGCTGTCGCTGCGTGATATGAATAACTCGAAAAACCTCGAGGCTCTCATCGACGCCGGCATCACTTCGTTCAAGATCGAAGGTCGCCTCAAAGACGCCGACTACGTGAAAAACACCACAGCCTTCTACCGTCAGGCTCTCGACGAGATAATAGCGAGAAGGTCTGACCTGGAGCGCGCGTCACACGGCGCGTCAATGCCGGGCTTCACCCCGAATCTCGAGAAATCGTTCAATCGAGGCTTCACCGATTACTTCATTCACGGAAGACAAAAAAACATTGATGCTCCATATACGCCTAAGTCAATGGGTGAGCATATCGGCGAAATCACGAAAATCGACGGCAAACGATTGACTGTCAAACTGCTTGACGGCATCACACTCCACAACGGCGACGGCCTCTGTTTCCTCGACGAAAACAAAGAACTGCAAGGATTCAACGTCAACGGCGTCGACGGCAACGTTGTGCTCGCCTCAACCGTCATTCACCATCAACGTAAGCATTCGGGTAAAGAGGATTTCTCGACTACCACCTCACTGCGTTCGATGTCCGCTCGAAATGACGCTTTATATCGCAATTTCGACATCGTCTGGCAAAAATCCGTTGAAAATTCCAACGGCAACCGGAAACTCCCGATAAACCTTGAGCTCTCCGAGACCTCCAAGGGCTTCAAGCTGTCATCAGAAAATGTCAGCATTTCCTTGCAATGCCCCAAAGACATCGCCAAAAATCCCGAAAAAGCCCTCGAAAACATCCGCACCAAACTGTCGCAATGGGGTGACACGAAATTCACCGTCAGCGACATCGAAATAAAATTCAACGACGTCTATTTCATCCCTGCCTCCATCCTCGGCGAGATGAAACGCCAACTAGTCACTGAATTGGAAAACGTGTTGGTGGCAAATCACCGCGCGGCACGCCCCGTAGAGACGCGCCATGGCACGTCTCTACAAACGGATTACCCGCAATCCGACCTATCATACCTCGGCAACGTCACTAACGCCCTGGCCCGTCAATTCTATGAGAATCACGGCGTTACGCATATCGACGACGGCATGGAAAAGACGATGCCCGAAAGCGAGACAGTGGTGATGACAACCAAACATTGCATCCGTTACGCCAACGGCCTTTGCTCGAAAGAAATCGGAAAACCTGCCACATCTTTATACCTCAGCAACGAACGCGGTCGTTTCCGCCTCGACTTCGACTGCAAAAATTGTTGCATGAAAGTGGTCAGTATTTAAAAAAGTTGTAAATTTGCAATTTTGTAGAATATAACAATAAACGATATGTTTAGAACTCATACTTGTGGTGAACTTCGCATGGCCAACGTGGGTCAGGAAGTCACTTTGAGCGGCTGGGTGCAGCGCGTTCGCGACAAAGGCGCCCTGCTTTGGATTGATCTCCGTGATCGTTATGGTATTACACAACTCTTTATGC
>JAFZXR010000050.1 GCA_017616675.1 Bacteroidales bacterium
AAAGAAGCTCGTTTTGTATTTTTATCCGAAGGACAGCACCCCGGGCTGCACCGCCGAAGCCTGCGACCTCCGCGACAACTATCATCGCTTCATCGCGTTGGGTTACAACGTTTTGGGAGTTAGCCGCGACAGCGCCGCTTCACACCAGAAGTTCATCGCAAAATACGAGCTGCCGTTCCACCTCATCGCCGACACCGACCTCACCATCCTCAAAGCTTACGAGGCCTGGGGCGAAAAGAAAATGTACGGCAAAACGACCGAAGGAACTTTAAGAACAACTTACGTCATCGATGAAAAAGGCATTATCATAGACGCAATTGGGAAGGTGGACACCAAAAATCACAGCTCGCAAATTTTGTAATCATGAAAAAGCTTCTTTTTATTGCCATTTTCAGCATTTTGGCGCTTTCAATCACAGCGCAGGAGATGCTCGTCGGCTCGTATAATATAAGGTATAAAAACCGCAACGACAGCATTAACGGCAACGTCTGGACCAAGCGCTGCCAGGTGATTTGCGACCAGGTCAACTTCATGAATCCGCTGATTTTCGGCACTCAGGAAGTGCTTTACGGTCAGCTTCAAGACATGCTGAAAGGTCTCGATGGCTACGACTACATCGGCATCGGCCGCGACGACGGCAACCGCGCTGGCGAACACGAAGCTATTTTCTATAAGAAAGACCAGCTCACTCTCCTCGACAGCGGCAACTTCTGGCTCAGCGAAACGCCCGAAAAACCTGGTCTCGGCTGGGATGCCGCCTGCATCCGCATCTGCACCTGGGGCAAGTTCCAAGTCAACGCAAAGAAGAAAAAAGACCGCACGACATTCTATTTCTTTAACTTGCATATGGACCACGTCGGCATCGTGGCGCGTCGTGAGGCGGCGAAACTGGTGGTCGAGCGAATCCGCGAGATTGCTCAAGGCGCTCCTGTCATCCTCACAGGCGACTTCAACGTCGACCAGACTAACGAAATCTACAATATTTTCATCGACTCAGGCCTCTTGAAAGACTCCTACGAAGCCGCCCGCATCCGCTTCGCCGAAAACGGCACCTTCAACGCTTTCAAGACCGAATACTTCACAACCAGCCGCATCGACCACGTCTTCGTGTCACCGTCAACAACAGTTGAGGCTTACGGCGTTCTCACCAACAGCTACTGGACCGAAAACGAGACCCCGGCCGCCGCAGAAAAAGCCTCCGACGCGCCACAAGAGATATGGTTTAGCAACACCACGCGAAGAAATCCTTCGGATCACTATCCGGTTTTCGTAAGAATAAAAATGTAGGGATCATGAGGAAAATTCTGACCTTCCCCCTGATTGTCACAGCCATGACGGCATCAGCGCAAAACGACGCTATCATCACCCGCACCGGGCTCTAACATCCGGGCGACTAACTCCTTCCTCCCGTCAGTAAACTCGTGGTCTTAGGCATTATTCTGTGCATCAAGGCATACAAGATTATACACACTACCACCGGGACAAGCAGCTCGGCGGCGTAGACAAGCCAGAAATGCAGCGGAGTGTTGCTGATTTTGCCCGAAAGCGGCTCCACCAGCAGATAATACATGATCGTGGGATGTATCGCGAAAAGCAGGAAATTGCTGTCGGCGATAAACGGCCTCGGCTTCAGCTGACGACGCTCCACCAGCAGCGACGCTATCTGCAACGTCGGTATCACCGAGACGATGCTGAACACATTCTCCGCCAGACTGGTGTAACGCCCGTAAGTCATGCATTGCCACACATGAACCACAAGAGCTGCCGTGGTGACGGCAACCGACAGCCACATTGGCACCTTACGCGCCATCTCGACCATATTTTGCTTATGAATTCCCATATAGGCGCCTACGCTGAAAAACAGCAGTGCAGCCGGAAATCTCTTGAAGATAGGGTGTAAACCCTCGGGGAACGGCATCAGATATAAGAATGCGAAGAGCAGCAGCACATAAGGTCTCCGTCCCTTGAGCAGCAAAAACAGCTGCGGAGCGAGCAGACAGACGACCATGAGATCGCGGAGGAACCATAGCTGGAAGTCTTTAGGCATGCCCTGATATCCTTCGCCATAGCCGATGATGACGTCGATAATGTTCTTGAAATGGAAGGTGTCGCTCGGAATCCAGCTCGCATGGCCCTGAAACACCACGACAAGCATCTGAAAACCCCAGACAAAGAAATTCCAAAACACATAAGGCACGAAAAGGGTGCGCACACGCTTGCGGATCTTCGAACGGTAGTCGTCGATGGTAAACGTCTCAGGCTTCCTGAAAAACCAATAACCCGAAAACATGAAAAACGCTGGCACGGCGAGTCTTATGACGGTTCGCGTGATGTAGAGGAACACCGCGCTCACGCCCGCTTGAGGCATCGAATAATAAAGCGGAGTGTCGGCATGGATCAACACTATGAGAAGCATGAGAGGATAGCGCAGCCAGTCGACGGTCTGCGATTGTAGCTTATCGATGTCGGTGTTGCTCATATTCGCGACGATTAATCAATAAAAATTTTATTCGAGGCTGTCGCCTGATTCGCTGTCGCCTTCCTTGGCCCTCTGCTCGAGTTCCATCTTACCGAACCTGAATGTCACGCCAACCGAGATGTAACGGCTGTTGACCATCTTGTTGGTGTTGTCGGTGAGATAATATGGGTTGGTGTTCTTCGAACCTGAGCCGATGGTAGCACCCCAGTTGAAGAGGTCCTGCACGTTGACAAACACCGACATCTTACGGTTGAAGAAGTCGCTGCGCGCTCCGATGTTGAGCCAGTAACGTGCCTTACGCTCGGCGGCCAGGCTGATGGTAGGCGAGGAGTAACCCAATGCCATCGTCAGCTGATACTGGTTGAAGATCTTAGCCCAGGCGTTCACTCGCACGCTCCACGACCATTTGTCGTTCTCGTTGACGGTATGTCTTACGTTGCCGAAAGCATCAGTACGGTCGTATTCCATATGATAGCCGTAGTTGTACACGTTGGCATACATCCTCACGTTGAAGAATCCCGTCGGACGGTATGTCATGTTGACCGAGGTGCCGTAACGCCACGAGCTTCCCATGTTATAAGGCACAGAGTAGCTCACCATGCGGTCGAGGAACTGATCATACTCCGAGTCGGTGAGCGAGCTTATCTCGTTGGAGCTCAGGCGTCCGTAGGCCTCCCATCCGATGTTGCCGAAGCGTTCGAAGAACTTCTGCCATCCCATCTCCATGTTATGGGTGTAAGAGCTCTTCAAGCCGTCGGGATTACCTGTCGAATAGCTGCTCTCGCCGTATCTGCGGAACTTGCTGACTTCTTCCTCATCGGGATTCGACATCCTCAACGAATAGTTGAGTTTGATGTTATGCATGCTCTGCGTGCGGTAGGTGAGGTGTATCGACGGACGGAATGTGAAGTAGCTCAAGGTGTTTTTGTCGGCGAACGGCATGGCGCTGGTGTAGTCGTATGTCACTATCTCCGGACCTGCGCCGAGGCCTGTGCTCAAGGTGAAGCCGCCCCAGCGGTGTGTCCAGTTGACGTCGGCGCTGATGTCGGTCTCGGTACCTTTATATTTATACGCGCGTAGCTCGTCGATGACCTCGCCGAGCGAGTCGTTGTAACGGTCGTAGGTGTTGTCGTTGTTACGGAAGTCGACACGCAAGCCGTAGCTCATCTCGCCGTTCTGGCTGTACGGACGGTTGTAGCGTGCGTCGAGGCTGGCACCCTGCATGTTCTGGTCGGTGAGCATGTAACGGTGCTCGTCGTCGGTGCCCGGGAAGGTGTGCGTCCAGTAATAACGGTTGTACCACTGCTCGTTGGAGTTATGCATAATCCTCGAGTTGAAGCTGAGACGCAGGTTATGACCGAGGTTGTCGAATTTCTTGGTGTAGTCGGCACCGAAATGCCCGAAGATGTTATTAGCGTCGGTCTTGCTCCATGTCGAGTCGATGATGTCGATCTCTGGCACCGAGTCGAGGTAACGCTGGTTCTGTGCGCGGAACATCTTGTTGCCGTTGAAGTTATAGAATCCTCCCGCGTCGAACGAGATGGTGCTCATGCTGTCGATTTCGTAGTCGACGCCCAGGAAGATGTTGGCACTCACGCTGCGGTTGGCGTCGCGCTGGTTTGTGGTGTCGGACCATGTTATCTCATAGTCTTCGATGCTGTCGTTGTAACGGCGCATCTGCTCCCATCCGTTGGTGGTGTTGTCGCGGTCGCTGAAACGTCCCGACGCGAACACGTTGACACTCAAGCGGTCGCGCTTCCACATATAACTCACCCAAGGTGAGACGAATGGCTGTGTCGAGCCGTTCACGCCGAAGCTCACAAACTGGTTGCTCTTCACGTGTGCCGACGTCACGATGTTGATCACTGCCTCAGCGTCGGTGGCATATTTCGCTGACGGGTTGGTGATCGTCTCGATGCGTTCGATGGCGTTGGCGGGCAAGGTCTGCAGGTAAGTCTTGAGGTTCTCGTCGGTGAGCTTCGAAGGCTTGTCGTTGACCCAGATCTCCACGCTCGACACGCCTCGAAGCGTGATGTTGCCTTCCACGTCGACCTCCACGCCCGGAGCGTTCTGCAGAGCGTCCTCCGTGGTGCCTGTCTGTATCGACGGGTCCTCGCTCACGTTGTAGATGAGTTTCTCGCCATCCATCGCGAAGAGCGGCTTCTCGGCTGTAACCACCACAGCGTCAAGGGTTAAGGAGCCCTCATGAAGCTTCAAGATGCCAAGGTCGGTGTTGTTGGTCACAGTAAACGGATGCCAGTATGTCTCATAGCCGATGGCTGATACACGCAGTAAAAACGAGCCTTGCGGCACGCTCTGGAGCTCGAAGATGCCCTCGTAGTTGGTCACTCCGCCTTTCACAAAGGTGCTGTCGATGGAGTCGAGCACGGCGAGGTTGACAAACGGTATCGGCTCGCCATTCTTCTCGTCGAGGAGCATGCCCACCACGGTGAAGGTGTCGCCTTCGCGTACCTTTTTCTTCTGTTTCACCTGCGGAGTCTGCATGTCCTGCTGGTTCCACTGACGGTCGCCACCCGGACGCTGTCCAGGAGGTCTGCCGCCTGGAAATCTTCCGCCGCCGCCTGGAGGACCTCCACCCGGAGGAAACTGAGCCATGGCGGCCATCGACGACAATATCATCGTCATCAAAAACAAAAGTCTGAAGAGAACTGCCCGTTTCATTGCCTTAAAATCTTTTTTAACAGATGCAAAAATAATTTATTTTCATAAAATAATGGCAAAAAATTTTTCGAAACGACAAAAAAAGCTTTTGAAACGGAAAAAATGAAATTATAAATGAGTTTATTTGTATCTTTGCGAAAAATTTGAAAACAACACAATGAAGAAGCTCTGTCTGTTAATTGTATCTATAGCAATGTTGTCAGGACTTGCCGCTAACCCCGTCGATGTTGAGACGGCGCAACGTCTTGGCGCGAGATTCATGCTCGCGGGCAATCGTGCTGAATCGGCTTCGATGAGCCTGGCTTATATCGGAAAAACAGATACAGGCACTACCGCCTTTTATGTGTTCAACTGCCAGCCGAAAGGCTTCGTGATAGTGTCGGCCGATGACCGCATGCGCCCTGTCTTGGCTTATTCTACGGAGAGTAGCTTCGATGTCGTGGCTGCCGAGGAAGGTCCGACGGTGTTTCTCGAGGCATATTCCGCTGACTTGCAGACAGCCATATCTGAAAATCTAACTCAATCGCAAGATATTGCAGCTCAATGGCTTATGCTTGAAGAAAAAGGCATGCTCTCGAGCCGCGGCGACCGTACTGTGGGACCGCTCTGCAGCTCCATATGGCATCAGACACAGCTCTACAACGACCAGTGTCCTGTCGACGCGGAAGGCTACAACGGCCACGTGAAGGTGGGATGTGTCGCCAACGCCATGGCACAGCTGATGCGTTACTGGGAATGGCCTAAGACAGGCGTGGGCTCGCATAGCTACTACTGCTACGGATACGGCAGCACGTCGTATGGCACCCTGACAGCAAACTTCGGAGATGCCGACTACCGCTATGAGCTGATGCCCGACTTCCTCGATTACACCAGCCCTCAAGCTCAGATCGATGCGGTGGCGTTGCTCGAATACCAGGCAGGTGTGAGTGTCGAGATGAACTACGGCCCTAACGCCTCTGGAGCCTACTCGGGCGAGGTGGTGCCTGCCATGCAACAGTATTTCCGCTATTCCAACGAAGCCGATTTCATCGACAGAGACGACTACAGCGACCAGCAGTGGATCAACATCATGAAAAACGAAATCGACAACGGCCGTCCGATGTATTATTCGGCTTATAGCTACACCAAAGACGGCACCCGCGGAGGTCACGCCTTCCTGTGCGACGGCTACGACAACAACAACTTCTTCCATTTCAACTGGGGATGGCAGGGCTTCGACAACGGATTCTACAGCATCAACGCCATGGATCTCACGCATCATGCCTATAACTATAACCACGCCACCACGATTGACCTCGCGCCTAACGCCGAGTATTACAACCAGTCGACGCCATTAAGAAATATGGCTGTCGAGCCTTTGGAAGGAGGCACCGCCGTCAACATCACGATGAAGGCTCCGTCGAGAACCATCGGCGGCGCAACGTTGACCGCCATCGATTCCATCGTAGTGCTGATGAACGAGGCGCCGCTGCATACGTTTGTGTCGCCGACGCCAGGCGAACAGCTTGCTTATGAATATACCCTCGACGACGATGCTGCCGGCAAGGTGAACTATTTCACTGCTTATGTGGTGACTTCCGCCGGTCGCAGCAAAGCCTCGAAAAGCACAGTGAGCACATGGACCGCGACCGGCGGTGTGTGCAAGCCTCTGACCTTCCATCTGTTCGACTCAGCCGGCAACGGATGGCTCTCACCGGCAATCTCCATCTTCGATGAACGCAGAGTGGTACAGTATAGAATCGGCCTCGACGAAGGATACGAGAGCACCGTGACGGTCGACATTCCGGTCGACTGCCAACTCACAATCTATTGGAACTATTGCAACATCGGCTACGAAGACAACGACGCGCAATGCTCGTTCGAGGTATATAACTACAAAGGCGAGATGATATATGCCCAGACCGCCAAGCCCGAAGTGGGCGAGCTGTTCAGCTTCTACAGCGATTACAACTACTCGGTGGAGCCTGTCTCCATCACCGAAGAGGATTACGTCGCGGTGACGGTTTTCGACGTCTTCGGTCGGCTCGTTTATGACGGAAATATTGCTTCATTTGATGTGAATACCTTGACAAACGGCGTGTTTCTTCTGAAATATACCGCATCCGACGGCCATTTCACGACAATTAAAATCAAGAGATGAAAATTTTGAAATATTTTTATTTATCCGAAAAATAATCGTAATTTTGCATCTCAATTTTAAATCTTTGAATTTTTAAATTTTAAATATAGAAAATATGGAATTACCATTTGCAGAAGCGTGGAAAATCAAGATGGTCGAACCCATTAAGAAATCCACTCGTGAACAACGTGAGAAGTGGCTCGAAGAAGCCCACAACAACATCTTCATGCTGAAGAGCGACTACGTATATATCGACCTCCTGACCGACTCCGGCACAGGCGCCATGAGCGACCGTCAGTGGAGCGCCATGATGATGGGCGACGAAAGCTACGGCGGCGCTCGCAGCTTCTATCACATGAAAGACACCATCACCGAGCTCACCGGTTTTGAATATGTCATCCCTACACACCAAGGCCGCGCCGCCGAGAACGTGCTGTTCAGCTACCTCGTAAAGCCAGGTCAGATCATCCCGGGCAACGCTCACTTCGACACAACTAAAGGTCATATTGAGAGCCGTATGGCATTCGCCATCGACGTCACAGTGCGTGAAGCTTACGACACACAGCTCTAAGCTCCTTTCAAAGGCAATGTCGACCT
>JAFZXR010000002.1 GCA_017616675.1 Bacteroidales bacterium
CGATGGAGAAAACACTTCAACAGATGATAATTTAAGATATTTGAACAATAAGGGCCTTGTTGAAAGAGACCACAAGACAAAGAAAGATACATACTATCTTTACAAGGCTTGGTGGAATCAGACCGACAAATTTGTGCACATTTGCGGAAAGGATTACGAAAAGTCAACCAACAGAGCAATAAAGTGTTATACAAACGACGGTAGCACATTGACACTTTTTGTAAACGATGAGCAGATTCTAACTACCACTGTTGTAGATAACATCGCAACATTCGCAGCAACTACATTCCAGCCTGGTGATGTGATCAGAGTAGATGGTGCGACATCATCTGATACATTTACCTTCACTAATTTCAGCGATAAATCTGTCTTTACAACCGATGGCGATTGGGACGATCCAGCCAACTGGAAAGGTAAAGCGGTACCTGCTGGTAGCAGTGACGTGGCAGTAGTGGCCAACGCCATCATTCCAAGCGGCTACACAGCCAATGCGAACAGCGTTTCGCTGTATTATGGCAGCTCCCTCACCATCGCCGACGGCGGCCAGTTGTATCACAATAACGAAAATGTGAATGCCACAGTGCAGAAGGAAATCACGGCATATACAGTACAACAAACCCAAGGCGAGACAAAGACCGACGGCTGGTATCTCATCGGCTATTCATCTGCGGAAAACGGCGCAATCGCTGATATGGACAACCTGCTGGAAGACGAATACGACCTCTACTATTACGATGAGCCCACACACTATTGGCGCAACTACAAGAACACTGCCAACAGCTTCACCGAGCTGGAGGCCGCAAAAGGCTATCTTTATGCCAACAATCAAGATGTCACACTCGGCCTCAACGGTACGCTGAACGCGGGCAATGCCACAGTAAACGTGCCACTAAGCTATACCGACGGCATTGACTTGGCGGGCTTCAACCTCGTGGGCAATCCATTTGCGCATAACGTGACGAGCTTCACAGGCAGCAACGTGGCTGATGAAATCTATCGGATGAATGCCGCTAGAACTGACCTGATGGTGGACAATATCGGCGACAACAACCCGCTGAAACCAGGCGAAGGATTCTTCGTGAAGGCCACAGACCAAAATGCCTCCATCACCTTCAACAGCGGCGCGAAAGACGAGACAACAAAAACGGGTCATATCAACTTGGAAATCAGCGAGAATGACCAGCTCATCGATCGTCTCATCGTGAAACGCGAGGGTGAGCCTTTGGAGAAACTTATGCTTAACCAGAACAGCACAAAGATTTTTGCCACACGTAATCATCAGGATTGGGCTGTCGTGCCTATGGAAGGCAACGAAATGCCCGTCTACTTCAAAGCCGCCAAAAACGGCTTCTATACCATCACAGCGGACGCAGAAGACATTGAGATGGGTTACCTGCATCTGATCGACAACATGACCGGCGCCGACATCGACCTGCTCCGGACTCCGAGCTACAACTTCGTGGCCATGACGTCGGACTATGCTAGCAGATTCAAGCTGGTATTCGTTTGTGGTGACGCAGACGACAATGAAACATTTGCTTTCATCAACAACGGCAACATCATCATTACGACTGATCTTGAAGGTGCAACCTTGCAGGTTATTGATATGATGGGTCGTGTGATTGTTTCACGTGATGGAGACGTTTCAGGAAACGTCTCTACAAGTGGAATGGCTCCGGGAACGTATGTCCTGCGTCTCATCAACGCTGACAAAGTGATGACACAGAAAATTGTGATAAAATAATAGAAATTATCAAGGCCAATAGCCAACAGCTAATGGCCAAAGTAAAGACAAAAAAAAGACGCTTTTCAGCGTCTTTTTTTTGTGTCGGGGTAGCAGGATTCGAACCTGCGACCCCCTGCTCCCAAAGCAGGTGCGCTAGCCGGACTGCGCTATGCCCCGATATTCCGGCGGAGAAGGGGGGATTCGAACCCCCGGTAGCCTTAGGGGCTACGACAGTTTAGCAAACTGTTGGTTTCAGCCACTCACCCACCTCTCCATGTTTTGTGGCTTAACAGGGTGCAAAAATACAACAAATTTTAATACGTCCAAACATTTTTTGAAAAAATTTTTAATTCCTTATTTTATTGTTGATAATCAGAATTTTATTATATTTGCGAAAATATTTTTATCATGAAAACACGCAGATTTTTATCAGTTTTACTCGTCGTAACAGCTTTATTTTCAACAATTAGCTGCTCAAATAACGAAAATCAGGCTCCAAAAACAGCCAAAAATATCATAGTGATGATTGGCGACGGAATGGGTCCCGCACAGGTCTACTCCCTCATCCTCACAAGCCCAGAACCCACAGCATTCCAACGTTTTCCATATTCCGGCTTCTCAATAACAAAATCTGCATCAAACGAGATCACCGACTCGGCAGCCGGAGGCACAGCAATAGCCATAGGCCAAAAGACAACAAACAAGATGGTCGGAATGAATCCCGACAGCATCGCAGTGCCAAGCATGCTTGATCTTTTCGCCCAACAAGGTAAGAAAACCGGCATCGTGGTGACTTGCTCGGTTACTCACGCCACCCCTGCCGACTTTATCGCGCATAACATAAACCGCAACAACAACGCGGAGATTGCTCTCGAGATCTCCGAAAAAGAAGGCCTCGACGTGCTTTTCGGCGGCGGCAAGAAATATTTTACTGAACGCAAGGATAGTCTTGACCTTCTCGGCAAGATGTGGGAGAAAGGCTGGAATATCTACGATTCGCTTGAACAAATCGATGACAACAACGCCCGTACCATGGTGCTGACATGCGAGAAACACATGATAAAAGCTCCTGAGCGCGGCGACTACCTGCCAAAGGCAACGGCTAAGGCCATCGAGATGCTTGACAACGAAAACGGATTCTTCCTCATGGTCGAAGGCTCACAGATCGATTTCGCCTGCCACGACAACGACTCAGCAACTATGGTCGAAGAGATGATCGACTTCAACAAAGCCATCAATGTGGCACTCGACTTCGCCGAGAAAGACGGCAACACCCTCGTCGTCGTCACCGCTGACCATGAAACTGGCGGCCTTACCATCGTCGATCCCCAGGGCAACTACACCCGCACCGACTTCAAGTGGAGCACGGGAAGTCACTCTGCAGTGTTCGTCCCGGTATTCTCATTCGGACCGGGCGCAGAGAAGTTTTCGGGCGTGATGGACAACACCGAAATCATCAGCAAAATAATGGAAGTCGCAAAATAATTTGAAAAATTTTGTTAAAAAACTTGCTTTTATAAAAAAGATTGTATATCTTTGCCGCTGATATTTAAGCACTTAGGGTTTTTATTAACAAATTTTTTCATTATGAAGATTTTTATAGCCAAGTTATCCCCAAGGACGACTGTCGATGACGTGCGCCGTCTCTTTGAGCGTTTTGGCACGGTTTCGTCGTGTAAGGTTATCATGGATCACGACACAAATCGGTCGAAATGCTACGGTTTTATTGAGATGCCTATTGAAAATGAGGCATATAAAGCCGTGGTCGAGACCAATGAAATGGAGTTCATGGGTAGCGTCATCAACGTCAAAAAGTCGAAGCCACAGCCTCCTACGAACAAGAAGTAGTTTATTAACTTATTGACTCTCACTCTATTACGAAATACAAAATTATTTTTGTATTTTTGAATATTATTTCACAAAAAAGTTGTAATTTTGCAGCGCGAAAGCAATGGTCTGGTAGCTCAGCTGGATAGAGCAACAGCCTTCTAAGCTGTGGGTCTTGGGTTCGAATCCCAACCGGATCACAATATGTTTCTAAAAGTCCATCCTGATAACCCGAACCCGCGTCACCTCAAGATGATTCTTGATTGCCTAAACGACGACGGGGTTATCATTTTTCCCACCGACACAATCTATGGCATCGGCTGCAGCGTGAAGAGCAACAAGGCCTTCGAACGTATCGCGCAGATTAAAGGCATCAGGAAGGAAAAAGCTGTTTTCTCATTTATTTTCAACGACTTAAGTCAACTCTCTGAGTTCACCAAGCCAATCAATAATGAGGTGTTCAAGCTTATGAAACGTAATCTCCCGGGCGCTTTCACCTTCATCCTCGAGGCAAATAACAACATCCCGAAGATTTTCCAAAGCAAGCGCAAGACCATCGGTATCCGTATCCCGAATCAGCCGATAATCACCAACATCGTCAAGGAATTAGGTTGCCCGATTATGACCACTTCCATCCTCGATGAAGACGAAATTTCAGGCTTTTTGACCGATCCTGAGGAGATAAATGAGCATTATAAAGACCGTGTCGACATCATCATCGACGGCGGACCTGGCGAAAACAAAGAGAGTACAATCGTGGATTGCACTGAAAATGAGATACTTATCACACGTCAGGGTAAGGGAATCCTCGAATAAAATTTTTTGAAAATTTTTGTTGTAGGTAACGAAAAATGTAGTATTTTTGCAGTCGCAAATTGAACGCTACAGTTCAACCGACTTGGTAGCTCAGCAGGTAGAGCATCACACTTTTAATGTGGGGGTCCTGGGTTCGAGCCCCAGCCAGGTCACAAAAAAAGACCTTCGTCAGAAGGTCTTTTTCATTTTCTCCATTGCCGTCTCGACGACACTTCGCGGACACGCTAAATTGATTCTCAAACACTGTTCGCCTTGCTTCCCGAACTCTTTTCCATTATTCAAACCTAAGCCGGCTTCAAATATCATCTTATGGTTAAGCGTCTGATTATCATATCCGTAGGCCGTGAAATCAAGCCAAAGCATATATGTGGCTTGAGCCTTATGGACGCGAATCTTCGGCAGATTTTTATGAATGAAATCGACCACGTAATCGATATTACCTTTTATATATTGAAGCAACTGCTGCAGCCACTCCTCACCTTGCTCCATGGCCGTCTTCGTGGCAATCTTACCGAAAATATTTCCAAGATTGATCTCCGTACTGTCAACAAAGTCAACGTATTTCTTACGCAATTCATCATTTGCGATGATAATCGTCGAGGTGGCCATTCCGGCAAGGTTGAAAGTCTTACTCGCCGCATGCGCCGTGATGCAATGCTGCTCAAACTCCTTGGAAACACTGGCAAAAGGCACGTGTTTAAATCCCGGAAGAACTAAATCGCAGTGGATTTCATCTGAAAAGACAATAACATTGTTTTTCAAACAGATTTCACCCAATTTCTGCAGCTCCTCGCGAGTCCAGCAGCGTCCTACTGGATTATGCGGATTGCTGAGTATCAACATCTTAGCTGTCTTAGCCTGCTTTTCAAGCAATTCATAATCCATCACAAAGCCGTCTACGGTATCAATCAATGGATTCTGCACCAGTTTCCTGTTATGACTCTCCACGGCATGGAAAAACGGCGGATAGACCGGCGGCTGTATGATTACCTCGTCGCCTTCTTTGGTCAAGCCCATCACAGCCATATTGAAAGCAGCGACCACGCCCGGCGTATACGTCATCCATTCCTTCTTCACTTCCCAGCCATGACGACGGCTGATCCACTTCGCTATAGCCTCAAAATACTCGTCTTCACGGAAAGTATAGCCGTAAACGTCGTATTTCGCGCGCTCTATCACGGCATTTCTGATGAAATCAGGCGTACGGAAGTCCATGTCGGCCACCCACATCGGAATCACATCAGGATTGCCGAAAACCTTGTCTCTCAAGTCATATTTCACGCTCTCGGTGCCCGCACGGTTGATTATCTCGTCGAAATTGTATTTCATAGCTAAATTTTTTCGCAAAATTACAAAAAAAATGATACCTTTGCAAACTGAATTTTTAATATGAAGAAAGTCGTTATTCTTTTGGTTTTTATGCTTCTCGCGACGCTCGAAATCATCGCGCAGACTGGCATTTACGGCGTTATCCGTGATGCCGACAGCGGTGAGATGCTCGTGGGAGCTGCCATTTACAACGACTCGCTTCAGAAAGGCACCGCCACCAACTACAACGGCTACTACGATTTCCAAATCGCCCCGGGCAAATATAAAATCCGTTTTTCTTACCTCGGCTATACAACTATCGAACAGGTTGTTGTTATCGACAACTCGCGTAGGCGCTTGAATATCAATATGAAAGCCGAATCACAGATGCTCGACAACGTCGTCATCACAAGTCAGAAGAAAGACGCTAACGTGCGCGAGCTCGCCATGAGCGTGCAGAAGCTCGAGATGGTGAAGATCCGCAGAATTCCCGCGCTGATGGGCGAAGTCGACGTCATCAAGGCCATACAGCTGCTTCCTGGCGTTCAGGCGGCATCGGAAGGCTCGTCGGGATTCAGCGTGCGCGGCGGCTCGCCCGACCAGAACCTCATCACGTTGGACGACGCTCCTGTCTATAACGCCTCACATTTCCTGGGGTTCTTCTCGGTGTTTAACAACGACGTGGTGAAAGACGCTACGCTCTACAAGGGCGATATACCGGCGAGCTATGACAGCCGTCTCTCGTCGGTGCTCGACGTCAAGACACTCGACGAGATTCCCGATCGCTTCACCATGACCGGAGGCGTCGGAATCCTCACAAGCCGCCTGATGCTAAACATGCCATTTAACCACCAGCAGACGGCTGTCATGCTCGCCGGTCGTGTGACTTACGGCGGACTGCTGACACCTTATTTTATTAAGAAACTCAAAGATACACGCCTGTATTTCTACGACCTCAACGGCAAGATCACGCACGTGTTCAACAAAAATAACAGACTTTACCTCTCGGCTTACAACGGCTACGACAAGATAGGCATAGTGAAGATGATGAGCATTGGCTATGGAAACACCACTGCCACCGCGCGTTGGAACCATATCTTCAACGATAAGCTGACATCGAACCTCACGTTCAACTTCACGAGATACCGCTACAACGTCGACGTTACGATGAAGCCTTACGACTTCACTATTACCGCCGGCATCAACGACTATACTGGTAAATACGACTTCACCTGGCTGATGAACGGCAATATCACCGCAAAGTTCGGCATTTCCTCGACTTTCCACCGTTACAGCCAAGGCGAACTCGACGATCGTACCGGCGTCGTGGCGCAATATATCGGCGTCGATCCTCAGGAAAAAGTGTATCGCAAAGCCATCGAATCGGCACTGTATTACGGTCACGAACACAACCTAAGTCCTTTCTTCTCAATAAGATACGGACTGCGACTCTCGATGTATCAGAATATCGGAAAAGAGACGCTTTACTTGTTCAACGACCAATATCAGTTCTACGACTCGATAAACTACGCTGCGGGCGAGATTTTCCACACTGAAGTCAACCTCGAGCCACGTCTTGCCGCGATGTACCGCCTCACTCCTACCTCATCGGTAAAGGCTTCATATTCAAGGACTGTGCAGTATGCGCAGATCGCCAACAACGCCACGGGCGGACTGCCTTTCGACGTGTGGTTCCCGACGAGTCCTAACATCAAACCGCAGAAATGCGACCAGTTTGCTGTTGGTTATTTCCGTAACTTCCGTGGTAACGACATTGAGACTTCGGGCGAGATCTTCTACAAACATCTCACCGATGTCATTGATTTTAAAGACGATGCATCGTTTTACGGCAATGTGCTCATCGACGGCGAGGTGCGCGTGGGTAAAGGCCGCTCATATGGCGCAGAGTTCATCGTAAGAAAGAATTATGGCAAGCTAACTGGCTGGGTATCATACACTTACAGCCGCTCATTCCGCACCGTCAAAGGCATCAGTCACGACAAGGAATACCGCTCGCCTTACGACCGTCCGCATTGCATCAGCATTGTGGTAAACTACGAGTTTAACGACCGGTTAAATGTCTCGGCCAACTGGATCTACAACACCGGACAGCCCGTTACCTACCCTTACGGCAAGTTCACCGACCACGGCTCGACTTACGCCATCTACAACGGCTACCGCAACCAAAGCCGCTATCCCGACTACCATCGTCTGGATCTTTCGGTTACCTGGAAAGGCAAAGATCACGAGCGCTGGCACGGAGAATGGAACGCTTCGGTTTACAACGTCTACGGACGCCACAACACCTGGGCTGTGATGTTCTCGCCTGGCGACGACAACACTCTTGAGACAAAAAAGATGTATCTATTCTCGATAGTACCTTCAATATCGTATAATTTCAAGTTTTAGGCAATGAAAAAGACACTCATCATATTATTGACAATCATCGGACTTGTAGCCTGCACCGAGAAGATGAAAATCGACGTGGTCGACGGCGAGCGTCTTGTGGGCATAAGTGGCTCAATAACAGACGAATACAAGCATCATGAGGTCATCTTGAGCTATACTGAAGATTTTTATGGAGGTGCTCCCGAGATGATTTCCGACGCTGTGGTTTATGTGCTAGATGGTGCCGATACTTTATGGTTCGAAGAGACTGAAAATCCTGGCTATTACCAGTCGGTCGACGAGTTTGCGGGTCAGACTGAGCATTCTTACCATCTCTCTGTCGATTTCTCGAATGAGGATGGGCATCAGCATTTCTACGCCGATTCGAAGATGAATATCAATGTCGACGGCATCGATTCCATAAAGATTAAACCTTATGTGTATAACGCGCTGGAAGTGCCTGATTATTATGGCGTTTACCCGTATTTCCAGACTACCGACGACCCGAACACCTATTATATGATTAGGGTTAAGATCAACGATGAGCAAGTGGGCGGCGACACTCTTACCAGATGCGAGCTTTTCGAGTTGTATGGCTTTGCGGGCATCTATTTCAACAGTCCTGCCATGGTAGCGATGGTCGGTGAGTTCCCCGTCTATGCTCTCAACCAGAAAGACAGTCTGGAGGTGGTTCACACAGGCGATACCGTCACCATGGATCTGTGGTCGATACCGCGCGATTATGCGCATTATATCTTCGAAATTGCCTCCAGTACAGGCACTAACCCGATGATGGGAACGCCGCATAATGTACGCACCAACATTTATCCTGAAGGCAAGGCGGTAGGCTGTTTCCATGCGTCATCGCTGCGCCAGTGCTCTGTAATCTATTGATTTTTAAATCATTATAAAATTTTTCAAATTTTTATTAAAAAATGTTGCCGATTGCGGAATTTTCCGTAATTTTGCAGCGCAGAAATGCAGGGGGAGTCGCATAGCGGCAATTGCAACAGACTGTAAATCTGTCCTCGGATGAGTTCGGTGGTTCGAGTCCACCCTCCCCCACAAAAAAGACGGCCGAATGACCGTCTTTTTTAGTTGAAAGTTGAATGTTAAAAGTTGAAAGATATATAACATTTTGATTATCAAACAATTAAAACAAATCAAATTTTTTTATGATTTTTTGAATAATCAATCAAAAAAAGTTGTAATTTTGCAGCGCAAATCGCAATGGACTAGTAGCTCAATTGGATAGAGTCCCTGACTACGGATCAGGCGGTTGTGGGTTCGACTCCCGCCTAGTTCACAA
>JAFZXR010000051.1 GCA_017616675.1 Bacteroidales bacterium
ATACAAGTCGGGCGAGGCAAAACGTCGTTTCAACCAGGAATTAGAGGCTAAGATGAAGGTCAAAGCCGAATCGAGCGGCATCACCGTCAACCTCGACGACCTGCGTAAGATGCGTCACCCGAACGCCGAAGCCGTCACATCACCTGTGAGCGGCCGCATCATTTGGGAACTCGACGCCTACGAGAAGTCGATACCGCCTGCGACAGGCACAAAATACAACGAAGGCGACACCTTCTGCTACGTGCAGACACCTTACGCCCCCGAGGAAATCAAGACCAACTGGAGCGGCAAACTCGTTGAGGTGGTTGCTGAACAAGGCAAAATGGTGAAAAAAGGCGACATCCTGGCGTTTATTGAAAAATAAGGATAAGAAAGGATAAAAAGGATAAGGAGGATAAGATTTTATCCCCCTTATCTTATTTTATCAGCGAAGCGCTTATCCTTCTTATCAGCCGTCAGGCGCTTATCCTTTTTAGAGTTTCGTCTTCACGAAACCTTTAATTTCTTCTTTTGATGCATTTACACTGAAGACGTGATCCGGTTTCAGATACCAGACGTCATGTTCTTTCTTGAACAGCGCCTCACCGCCGCCGGTGATATTGAGCATGATCACGTCGTCGGCCTTGACCTGTTTGTTAGCGATTGCCTGCATCAGCGAAGCCGTCGCCACACCGGCGGCGGGATGGATGTCGACACCTTCAGTATCTTTGAACATATCGCGAGCCTTCTTCGACTCGTCGTTGCTCACCGCAAACATGTCGCCATTTGAATCCTCAAGCGCGTCGAAGAGTCCGCCAGCCAGCGAATACGGCGGTTTACGGTTCGAAAGCACCTTCGCATCAATCTCAGCCGCGTCTTTACGTGCCTGCTCAGCATCGTAAGGCAACATCGCCCTCGAATGAGCCTTCCAAGCGTCGTACATCGGGGTGAACGGCTTGTTTTGCGAAGCATAAATCTTGGCTTTGTTCGTTCCAAACCTGCCGTCTTCGATGAAACGGAGGTTGGCTTCCCACGCCGCGATGGCGCCTGTTCCGCTGCCAACGGCCTGGAAATAGAAGTCAGGGATGCGACCGATAGTGGTCACCGCCGACATCATGGTGGTACTCATGCCATCGCGGCGTGCAATGTTCTTGGCACCGCCCTCAGCAAAGAATCCGTCCATCTCGCAGACGATATTTCCTAAATTTATCGCGTCGAAATAATCGCTTCCACTCTCGGTGCAAAGCAGTTTCACACACGGATTGAGCGGCTTCTCAAACCAAAGCGCGTTGATGTTATCTTCCGGAACCGTCAGCAAAAGCTTGATATTATTGTCGGAACACACCTGCGCGAACGCCCTCGCGGTGTTGCCTGCCGACGACACCACCATCACCTTGTCGCGCATCTCAGCACCAAGACGGGCACAAACGGAATACGCCTCAGTCTCTTTAAATGAGCAGGTGCGCATCCTAGCGCCAATCTCAGGATAATAACCATTGAAAGTGATATATAAGTTATTGAGTCCCAGCTTCTTAGCAAGATTTTTACTTTTATAAGTCACCGGACAAGAGGCACCCTTCAAGAGAGTCTTAATCGGAAGCCAGTCGGCAAAACGGTAAAGACCGCCATTTTCCTCTTTCACCTCGAGTTGTTTCTTTTCATAAATAGCACGAATCAGGCTCGGCTTCTCACAATTCGGGAAATCGAGCATCCAACCTGAATCTTCACCGATACGACCGTCGGCGACGCATTGCACTTTGTATTTTGTCGGAATAAAAGCCATAAAAAACCAATTTTAGCATTGCAAAGATAGTAAAATATCTTACCAATTCGATAAATTTTTATTTTTTTGTATTGTGACATGCTTTTTGACAAAAAATTTGTATCTTTGTAGATTGATTTGATTTGAAATTTAAGATTTAAAATTCAAAAATTTAAGATATGAAAACGCTGAAAATCACAGTATTATTAGTAGCTTCGATGCTTTTCGCGCTGCCGATGCAGGCTCAGAAAGATGAGAAACCCGTCTACAAGTTTACCGACGACGTGGAAGTGCCTCACACAATAGTCCAGAATCAGGCTAAGTCGGGCACATGCTGGTGCTTTGCCGGAACAGGCTTCGCCGAAGCTGAGATTTTAAGAAAATATGATGTGAAACTCAACCTCTCGGAGATGTTTTCCGTGCGTTGGGCCTACACCAAGAAGTTCGACCGTTTCGTCAAGCTGCACACTGCCGCTAATCTCAGCGTGGGCGGTGAAGTCTGCGATGTGCTCTATGCCATCAACGACGCAGGAATGATCACCGATGAGGCCTACAGCGGCCTGGTGATCGGCGACGACAGACACAACCATTCCGAGCTGCAGAAGACCATCGACGGCTATGCCCGCGTAGTGACGCAGAAAAGCAACGGACGTCTGTTATTCGAGACATATCCTAAGGTTTTGAATGCCATCCTCGACGCTTATCTCGGCGAAGTGCCTGAAGAATTTGAATACGAAGGCGTGAAATACACTCCAAAGTCATTCGCAGAGAAATATGCTCTGGATATCAACGAATACGTGCAATTCTCATCATTCCTCGATCAGGAGATGTACAAGCCGTTCCTCATGCTCATCCCCGACAACTGGACCTACACCATGACTTACAATATGGGCTTCGACGAGATGATGGCAGAGGTCGACAATGCCTTGAACAACGGCTACACAGTAGGCTGGGCGCAGGATGTCAGCGACAAAGGCTTCTCACGCAAGGCAGGCGTCGCCATCGTACCTGAAGACGACGTCAACAAGATTCGCGAGAGCAACCCTAAGGCTTTCAAGAAGATGACCGATGAGGAAGTGCTTGAAAAACAATACTCTTTCGAGTATGTGATGCCTGAAAAAGAGATCACAGCCGAGATGCATCAACAGGCTTACAACGACTGGAGTACCGGCGACGACCACAGCATGCTGCTCGTTGGCATAGCTCACGACCAAAACGGCACTAAATATTATAAGGTAAAGAACTCATGGGGCGAGACAGGTCCTTACAAAGGCTACTGGTACTGCTCAGAGGAGTTCGTGAAGCTTCACACCGTGTTCTTCACAGTGAATAAAGAAGCTTTCAGCGATGGAATGAAAGACAAATTATCAATCAAATAAATTTTTAACACAATGAAATTCAAACACTTATTCCTGGCAGCAGCCCTCTTCATGGGCATGTCAGCATTTGCACAGCCAATGCCTCCGCAAGGCGATCAGAAACCAGAGGAAGCTGAAGGCTACAAATTCGAAATCATCAAGGAATTGCCTATCACTCCTGTGAAAGACCAGAACAGAGCAGGTACCTGCTGGTGCTACTCGACACTCGGTTTCTTCGAGGCAGAACTGCTCCGCATGGGCAAGCCTGAGTACGATTTCTCGGAGATGTACATCGTTTATAAGACTTACGAAGACAGAGCAGAAAAGGCAGTGCGCACCCACGGCGATGTCTCCTTCTCACAAGGCGGCGCATTCGGTGATGTGATCTACGCCATCAAGCATTACGGCCTCGTCCCTGACGAAGAGATGAGAGCAGGTCAGATGCACGGCGACAGCCTCTCCGACTTCTCAGAGTTTTCAACGGTTTGCGACCCATTCGTTGAGGCAGTCGCAAAGAAATGCAAGACCCTCCAGCTCGGCACCGACGAGAACCACACTCCTCTTTGGAAGACAGCTCTCAGAGGCATCCTCGACGCCTACATCGGCAAATGCCCTGAGGAGTTCACCTACAAAGGAAAGAAATATGACCCAATGTCATTCGCAAAGTCGACAGGTTTGAACATGGACGACTATGTCAACATCGCTTCATTTGCTCACCAGCCTTGGTACGAAGAGTTCGTCATCGAGGTGCAGGACAACTGGCGCTGGGGCAAAGCCTATAACCTCCCTATCGACGAGTTTATGCAGATCATGAACTACGCCATCGACAACGACTACCCGATCGCTTGGGGTGCCGACGTCAGCGAGAAGGGCTGGCTCCGCGGTAAGATGGCAGGCATCTGCGTCCTCCCGGACCTCGAGAATCAGGCATCAGATAAGTCAGGCACCGACTTCGCACATTGGAACGGTCTCAGCATGGCCGACCGCCAGAAAGAAGCCATGAGCAAGCCAACGCCACAGCGCTGGGTCAACGATCAGGACCGTCTCGACGCATACAACAACTTCGAGACCA
>JAFZXR010000052.1 GCA_017616675.1 Bacteroidales bacterium
CAAACCGCTGTGACCGAAGGTACCGTCGCCGATGACTGCCACAGAGGGGAAGATGCCCACCTCGCTGGCACCTTTGGCCATGGTGATTGAAGCACCCATACACACTGTGGTGTTGATGGCACCCATGTTGAAGCCCAATGTATAGCAGCCGATGTCGCCGAATACCTTGCCACCTTTATGTTTAGCCATCACCTCGTTCAAAGCTGTGTAGCTGTCGACGTGCGGGCAGCCCTGGCAGAGCGCTGGAGGACGGTTGGTTACGACTTCCGGCACAGCCAATGTTGCTTCTTTCTTCATTCCAAGTGCTTGAGCCACCTTCTCGGCGTTGAGCTCTCCGTCACGGCGGATGGTCTCGTCAAGACGGCCTCTCACTTTCTTTCCCTTGCCGAGGAAGCCTTTCACCAATTCCTCTACGAATGCCTGACCGTCTTCGAGAACGAGGATCTCGTCGCATTCGTCATAGAGACGGTTAATCATGTTGTATGGCAACGGATATTGAGTAATCTTCACTATTGGATATGGGCATTTCCCGCCAGGGAAGTTCTCCATGAGGTAGTTGTATGCAATACCTGTCGTGATGATGCCAATCTTCTTGTCGGTACCTTCAATGAATTTGTTGTATCCCGATTCCTCCGACATCTTTGTGAATGCCGGCTGCTTGTCGATAAGCTGTCTGTAAAGACGTTTGGCGTTGGCAGGAAGGAGCACGAATGACCTTGCGTCGGCCGGTTCGGTGAGCTCGTTCTGCTTGCGGGCTGGTCTCAGTTCAACACCGGCGCGGCTGTGTGCCAGACGGGTAGGGATGCGATAAAGCACTGGAGTGCCGAGCTTTTCGCTCAACTCATATCCATAATGCACCATATCGTAAGCCTCTTGCTGGTTCGATGGCTCCAGCATCGGAATCATGGCCCAGTGACCGTAGAAACGGCTGTCTTGCTCGTCCTGCGATGAGAACATGCTCGGATCGTCGGCAACGACTATCAGAACGCCCTTTGTTCCAATGATGGCAGCATTCATAAACGGGTCGCCGCACACGTTAAGTCCGACATGCTTCATACATGTCATGGCGCGTTTTCCGGCGTAAGCCACACCTAACGAAGCCTCGAGAGCTGTCTTCTCATTGGCGCACCAGTTGGCGATAACGCCCTGTTCCTTGGCCTGTTTAGAGTTTATGACATACTCCGTAATCTGTGTTGAAGGAGTACCCGGATAACTGTTGATGGCACTGCCTCCGGCATCAATAAAGCCCTGCGCAATGGCCTCATCACCAAGTAATAAGATTTTCTTCATGTATTTTAAATTTTAATTTGTTGTCCTTTTATTTTTTTACAATTCGGCAAATTTATGAAAAAATTTTGACATGGCAATACCTTTTCGGATATTTAAATAAAAATTATTTTGTCGAACGTATTGAAAAATGTTGTATATTTGCAAGTTTAAAAACGAGTAATGAAAAAACTTCTTACAAGCGACGACATTATCAGATACTTCAAGTGGAGCAAACTGACCAAGCCTCTCGTAGCTCTTGGCCTGAATATATTGGGCTTCCGGAAGATCAACCGCTTGTATTCACCATCAGCCGACCTCGAGAATCTGCCGTTTACCGACGACATGCTCATGCGTTATAACATCACTTACGACGTAAATGAGAATGAGCTCAACTGCATCCCGAAGGAAGGTCCTTTCATGCTCGTCAGCAACCATCCGTTCGGAGGTATCGAGGGAATCATCCTTTATAACGCTATTGCGAGGGTGCGTCCCGACTTTAAGATCATGGCGAATTTCGTCCTCGGCTTCATCCCGAATCTTAAAGATGTGTTTTTCTCCGTCAATCCTTTCGAGAATAATAAAGAACTCGCAGGTAGCAACGGCGGCATCAGAGCTTCGCTGAATCAGCTCAAGGAAGGTCACGGCTTGGGCGTTTTCCCGGCAGGCGAAGTGGCCCGCTATCACGGACACAGCTATCCTGAAGATATCGCATGGTCGCCGTCGATAGCCAAGCTTGTCCAGAAGACCAATGTGCCTGTTATTCCTGTGTATTTCGACGGAAACAACTCGCATAAGTTTTACTTCCTGACGAGGATTCATCCTATCCTTGGCACTTTCCGTCTCGTGAAGGAGTTGCTCAACAAACGCAACAAAAAGCTTATCATGAAGATAGGCAAGCCGATTCTCCAGTCGGAGGTGACACAATACGAGACTCCTGAAGCGCTTGCGGCATATCTCAAAAACCGCAGCTACGCCTTGCAGGCCAATATCTCGCAGGAAACCAAGAAGTTCCGTTCGCGCGTCAGCGATCCTATCGACCCGCCGTTCCGTCCGTCGGACCTTGCCCGCGAGCTCCGCGCCATCCGCAAGAAATCGCTGCTGTTTACCACAGCTGACTTCGAGTGCTATCTTGCCGACTACGACAAGATCCCGCATGTGATGCACGAGATGGGGCGTCGCCGCGAAGAGGCGTTCCGCGCTGTGGGCGAAGGCACCGGCAAGAGCATCGACACCGACAACTACGACACCTACTACAAACACCTCATCCTCTGGGATACCAAGGAGCAGACTATCGCCGGCGGCTACCGTATCGGCATAGGCGATGAGATATACAAAAACTTCGGCGCGCGCGGCTTCTACGTCGACTCGCTGTTTAATATCGACCCGAAATTCGAGCCTTATCTAAAAGAGACGATAGAGCTCGGCCGCTCGTTTGTGTCGGTCGACTACCAGAAAGACATACTTCCGCTTCTGCTACTCCTCAAAGGACTGATGGAAACCATCATGCGCTACCCGACGATGAACTATTTCATCGGACCTGTCAGCATTAGCAGCTGGTTCCCGAAGTTCTACCAGAGTCTCATGGTTTACTACGTTACCACAAAACACACCAACGAGGAGATGTCGAAGCTGTTCCACCCCAAGACTCCGTTCGTGCCTAACTTCAACAAGTGCGACATCGAGGTTTTGCTGGAGAAAAACATGGAGACCGTCGACAAGTTCGACCGTTACCTCATGAAGCTCAGCAACGGCGACTACCGCATGCCTACGCTGTTTAAGAAATATCTCAAGATCAACTCCAAGTTCTTGTGTTTCAACGTCGACCCTGACTTCAACGACACCCTCGACGGACTGCTTCTGCTCAAGTTTACCGACTATCCGAAAGAAGAGCTCGACATGATGCTCAAAGATATACCGGAAGAGAAGCGTCCTGCCTACTACAAACGCTTCGGAAAAGAATTATCTTAATTTTTTTTACTTTTGATGCAGCAAATTTCACTTTTCTACGTTATAAAGGTGAAAAATGTCAATTTATAACATATTACAGATATGGAAAATAACGCTAAAAGACTTGAACGTGCCCGTACCAACAAGATGATTGCGGGTGTTTGCGCAGGATTGGCCAACTATTTCAACATCGACGTCACCCTGATGCGAGTGCTTTTCGTGGTGGCCATGATCGGCGGCGGATTCGGCTTCTGGATGTATATCATCCTCTGGATCGTGATACCTGAAGAAAACACACTCGGCCCGGGAAGCGACACTAAAATCGACGATGACACCATCGACATTACTCCGAAGGAAGAGAAGAAAGATGAAAAGAAATCGGGCAACGGAGCCCTGATTGCCAGTCTTATCCTGATTTTCATCGGATTGGTGGCGCTGGCCGACAACTTCCTGTATGTGGCCTGGGTGTGGAAACTGTGGCCGGTGATTCTTATCATCATTGGTGCTGTAATTCTTGCTAACTCTTTAAAAAACAATAACAATGAGCAATAACGAAAACAAAAACGTAGGATTCGGCAATGGCATGGTCCTCATAGTCATAGGTGTCTTGGCACTTTGCGTGACATTCTTCGACATTGATCTTGATTGGGATGTATTGATTGATTTATGGCCTATCTTATTGATAATCATAGGAATATGTATTATGCCTATCAACAAATGGATTAAAACAGCATTGGCGCTTTCGCTGCTGGCGCTGGGCATAATGGCATACCAGAACAGGATTGAAGGCGATAAAACCGTCAATAAGGTCGAAATCATTTCGTCTTTCTCAGGTGACGATGACGATGATGATTTTTGACAAACCACTTTAAAACAATATATATTTTACTAACCTGTTGGGACAGCTTGGTCTGTCCCATTTTTTATTAATGAATTTTCATGATAAATTTGTTTTGTAATAAAAAAATCGTTATCTTTGCACGTTTTTAATGATCCTATTTAAAACTGCTTGATAATGAAGATGGTTACAAGAACAACAAAGCAGATATTTTTACTGGCATTCTTATTGATTACCAGCGTTTTAGCATACGCTCAAGGTGATAACTCCATAAAAGGTTTCGTTTATGAGAAGTCGAATGGTGAACCGGTGATGTTCGCCAACGTGTTTTTGAGGGGCACTAATCACGGCTCGACCACCGATATCAACGGATATTTCAGCATCACACGTATTCCCGACGGCAGCTATACTCTGATGGTGACATCCATCGGCTACGACACCATCACGGAGCAGGTGTCGGTCAAGGGAAATCAGATTCTGCACAAGAAATTCAGCATCGAGGAGACGTCGATTCAGCTTGCGGCGGTGAGCATCAGCGCCGACAAGATCGAGGCAAAGACCGAGACCAAGACTTCTGTCGTGTATATCACTCCTAAGACCATCACCAAGATCCCTTCGGTGGGCGGTCAGGCCGACTTGGCACAGTATCTGCAGGTCATCCCGGGTGTGGTGTTTACAGGCGACCAGGGCGGTCAGCTATACATCCGCGGCGGCTCGCCGATTCAAAACAAGGTGCTCCTCGACGGAATGATAGTCTACAACCCGTTCCATAGCATCGGTCTGTTCTCGGTGTTCGACACCGATATCATAAGAAACGCTGAGGTTTACACAGGCGGCTTCGGAGCCGAATACGGCGGCAGAGTGTCGTCGATTATGGATATCACCACCCGTGACGGTAACAAGAAACGTATCTCAGGTAAAATCGGCGGCTCGACATTCGGCGCCAAGGTGATGGTGGAAGGCCCGCTCAAGAAGGCGAAAAACGAGAACGACATGACGATTTCGTTTATCATGTCGGCCAAGAACTCATATCTCGAGCAGACAAGCCAGTCTGTTTACAAAGACATCTTGAAAGGCGAGATTTTGCCTTATAACTTCCAGGATGTCTACGGAAAGGTGTCGCTGAACGCCCCGAACGGCAGTAAAATCAACTTCTTCGGCTTTAACTTCAACGACCAGGTTAACAACTACAAAGCCATCTCCGACTTCAGCTGGAAGGCCTACGGTGGAGGATCAAACTTTGTACTTATCCCGGGAAAATCGCCGGTTCTCATCGAAGGTAACGTGGCATATTCGAAATATGCCGCCAACCTCTCGGAAGAGAATAACCCAGGCCGCTCGAGCTCCATCGACGGCTTCAACGCAGGCTTCACATTCTCTTATTTCCTTGGCAAAAACACCTTGAAATACGGTATCGAGATGCTCGGTTTCAAGACGGTGTTCGACTACACCAAGTCGAACGGCATCAGACTTAATCAGACGGAAAACACCACCGAGCTCGGCGCTTTCGTCAAATACAAATGGCAGCTCGACAAGCTCATCATCGAGCCGAGTATGCGTATTCAATGGTACGCATCCCTGGCGGAGATCTCGCCTGAGCCGCGTCTCGCCATCAAATACAACGTCACCGACTGGTTCCGCCTCAAGGCGGCAGCAGGCATGTATTCGCAAAACCTCATAGCAGCCAACAGCGACCGCGACGTGGTGAACCTGTTCTACGGATTCCTCTCGGGACAAGACAATATTCCTAAGCATTTCAACGGAAAAACAGTCAATACCAAGCTCCAGAAAGCCAACCATTACATCGTGGGAACGGAGTTCGACGTGTTCGACAACATCACCCTCAACGTCGAAGGCTATTACAAAGATTTCCGACAGCTCACCAACCTCAACCGTAACCAGGTCTACGCCGAAAACAACCATCCGGCCAACGCTTCGGAAGTCGAATGGCGCGACTTTATGCTCGAGAACGGTAAGGCCTACGGCGTCGACTTCTCGGTGAAATACGAGTATCTGAGATGGTACTTCTGGGCAGCATATTCCTTGGCTTAC
Organism: Bacteroidales bacterium; assembly: GCA_017616675.1. The sequence continues at coordinate 6,107 of JAFZXR010000052.1, forward strand.
GTCAATAAAAACTATGAAAACGCATTTGGTGAGATGGTGAACTACCGCACCCACTACGACCGTCGTCATAACGTCAACCTCATCGTGACATACACCGGCGGCGCACGTAAACAGTGGGAGTTCAGCGGCCGTTGGAACGTGGGCTCAGGCTTCCCGTTCACCCAGGTCAGCGGATTCTACGAGCATTACCAGTTCACCAATATGGGCATGAGCATCATCCAGAACAACGGCGACCTCGGCATCATCTACGGCGACCTCAACAAAGGACAGCTGCCGTGGTATCACCGTCTCGACCTCGACGTGAAACGTAAGTTCTGGTTTACCGACAACATTGTGCTCGAAGCCGACTTCAGCGTGACTAACGTCTACAACAGAGACAATATCTTCTACGTCGACATCATCACAAGCGAAAACATCTATCAGCTGCCGCTGATGCCGAGCTTGGGCTTGACCTTAACATTCTAAATATGACAGAGCCTTCTTTAAAAAAGATACCGCACGAGATGACAATACACGGTCATACTCGTGTGGATAACTACTATTGGCTCAACCAACGCGAAAATCCTGAGGTTTTAGAATATCTGAAGGCCGAGAACGCCTATCAGGAAGCGATGATGAAACACACCGAGCCGCTGCAGAAACAGCTGTTCGACGAGATAGTGGGCCGCATCAAGCAAGATGATATGTCGGTGCCCGTCAAGCATAAAGGATATTGGTATTACACACGATTCGAAGAGGGAATGGAATATCCGTTATACTGCCGTAGCACCGTTCAACCACCTGTAGGGGCGAATATTCGCCCGGATAACGAACAAATTCTCCTCGATGGCTACCAGATGTCCAAAGGCTACACCTTCTTCGACGTAGGCGCATACAGCATCAGTCCGAACAACGAGCTGATAGCTTACAGCATCGACACCGTGAGTCGTCGCCAGTACCAGATTTTCTTCAAGGAGATAGCGACTGGCAAGATGTTTTCCGAAGTCATCCAAAACACCTCGGGCAACATGGTTTGGGCCAACGACAACAAGACGATTTTCTATTCGGTGAAAGATGATTCGCTGCGTCCGTGCCATATCATGCGCCATGAACTGGGTACCGATCCGAAGGATGACGTGGAAGTCTATTTTGAAGAAGATCCGACCTTTGTTTCTTTCGTAAGTAAAACAAAATCAGAGAGATACATTGTAATAATCTCCGAAAGCACCTTGACCTCGGAAGTGCGTTTCATCGATGCCGACCATCCGAAAGATGAGTTTAAGATAGTGAACAAACGTCAGCACGACCTGCTTTACGGCGTGGGTCATTACGGCGATTATTTCTATATCTTGACGAATGCCGACGGCGCGAAGAACTACAAACTGATGCGAACGCCGGTAAACGCTACCGAAAAGGAACATTGGGAGGAGGTTCTGCCGCATCGCGACGACGTGCTAATCGAGGATTTCGACCTGTTTTCGGAGTTTATGGTTATCGAGGAACGCTCGAAAGGACTTGTCAACCTGCGAGTCATGTCGTGGGACGGCAAAACCGACTATTACATCAACTTCGGCGAGCCGACTTATACCGTAGAAACCTCAGCAAATCCTGAGTTTGACACGCATCTGCTGAGATATATCTACACCTCGATGACGACGCCGGCCTCGGTCTATCAATACGACATGAAGGCTAAGACGGCGGAGTTGTTGAAACGTCAGGAGATAGTCGGGGGCTATGACCCAGCTGATTATGTCACCGAGAGACTTTACGCGCCTGCAAAAGATGGCGTGGAGGTGCCGATATCGCTGGTTTACAAGAAAGGACTGGTGAAAAACGGCGACAACCCTCTGGTGTTGTTCGGCTACGGCTCGTATGGCAACAGCGTCGACGCCTATTTCTCGACAGCCCGACTCAGCATGCTCGACAGAGGCTTCGTATGGGCCATTGCGCATATCCGCGGAGGCGAAGACCTCGGCCGCTGGTGGTACGAAGACGGCAAGCTGCTGAAGAAGAAAAACACTTTCACTGATTTCATCGCTTGTGCGGAATATCTTGTAAAACAAGGGTTTACGAACAGCAAGAAGATGTTCGCCATGGGCGGAAGCGCCGGCGGACTGCTGGTGGGAGCGGTGGCAAACATGGCTCCGCAGCTGTTCAGAGGCATCATAGCGCAAGTGCCTTTTGTCGACGTGGTGACGACAATGTTGGACGACACAATCCCGCTCACCACGGGCGAATACGACGAGTGGGGAAATCCTAATGAGAAGGAATATTACGACTATATGCTGTCGTATTCACCATACGACAACGTGGAGGCAAAAGATTATCCTGCAATGCTTGTAACTACTGGACTTCACGACAGTCAGGTGCAGTACTGGGAGCCGGCGAAATGGGTGGCTAAGTTAAGGGAGCTCAAGACCGACAAAAACCCGCTGTATCTAAGGACTGAGATGGACTTCGGACATGGTGGGGCGTCTGGGAGGTTCGAGCCTTACCACGAGGTGGCGATGGAATACGCTTTTATGCTCGATTTGATTGAAAAATGATAATATATCAGCTTTTTCCAAGGGTCTACGGTGCAACGCCAACCAAGCGCTGCGGCACTTTCAGTGACATCAGCGATGATGCGATTGAGAGGATTAAGTCGCTGAGCGTCAGTCATATATGGCTGACAGGCGTGATTCGTCACTCGGGCTGGCGCGATACCAATCCGGCCGTGACCAAAGGAAAAGCGGGCTCGCCATACGCCATCGTCGATTACTATGACATCGATCCCGATTTGGCCGACAACGAAGCGAATAGGATGGAGGAGTTTGAGCAGACTGTCGAACGCATTCATAATCATGGACTTAAGGTGATTATCGACTTCGTCCCGAACCATCTGGCAAGAGAATACAAAGGCGATTTCACTGATGAGAATTTCTATATCTTAGAAAACCAGAAATTCGTTGCTCCGACCGAAAATGCCAGCGATTACTATGAGTTTCCGGCAAAGGCCACTGGCAACGACGTGTTTTCGCCTACGCCTTCGCTTAACGACTGGTACGATACCGTGAAGTTGAACTACACCAACCGCGACACTTGGCATAAGATGCTGAAGATATTAGAGTTCTGGTGCGGAAAAGGCGTCGACGGGTTCCGCTGCGACATGGCCGAGATGGTGCCGGTGGAGTTCTGGCGGTGGGCTATTGCTGAGCTGCGTAAGTCGTTCAGTGTCATTATGATAGCAGAGATTTACCAGCCGAATCTGTATCAGAATTTCATCGATGCCGGTTTCGATTATCTTTACGATAAAGTGGGGTTGTATAATACCTTGGAAAACATCTACCGTTACGGCCAGCGAGCCGACAGCATCTCTGATGTGTGGAAAGGTCTTAACGGATTGGATGACAATATGTTACGATTCATGGAAAACCACGATGAGGTCCGTCTGGCATCGAAGTTTTTCATGCAGAAACCCGAAAATGCATATCCGTTTGTGGCCTTGTCGGCCCTGATGAATCGCGGTCCGTTTATGATTTACAACGGCCAGGAATATGGCGAGGATGCCGCGGATTCGGATAATGGCAAAACATCGATTTTCAATTACGAAATCATGCAATCGATGGTTTGTAGGGACGCGGCGTGCCACGTCCATACATTTGATTTTTACGTAAACCTATTGCATTTTCGCGAATCCCATTCTGCCATCCTGCAAGGCGGTTTTTACGATTTGATGTGGGCCAATCCGTGGTACAATAATTTCGATCCGCAATATGTTTACGCGTTTTTGCGTTATCATGACGATGATAAGTTATTGATAGTCATCAATTTCAATCTTAAAGAAGAACGAAATGTGACGGTCACAATCCCATACGATGCCCGACAATTGATTGGCGGATGTAATGAAAAATATGATGTGAAATTATCCCCTGGGAATATAAAAATCATCCAGTTATGAAAATCGTTGAAAATGATAATTGGCTAACCCCTGTTGCCACCGAGGTTGAAAAACGTTTCGAACGTTATCAAAATCGTTTGAAAGCCATTGAGAATCAGTATGGTAGTCTCAATAATTTTGCCTCGGCGTATCAGTTTTTCGGTTTTCATTACGATAATCTCCGTCACGGCTGGTGGTACCGCGAATGGGCTCCGGCAGCGCATTATCTGTCGCTGTATGGCGATTTCAACGGCTGGAACCGCTATGCGAATCCACTGGAAAACGTCGGCAACGGCATCTGGGAGATATTTCTTCCTGACTCGGAATACAAAGACAAACTCGTGCATGGCAGTCTGCTGAAAGTGCTTGTGCAGTCGAGCATTGGCGAGCAGGAGAGGATTCCGGTTTACATCACCAGAGTGGTTCAAGATGAGAATACCAAAGATTTTTCGGCTCAGTTTTGGAATCCCGAGAAGCCGTATGTATTTGAAAATCAAACACCTAAGCTGAAAGACGAGCCCCTTTTGATTTATGAGTCGCATGTAGGCATGGCGCAGGAGAAAGAAGAGGTTGGAAGTTATAACGAATTCATTGACAATGTGTTACCTCGCATTAAGGCAGATGGTTACAACGCTGTGCAGCTCATGGCCATCGCCGAGCATCCTTACTACGGCTCGTTTGGCTATCATGTGTCGAACTTCTTCGCCGCCAGCTCGCGTTTCGGCACGCCTGAAGAGCTGAAAAAGCTCGTGGATACAGCCCATGGCATGGGTTTATTGGTAATCATGGACCTCGTTCATTCGCATACCGTGAAAAACGTCCGCGAAGGTATAAACCTCTTTGATGGCACTGAGTATCAATATCTTAAGCCTGGACAAGAAGGTGTTCATCCGCAATGGGATTCGAAGCTGTTTAACTACGGCAAGACAGAGACGCTGCAGCTTTTGCTTTCGAATGTGCAGTTCTGGCTCAAGGAATATCATTTCGACGGATATCGTTTCGACGGCGTGACCTCGATGTTGTATAAAAACCACGGCATCGGCGAGACTTTCGACGATCCTTGGAAATATTTCGGCGATAACATCGACAACGATGCGGTGACTTATCTTCAGTTGGCAAATAAATTGACTCATAATATTGATAATCAAAATATTACAATAGCTGAAGATGTGAGCGGTATGCCGGGAATCTGCGCGAAGATCGAGGATGGCGGAATAGGTTTCGACTACCGCCTCGGCATGGGCTTGCCCGATTTTTGGATAAAAGTGCTGAAGGACCAATCCGACGAGCAGTGGAACATGCATGAATTCTTCTTCACCATGACGAACCGTCTGCAAGACGTGAAAACCATTGCCTATGCTGAGTCACACGATCAGGCGCTGGTGGGAGATAAAACGCTCGCGTTCCGACTCATGGACAAGGAGATGTACACGTCGATGGCCAAAAACCAGGATAACCTCATCATCGACAGAGGCATCGCTTTGCATAAGATGATACGCTTCTTCACCATATGCCTCGGCGGTGACGCTTGGCTCAACTTCATGGGCAACGAGTTCGGCCATCCCGAGTGGATCGATTTTCCGCGATATGAAAACGGCTGGAGTTACAAATACGCCAAGCGTCAGTGGTCGCTGGCCGATGCCGACTATCTGAAATACCATTGGCTGGGCGATTTCGACAAAGCAATGCTCGATTTTGTGAAGAAGACAAAGGTGATGCAAGCCGCTCCGGCATGGCTTCTGGAGGCCGACGAAGACAACAAAACCATTGTCTTTGAACGGAATAACCTGATTTTTGTGTTTAACTGGGGACAAAAATCATTGCCCGACTATAAAATAAAGGTGAAGCATACCGGCGACTATAAAATCGTCTTCAGCAGCGATGCGAAATGCTTCGGAGGCTTTGAAAATATTGACGAAAAGGCAGTTTTCCCATCGGAGAAGAAGGGCGACGATATCACCATGAAGATATATAATGTGGCGAGGACGGCGGTAGTGTATCAGACAAAAAAATGATTTTTTTTGAAAAATAATTGTCGAACGTATAAAATAATTGTTTAACTTTGCCCTGTTAATAAAAAACGTAACTATGAAAAGGTTTACTTTTGTAGCATTTTTAATGCTTTTTAGCGTAATCGCTTTTGGTCAGAAAACAGTTGATTTTGCTGTCTATTTGAATGGTGCTGTTCCTATGGGCGACCTTGGAGCTGGCGACAGAATTAAGAATTTCGATACTCGTGACTATGCGTTGCTATCGGAGGATGGCCGTCAGGGCTATGCCGATTACGGCGGAGGTCTCGGTTTTGATGTGACTTTCCATCTTCCTAAAGGATTTGGCATTATGGCCGGCTTCGATTATTTTGCCAATTTGAACAAAAAAGAAATCAAAGATTGTTTCGACGATTGGAAAGATGATGTTGAAGAGGCTCCGGGCGCTGACTATTCATACAAGTTGCCTGTTGTGATGAACATCCCGCTTTACATCGGTATCAATTATACCGCAAACCGCGAGAAGAATTTCACTTTCTACGCAGAAGCGGCAACAGGTCCTAACTTCCGTCTCATTTCAGATTTCAAAGAAGAGTATAAATATGACGACGAAATGGTTGATGATGTAACTGAAACTCTTGATTATAAATCAGCTACAACATTTGCTTTCAAACTCGGTGCCGGTGTGTTGATGTGGAATCGCATGAGCATCGTTCTTGACTACTATTCGTTGGGTAGCGCCAAAGTCGAGGGTACTGGTACATCAAAGATCGGCAGCGTGTCGCACGAAGAGTCATTCAAAGGCAAAAAAGCCATGTCGGCTTCAGAACTTGTCTTGAGAGTAGGTTATCACTTCTAATTGTTTTAACAATTGAATGTTGATAACTATTTTTGATGTTGATAAAAAAATGTCGCAGGTATTGATATAATGCATATCTTTGCGCTGAAAAATAAAGAGAGGATGCCGAAAATCTCATAAAGAGTAGGCGTAATTAAAATTATTACAAAAAATGAAAAAATTATTTATCACGATTGCTTTCGTAGCAGCAACAATGTTCGCTTCAGCACAGCTTTACGTTGGCGGTAGCCTTGGAATGGGCATTCAGAATGGTAAAGACAAAATTGAAGGTAATGGCGTTTCAATTGAACAGGATCAGCCAAAAGCTTTCACATTCGTATTTGCTCCAGAAGCTGGTTTCATGTTCGCTGACAACATGGGCGTTGGTCTCCAGCTTGGCTTTGGCTTTGGCAAGACAACAGAAAAGATCTATGAGGATGCAATGGGCAACCCAATCGATCCAGCAGCTACACAAACAATTAAGACAACCACAATCGGTTTCGCTCCTTACTTCCGTTATGTGTTTGCAGAAGTTGACAACTTCAAATTCTATGCAGATGCAAGAGTTTCTTATTTGATGAGCAAACCAAAAGTTAAGTATGAGCAGGATGGCACAACAGTCACAGCTGACGGTGCAAAGACAACTGAACTCGGCTTCGGTATTGTCCCAGGTATGGCTTATCAGCTCACCGACAACATCACAATGAACTGCGCTCTTAACATCCTTGAACTCGGTTTCAACTCAACAAAGGTGAAAATGGAACAGGACGGTGTTACAGCAACATCAAAGACCAACGAGATTGGTTTCGGCATCAACGAGCCAAGCCCAATCACCATTGGCTTCTTCTACACATTCTAATATTTGAAGTGTAATTATTAAAAAAAGGCGCTGAAACTCAGCGCCTTTTTTTGTTTTGTCATTGTTTATTTGCATCCTTCGCAACCGGTGTCACAACCAGAGTCGCAGCTGCCGCCGCAGTGACCGCAGCCTCCCCCGAAGTCCTCTTCTTTGAGCTCGCGCACGTTGAGGATCTCGCCTTCGAAATAGAGCGGCACTCCCGCCAGCTGGTGGTTGAAGTCGATGACGACTGTTTCAATGCTTACCTTTTTGATGGTTCCAGGCACTATGTTGCCGTCGCCGATGTTAAACTGAAGGGTGTTGCCTTCCTTGCAATGCTCGCTGAGGTTACCTTTCTCGTCGAGAAACATGTCTTTCTTCACGGTGTAGACCATCTCCTCGTTGCGCTCGCCGTAGCCTTCGGCAGGGGTGAGGTGGAAACCGAATGTGTCGCCTGGCTCGAGGCCTTGCAGTGATTCCTCGAAGCGTGGCAGGAACATGCCGTGTCCGAAGATGCCTTCGAGCGGATGATCCTTGGTGGCCTGGTCGATGACCACGCCTTCTTTTGTGTCGTTGTGCAACGTATAAGTCAACGTTACAACAGTGTTGTTTGCTACTTTCATTTGTTTAAAATTTATAATTATTTACTCTTTAATCTTCTAAACTTATAATCTTCTAAACTTATAAGCTCCTAAACTTATAAGCTCCTAAGCTAATAAACCCCGAATACTTTCCTCAGCACCCATTCTATTGTTATCAATGCTAATATGCTGAAAAACAACCATTTAAGGTTAATCAAATCGTCGTAGCGTGTCTCTTCGCGGGCGATTGAAGTGATGCTCTCGTCATTCTCAATGTCGCTGATAACTTGCTGAATATCAGTGATATAGTAATGACGACCGCCTGTCTGTGTTGCCAACGAGCGCATACGTTCGACGTCGGCAGTGAGGTCCTGGGCTTCCACGCCGAGTGATTCCACTGTGAAGGTGCCGCTGGCGTTGTATTCGACGCCTCCAAACGAGGTGTGGGCGCGGTAGTTATAGATACCCTCAGGCAGCATGCCGATATTCAGGTTGTAATTGTTTTCGCCTTTGGAAAACACGTAATCGTATGCATTGTTGATGGAAATCTGCAGATCCGGTTCGTTGATCAATTCTCTACTAGGATTGCGCAATTCTGCTGTAAGAACTATTTGTTCAGTATTGAGATAACTGTCTTTATGGTTGATAGTCAATTCCTTATCCTTTTCGGTGAGGAGATATTTCACCGTTTTGCTGAAAAGTTCGTTGAATCCGTCGTTGTTGTGATGATGGAAATATTCGTAGAGTTTCCAGCGCCAGCAACCTGTTCCGAAAATGAAAGCGTGTTTGTTGCCTTCGTTATCGTTGGCAAAGGCGAGAAGCGGGTTCGGAGTCTCCAAATCCATGATGTTCATCAGGAGAACGTCGTCGTGATGGGCGTTGAAGGCAATCTCGCAATGCGGCAATGCCAACGGTGGATATGATTTCAGCTCGTTTTTGATGTCGGAATTGATGGTAAAAAGTCCGAAACTATTGTTAAACCTGCCTCTCACGTCGAGGTTGGTATTCGCCGCGCCACGTCCGATTTTTACGATATCCTGCGATTCGTTAAACGCGTCGAAATCTGTATTTGTGCCAACGATGGTTAATGTTGGCACCCGTAGGGACGTGGCGTGCCGCGTCCGCGCAAATTGATGATATATCACCAAATCATAATGGTTCCAATTATCAACATTTTCGTCGTATCTCACCTCGAATTCAAAATGATCATCCAATGCCGATTTTACTGCGGCGATGTCGGGATGCGGCGCGCCGGCGACGCACAAAACCCGGTATTTTTTGTCGGTGACGGTGATGAAAACACGCCTCGTCGTTGTGACAGGGCGCGCCGCATCCCGTTGTAGAGACGTTTCGGGAAACGTCTCTACATTAGGCGTTAAAAATATCTCGATATTTTTAACGCCCTCATCGCCTGAATCGATATTGAAATCGAAGGTTTTCGAGAATCGGTTGGATGTCACGGGAACGACGATGTTTTCGACGTCGGCGCCGTCCATCTTCACGATGACGTTCATGTCGTGGCCCTTGAAATTGGTGGCGTTGGCGGTCACGCGAAGCGGAAACAGCATATTGGCCTGCACCGTCTTGTTGTAGCGCACCTCCTTGATGGTCATGCCGGGATACGCCACGGTGTCGCCGAGCGTGACCGCATATATCGGGAACGGATAGTTTTCGATGCTCAACTCCGGATTAACCCCTTGGTTTACGATGCCATCCGACAGAAGCAGGACGGCGCCGACGTTCTTTTTGTAGAACTGACGTTGAATAGTGGAAAGAGCGGCGCTGATGTTAGTGAACTGCTCTGTGAAAAGGGGCTTCCTCGCGCCTTCGGCGCTCGGAATGACAGCGGCTCCGAAAAATAATTCTTCAACATCGTAATTCTTTTCCAGCAAATTGACAATGGAATCAACCAGTTTTGGGTATTTCGTCTTGTAAAAAACAGAATCTTTGTTCAAGATAATCGATTCGGAATTGTCTTGGGCGATGACGACAATCGGCTGTTCGATTTTATAAGTCTTCTGCTTGATGTACGGGTTGATGAACAGCATCACCACGGTGGCGACGACAATAGTGCGCAAGGCAAAAAGCAAAACGGTCAGTCCTCTGCCGTATTTCTTCGAGAAAAGATACAGCAGCGAAGCGTAAATCGCGCCGATTGCCAGGGCAAAAATGACCGACCACATGGTGATGAAAATTTTTGCAAAAATACGAAATTAGTTTAAAAGTTTAATAGTTTAAAAGTTTAGCATAAAAATTATAGGCACATAATTAAAAATTATTTAGTACTTTTGTAGTTTATTTCGATTGATATGAAGAAATTTCTTGTCATACAAACCGCTTCGATCGGGGATGTGATTCTGGCGACGGCCGTTGCTGAGAAGCTGCATGCATATTTCCCTGATAGTCAGATAGATATGATGATAAAAAAGGGCTACGAAAACCTTTTCGAAAATCATCCTTATATAAATAAGGTGTATGCCTGGGACAAGAAACATCATAAATACCGCAACCTCTTTTCAATTTGGCGTCAGATTAGAAAAGAACGCTACGACCTGATTGCCAACGTCCAGCGTTATGCCGCCACAGGTTTCATCACCGCTTTCGGCAAGGCGAAGGAGACGGCTGGATTCAACAAAAACCCGTTCAGCTGCTTCTTCACTCATAAGATAAAGCACGTGATAGGGGTGAAGGGAGTGCATGAAGTCGACCGTAACCAGCGGCTCATCGAGCATCTCACCGACAATAAAGCCATGCGTCCGGCGTTATATCCTAGTGAAGAGATCTTTGAAAAGGTGAAGCATTACAAGGCAGAGCCGTACATCTGCGTGGCACCGTGCTCGCTGTGGTTTACGAAGCAGTTCCCCGAAGACCTCTGGGAGCAGTTTTTACAGCAGGTGCCGGAGAATTTGAAGGTTTATCTCCTCGGCGGAAGAGACGATATCGCACTTTGCGACCGCATCATTGCCAACGTGCCCGACAAGCAGATCGAGAGTCTGGCCGGACAGCTGAATCTCCTTGAATCTGCCGCTCTGATGAAGGATGCGAAGATGAACTATGTGTGCGACTCGTCGCCAATGCACCTCGCCAGCTCGCAGAATGCCCCGACGACGGCTATCTTCTGCTCGACGGTGGCCGACTTCGGATTCGGTCCGCTGTCAGAAGACTCGGTGGTGGTTGAGGAAAACCGCGTCCTGAAATGCCGTCCATGCGGATTGCATGGCTACAAAGAATGTCCAAAAGGTCATTTCAACTGCGCCTATTTCATTGATATTAAAGAACTTACAGATAGATTATGAATACTTTTGAACAAGAAGTCGACCTCTGTGTGAAGCTACTCCAGGAAGGCAAGGTCTTCATCTATCCGACCGACACCATCTGGGGTATCGGCTGCGACGCCACCAACGCCAAGGCCATCGACAAGATTTTCAAGATCAAGAACCGTCCCGCAGGCAAGGGACTGATTATCTTGGTCGATTCCGTCGAACGCCTGAAGGACTACGTCAAGAACCCGTCGCCTATAGCCGCCGACCTGATTAAAGCAGCGTGTAACCCATTGAGTATCATATATAAAGAGTCGAAGGGCCTGGCTAAGAACCTCTCGGCCGACGGCAGCGTTTGCATCCGTGTGACTACCAACGAGTTTTGCAAGGAAGTGATTCGCCGCCTCGGTCACCCCATAACCTCCACCTCGGCCAACCTCAGCGGCGAACCGTCGCCAGCCAACTTCACCGACATCTCGGAAATGATGAAGAAGTCGGCCGACTACGTGGTGAGCCTCTATCACGATGTCATCGTCAAGCCGAAGGCGTCGACGATAATAAAAATCAATGACGATAACACTTTTGAAATAGTTAGAAGTTAGCCCCGTTATGAAACGATTTGTTTTAATTATATTATTGATAATCAGTCAGTTATGCTTGGCGCAAAATAAGACGAAGCCGGCAGAGACCACGCAGAAACTGGCTACTACGATGTATCTCATCGAGAATTTTTATGTCGACAGCACCGACATGCCAAAGCTGACTGATGAAGCCATTATCGCGATGCTGAAGTCGCTCGACCCGCACAGCGCCTACATCGCCGCCAAAGACGTGCAGAAGGCTAACGAAGAGCTGGTGGGCAACTTCGAGGGCATTGGCGTGACATTCCAGATACTTCGCGATACAATCCTCGTCGTCTCGGCGGTGCCCGGCGGTCCGTCGGAGAAAGTCGGCATCATGGCTGGCGACCGCATAGTGACCATCGATGGGGAAGACGCCTTCGGAAAGAAGGTGAACAACGAGTTTGTGACCACCCATCTGCGCGGCAAGAAAGGCACTAAAGTGGTGCTTGGTATAAAACGCGGTGACGACCCGCAACTTATTGATTTTGAAATTGTTAGAGATAAGATTCCGTTGAATAGCATCAACACTTATTTCATGGTCGACAAGAAAATCGGCTACATAAAACTCGACAAGTTCGCCCAGCAGTCGGTGGAGGAGTTTGAAAAAGCCCTCAACGACCTGAAAAAGCAAGGGTTGCAGTCGCTGATTCTCGATTTGCGAGGCAATTCGGGCGGATATCTCATGACGGCCTTCGGTCTGGGAAATGAATTCCTCGGAAGCGGTAAACCGGTAGTGTTTACTGAGGGTTTGAAGAGTGAGAAGCAGTATTATTTTACCGATAAAAACGGCAGTTTCCGTGACGGTCGACTGGTGGTCCTCATCGACGAGGGCAGCGCTTCGGCCAGTGAGATTGTGTCGGGTGCCATCCAGGATTGGGACAGGGGAGTGCTCATCGGGCGCCGCACCTTCGGCAAGGGCCTGGTACAGAGGCCTTTCAACCTTCCCGACGGCTCTCAGATCCGCTTGACAACGGCGCGTTACTACACCCCGACCGGACGTTGCATCCAGCGTTCTTACGATGAAGGCTCGGAAGAATATTTCAAGGAGATGACGAAGCGTCTGGAGCATGGCGAATATTATCATGCCGACAGCGTCAAATTCGCCGATTCGCTTAAGTATTACACGCTGAACAGCGGTCGTACGGTTTACGGCGGCGGTGCCATCATGCCCGATATCTTCATGCCGGCCGACACCTCGTATTCGTCAAAACTTCTGACCGATCTGATAAGAAAAACGGTGTTTAACGCCTATTGCATCGATTACGTCTTGAAAAATAGGGAAGAACTCAACAAAAAATATCCCGATTTTGAGACTTTCAACAAAAAATTCAAGGTCAACGACGCCATGTTGGACGATTTCAAGAAGCTTGCCTCGGAAAAAGATGTGAAGTGGGATGATGGACAGTTTGACCGTTCGGAGATGTGGATCAAGTTGAGAATCAAGGCGATGATAGCTCAGGATTTGTGGAATATCGACAAGTTTTACCGCGTCGTCATGGCTGAGGACAAGATGATCGAGAAGGCTGTCGAGGTGCTTAAATCGAAGGATGAATACGATAGAATCCTTGGATTGAAATAATCATTTTTTTGAAAAAAATCGAAAAAAACGGCTGTACGTATTAAAATTAATCGTACCTTTGCCCGTTTTAACACAAGCTAATAGACGAAAATTAACAGATTTAATAATAACTTAATTTAAACAAAAATGAAGAAATTTCAACTCAAAAAACTTGCAATGGCGTTGGTAGTCATCATGTTAGGCTTCCAAGCTTTTGCTCAAGGTCGCATTGATCTGGCCCCTATGGGAAAGACATCTCATGAGGCACAGAATGTGACAATGAACGGTTTTACAGCATCGTTCTCATTCAACAGCATTGAGAGCGAGCTGATTTCGACAGAGAAAGGCGATTTCTCGGTAATCACTTTGGACAATTCACTTCCTGGCGGAAATACAGGAGAGCCACAGGTTCCGGTTGTGCGTAAGCTTATCGCTGTTCCATTCGGAGCAACACCGGTTGTGACGCTTAAGAACTACACTGTGACCGATTATAACCTTTCGGACTATGGTATTGAAAGAATTTTCCCACAGCAGCCTTCACAAAGCAAGAGCGAGAAGGAAGTTAAGTTCTACTACAACGAAGATGCTTATCAGACAAGAGGTTTCGACGAGAGTCACCCAATTGCTGAAGTCGAAGTCATGGGAACCATGCGTGGTATCCAGATTGGCGCTTTGCAGTTGAACGCTGTGAGATACAATGCTTCAACAAACACAGTCCGTGTTTACAACGACATCGATGTCGAAGTGACATTCGAAAATGCCGACATGGAGCTCACAGAGAAGACTTTGGTCAACACTTACAGCCCATACTTCAGAACAGTTTACGCAACACTGTTCAATGAGAAAGCTATTCGTGACATCTACGATGAGCACCCTGACCTCTGGGCAACTCCAGTTAAGGTTTTGGTTATTGCAAACCGTATGTTTGAAACCACTTTGCAGCCATGGATCACATGGAAGACCGAAAAAGGTTTCTACATGGATGTCAACTACACCGACGAAATCGGCACAAGCGCATCAGCTATCAAGACTTTCATCACCAACAAGTATAATGCTGGTGTTGCAGCCGGTCAGGCTCCGACATTTGTCATCATCGTCGGTGACAAGAACCAGGTCCCTCAATCACAGACAGGAGCTGCTACAAGCGAGGTCACTGACCTTTACTACTATGCAGTGGCAGGCGGTGCTACCGACTATTATCCGGATATGTTCCACAGCCGTTTCACATGCGAGACAACACAGGAACTCCAGAATGTTATCGATAAGACCTTGATGTACGAGCAGTACACAATGCCTGATCCGTCATATCTGAGCAATGTTCTTCTCATCGCCGGTTGGGATAGCGGCTGGAACCCGAAAGTCGGTAAGCCAACCATCCAGTATGCAATGAACTACTACTACAATGCAGACCATGGCTTTGAGAATGTGTACAACTTCTTGGAGACTCCTTACAACCAGCCATATGCAAGCTTGAACACTGGTGTCAACTTCGTGAACTACACCGCTCATGGTGGAGAGACAAGCTGGTCGAACCCGGCATTCTCAACGAGTGATGTTAATTCATTGACAAACACAAATAAATACTTCCTTGCAATGGGTAACTGCTGCTTGGCTGCTAACTGGGGTTATTCAACCAAATCATTGGGTGAGTCATTCATCATTGCTCCTAACAAGGGTGCTTACGCATATATCGGTGCACCGGTGTCGACATACTGGTGGGAGGATTACTATTTTGGCGTTGGCGCAACAACCACTATCAATGCAATGCCTTTGATCGAAAATACGACGATGGGTGTTTACGACGCTGTATTCCGTGATGAAGACTTCAACTGCGTGTCAGCTATCCCGTTCATTGGTAACGTGGCAGTCTGCTATGCACACGCCGGCAATTATCAGAACGCTATCAGCAGCGGCGCTACAAACCAGTATTACTGGGAAGCTTACCACGTCCTCGGTGACGGTTCGGTTTGCCCATATCACACAAATCCTGTTGCAAACAATGTATCACACCTTCCGACACTTCCTATCGGAATGGACTTCTACACAGTTTCAGCTGATCCGGGTTCATATGTTGGTATTACGAAGGACGGTGTCCTCTACGGCGCTGGTGAAATCGGTGAAGAAGGCACAGCCGACATCCCGATCACTCCTGTGACATCAGGCGGTAACGTTAAGATTGTTGTGACACATCCACAGCGTCAGCCGTATGTGGCTGAAGTCCCTGCTGCAGCAATGACAGGCGCTTACGTGGCGGTTAACGGATACGCTTTGAGTGAGGCTCAGGCCAACTACGGTGAGACTCTCGATATGTCAATCGAAATCAAGAACGTCGGTTCTCAGGTTTCAGGCGCAATCACTGCTACACTGACAACAGATTGCGAATATGTGACTATCAACAATAATAGCGCTACAACAGCAGCTTTGGAACCAGATCAGACAGCCACAGTCGAAGGTTATCAGTTCACAGTTGCAGCAAACGTTCCTGATAAGACCAAAGCTCAGTTCGTTCTCTCAGTGAACGATGGTACAGATACTTGGGAAGCCAATATCAACGTCACTCTCCATGCTCCGGCTCTCCAGGCTGAAAGCGTGGTGGTGTCGGACATGGATGTGACATTCACATTCAAGAATGCCGGTAGCGCTCCATTCTATGGTGGCACACTGACACTCGCAAGCTGCTCACCAGACCTTGTATTTACTGATGATGTAATTGTTGTTGACGATGTCGTTGAAGGTGGTGAGACACTTCCGATTTCTGTTAACTATATTATCGATGGTGGCGTCGAACCGGGCACAACCTTCGAGGCTGAGTATGACTTCGCAACAGGTGCGTTCGAGATTAGCGACATCTTCGTTGTTTCGTATGGTTCAATCCAAGAAGACTTTGAGTCGGGCGTGTTCGGCGAGGGATGGACATTCTCACCAAACAACACTGCATGGACTATCGTCGATGGCGGCACCAAGGGAGCAAAGTGCATGAAGTCGATGAATGAAGGTTTGGCCAGCACTGAATATTCAGCAACTCTGACACTTAACGTTATGGCAGCAGGCACTATGACCTTCATGTACAAGGTGTCATGCGAGCAAGGCTCATCACATAACTGGGATTACCTCAAGTTTGAAATGGATGGTACTGAGAAAGGCAGATGGGACGGCCAGATGGGAGCATTTGAACAGTTCTCACAAGCTGTCACAACAGGTACCCACACATTCACATGGACTTATCGTAAGGATAGTTCAGTGAATACCGGTAGTGACTGCGCTTGGGTCGACGACATCACATTCCCACCGACAAGTGTAATCACATTCCTTGCTCCTGCAACAAACCTCGAGGCAAATGTCGACGGTCACGATGTGGCTCTGACATGGACAGCATCACCTGACGCAGATCATTACGTTGTAAAACGTGACGGTGTGACAGTCGGTACAGCTACCGAGACATCATACAACGACTATGTCGAGACATCCGGCACCTACAGATATCAGGTGTTCGCAGTTAGCGCAGGCGGTGGAATGTCAACTCCTATCTCAACAGTTGTTGAAGTGGCATTCGCTGGTGTCGATGAAAATCAGGCAACAAGTCTCAACGTATATCCAAACCCGACAAGCGGCGTTTTGAATATCGTGACAAATGCCAACAACTATGAATACCAGGTGATTAACTGCGTCGGTCAGATTGTCTTGAGCGGCAACGCCAATGGCAAGACAACCGTTAACGTCAGTGAACTCAGCGGTGTTTACTTCTTGAGAATCGTTACTGATGGTGATATTCTCGTGAGAAAGATCACAGTCAAGTAAAAGATTTTTTCAAAAAAAATTAAGGATGCCGGCTGACGGCATCCTTTTTTTTTATATCTTTGCAGGTTATTATTTATATAAGGTGTAAAATTGATTAAAAATTATTAAACCATTTTATAAATTATGAGAAAATCATCATTACTAACAGCTTTGTTCCTGATGTTTTCCTTTATGGGATTCGCCCAGGAATGGCATGGAATCACCAGTGATTCGCCAACAAGAATGAAGAAGACATTGGTCTCTTCAACAGAAGACGAGATCGTCGTTGATGTCAATATCGACGGTTTCTACACAAATAATGTCACAACGCCGAACGGCAAGCAGTCGGTTATTTATGTCGACAGAATGGCAAGCATGCTTGAGGCAGGCGCACCGGATCTCCCGATGGAGCCTATCTCAGTCATCATTGGCGACATGGCAGAGATGACAGTTAACGTTGTAAAGTCGAGCTACGTTGATATTCCGAACATCGAGGTTGCTCCTTCGAAGGGTAACTTCAGCCGTCAGATCAACCCTGACGATGTTCCTTACACCTATGGTGAGATGTATCAGCAGGATGCTTTCTGGCCGGCAACACAGGCAACTCTCGAGGCTCCTTATATCTTGAGAGACTTCCGTGGTCAGAACATCATGGTTCGTCCGTTTGCTTACAACCCTGTGACCAAGACATTGCGTGTTTACACAAGCATGACAATCGCCATGACCAAGGTGAGCGACAATGGCGAAAACCAGAAGGTCAGCCGCAAGAGCAACAATATTAAGATTGACTCTGATTTCAAGGCCGCCTATGAAAACCGTTTCATCAACTTTGGCAAAACGGAAGCTAAGTACACATTCATCGTTGACCAGGGCTCGATGCTCGTTGTCTGCGTTGATGAGTACATGAGTGCTATCCAGCCATTGGTCGACTGGAAGAACATCTCAGGCCGTCCATGCACAATGGTTGGTTCATCAACAACAGGTACCGATACACAACTCAAGGCTTACATCCAGAACTACTATGCGGAACATCCTGATTTGACTTACATCCTTTTGGTTGGTGAGCACAACAATCTGCCAGGTCACAGCCAGAATGGCGGACGTTCGGATATCTATTACGGTATGCTTGAAGGAAATGATTTGTATGCGGAGGCTTTGGTAGGCCGTTTCAGCCCGTCGAACTACAACGACGCTGCACAGCAGGCTGCCCGTACAATCTATTACGAACGTGACGTTCCGGCAGGTGTTACATGGTGCAACCACGGCATGGGTATCGGTCACACCGACGGCCCAGGTCACTATAATGAAACTGACTGGCAGCACATGGATAAGATTCGTGACACCCTCATGCACTACACCTACACTCAGGTGACACAGAGATATGTCAACGTCAACAATGTGACAAACGAGATAATCTCACAGGATATCAACGACGGTATCAGTATTGCAAACTACTGCAACCACGGTTCAGCAACATCATGGGCTGCTACAAGTTATACAACAAGTCATGTCAACGCTTTGGTTAACGATTATAAGTTACCATACGTCATTTCTGTTGCATGTAACAACGGTCAGTTTGACACAGGCGAGTGCTTCGGTGAGTCATGGATGCGTTCGGTCAACGAACAGACAGGTGCTCCTTGCGGCGCTATCGGCGGTATGTTCTCATGGATTTCTCAGCCATGGACTCCTCCAATGTATGGCCAGGATGAGATGAACAGAATCCTCACCGAGTGGATTGGCGACTTCCATCACACAATGGGTGGCGTTTCTATCAACGGTAGTATGTTCGTTATGGATGCTGAGCCGGGTAGTGATGCTAATAACACTTACGCCACATGGATTCTCTTCGGTGATCCATCGGTGATGTTGAGAACCGACAACCCGACAGACATGAATGTCACTACCGATCCTTCAGTCCTGTTGCTCGGCATGGATGCACTTACAATCAATGCTGAATGTGATTTCGGTATTGCAACATTGTCGATGAATGGCGAAGTCATTGCATCAGAAGAGGTCGTCGATGGAACATGCACACTTACATTCCCTGCATTATCAGATGTTGGTGTTGCCGACCTCGTTGTCATCGGTTATAATAAGGTGACTTATCAAGGTACTATCGAGATTGTTCCGGCAGGTGGCGCATACCTCACGGTGAATGCCAACGAGCTGAGTGCACCGGCCAACTACGGTGAGTCGGTCGAAATGAGCATCGACATCAAGAATGTCGGCGTTGAGACAGTCAGCAACGTTACTGTGACTTTGTCGACAGATAATGAATATATCAATATCACTGCAGAAGAAGGCACATTGGCATCACTCGAAGCTGGTGCAACAGCTACAATCGACGGTTTCCAGTTTGAAGTCGCCGATAACGTTGAAGACGGAACAAGAGCACAGATCAATGTTACGATGACAGCAGGTGATGAGACTTGGACCGGCAAGGTGATGGTTGAGCTTCACGCTCCTGTTATTGTGATGTCGGCTTTGACAGTCGCCGATCAGGTGGCTACATTCGAGATTGCAAACACAGGTTCAGCACCGTTCTATGGTGGAACGATGACAATCACAAGCTGCTCGCCAGACCTTGTGTTCACCCCAAGTACATTTGGTGTTACCAGTGCTATTGCCGGTGGTGAAAATGTCGTATTTACATCAAACTACGAATTTGCAGAAAGCGTCGAGCAAGGCACATGTTTCGAGGTCGCCTACGACTTCACAACAGGTCAGTTTGAGCTCGATGGTGTCTTCACCGTGGCATACGGATCGATTGGTCAAGACTTTGAGTCGGGTCAGTTCGGTGAGGGTTGGACATTCTCACCAAACAACACTGCATGGACTATCGTCGATGGCGGTACTAAAGGTTCAAAATGCATGAAGTCGATGAATGAAGGTTTAGCCAGCACTGAATATTCAGCAACTTTGACACTTGACATTATGGCGGCAGGCGACATGACATTCATGTACAAGGTGTCGTGCGAGCAAGGCTCAGCACATAACTGGGATTACCTCAAGTTTGAAATGGATGGTACTGAGAAGGGTAGATGGGATGGCCAGATGTCAGAGTTTGTCCAATTTACACAGCCTGTCACAACAGGTACACACGTGTTCAAGTGGACCTATCGTAAGGATAGTTCAGTGAACTCAGGTAGCGACTGCGCTTGGATTGACGATATCACATTCCCACCGACCAGCGTCATCACATTCCTTGCTCCTGCAACAGACCTCGAGGCAACTGTCGACGGTCACGATGTGGCTCTGACATGGACAGCATCACCTGACGCCGTTTCATACCTTGTGAAACGCGACGGCGAGACTCTTGGCACGGTTGCTGAGACTTCGTATGCCGACTACGTCGAGACAGCCGGCACCTACAGATATCAGGTGTTTGCACTCAACGCCGGTGGCTCGATGTCAACTCCTGTCTCAACAGTGGTTGAAGTCGAATTCGCAGGTGTCGATGATAATGAGGTCAGCTTCGGTGTTTATCCTAACCCGGCCGAGAGCGTGCTTTACATCAATACCAACGCTTCGAGCTTTGAGTATCAGTTGCTTAACGGCATCGGACAGGTTATGATGAGCGGTGTTGCAAACGGCAACGCTGAACTCAACGTGAGCGAGCTGAACGATGGCGTTTACTTCCTGAAAGTTGTCGCCAACGGCAGCGCTCAAGTCGAGAAAGTTGTCATCAAATAAACGACTTTTTTGAAAAAAATGAAGGACGTCGGTTGCCGGCGTCCTTTTTTTGTTTATATTTGCAAAAATTTCTGTATATGAAAAAGTTATTGTTTTTAGCTATAAGCTTGATGTGCATGCAGTTAGCATTTACACAAGATTGGAATTCACGTTTGATTTCATCGAATGAGAATGAAATAAATGTTGAGATTACAGTGAAAGGATTCGACATGAATAATGTCGTGACACCTAACGGCGACGCTGTCGTCATTGCCAGCCATAAGATGCTGAAACTCGCGCAGGCCGGTGAGCCTGACATGCCGAGCATCGTGATTCCGACGGTTATTGGTGACGATGCTTTGATGAATCTGCAAGTCGTTGAGGCGCAGTATGTTGACTATGAGAACATTGCGATAGCACCTTCGAAGGGTGACTTCCCGCGTAGCATCAATCCTGAAGACGTTCCTTACACCTATGGCGCGATGTATCAGCAGGATGCTTTCTATCCTGCGGAGATGGCCAAGCTCGACGAGCCATACATCCATCGTGATGTGAGAGGTCAGAACATGATGGTGACACCTTTCGCTTACAACCCTGTGACGAAGACGCTTAGGGTTTACACTCATTTTGTTTTGAATATGAAAAAGATTGGTACAGATGATAGAAATATCATTGTAAACCGTTCAAAATCAATAAATTTAGATCCGGATTTTGCGAAGATGTACGAGAGCCGTTACATCAACTACAACGAGTCGATGGCAAAATACAGTGCTATTGCTGAAGACGGAGAGTTGCTCATCATCTGCCATGACGCTTTCATGACAGCGATGGAGCCCTTCGTGGCATGGAAAAAGCAGATAGGCCGTCCGACGACTATTGTAGGCACTTCGGAAACGGGAACCACATCTGCCGCTATCAAGCAGTATCTTACGACTTATTATGCTTCGCATCCGAACTTGACAGACCTTCTTCTTGTGGGCGATGTGGCCCAGATTCCTGGAGTTTATATCTCGGCAGGTTCAGGCTGGAGCAACTATTCGGGCTATGGCGATTGGCAATACGGTCAGCTTGCAGGAAACGACTATTACAATGAGGTAATCGTCGGTCGTTTCTGCTGCGAGACAGAGGCTCAGGTGACGAATCATGTCAATAAGGTTTTGAATTATGAGAGAGATCTTGACGAGACGGCCACATGGCTTACCGTCGGACAAGGAGTGAGTAAACGCGAGAATGCTTCTGGACATAACGGTGAGGACGACTATGAGCATATCGACAATATCAGAACTGATTTGTTGAATTACAACTATACTGAAGTCCATCGTGATTATCAGAGTGTTACAGGTGTGACATCGAGTGCTGCAATCATCAGCCAGCATATCAACGCGGGTGTGAGCATTATCAACTACTGTAACCACGGTGATGTCACTTTGTGGGGTGTTTTCAGCTACAGTAATTCGCACGTCAACCAGTTGACCAACGATTATAAGTTGCCTTATATCATCTCTGTGGCATGTCTGAATGGTAAATACGACAATAGCAGTCCGTGTTTCGCAGAGGCATGGATGCGTGCCACCAACAACAGCAACGGTAACCCGACAGGTGCTATTGGAGGTATGTTTTCATACATTGAGCAGCCTTGGCAGCCGCCGATGTACGGCCAAGATGAGATGGTAGATATCTTGGTGGAGTCGTACAACAATAACATCCGTAGAACCATGGGATGCGTGTCGATTGAAGGAAATATGGCTGTTTTGGATTTAGGTGCAAGTTCCAATGCTAATAAAGGCACTTACAACACATGGATTTTGTTTGGAGACCCGACATTGACATTACGTAATGCGGTTCCGCAGGTGATGAATGTGACCGCCGCTTCCTCCATGAACACCACAGCGACGAGTTTCAATGTCAACGCCACCAATGCCAACGGTGCCTTGGCTACTCTCACCTTCAACGGCGAGATTCTCGGCTCGGCTACCATCAGTGGAGGCAACGCCAACATCACATTTGCGGCTCCTGGAACAACAGGTACGGCCACGCTCACTGTGTTTGGCTATAACAAGAAGACATACTCCACCACGGTCAACGTCGTCAGCGGCGGTCCAGCACCGTTAGAGGTGACGGCTGCGGCTGATCCTGCAACGATAGAACTCGGACAGTCGACCACGCTGACAGCCACGGTGACTGGCGGAACAGCACCTTACACTTATTCGTGGACGCCAGCGGCGACAGTGGCGACTCCTACAGCTGCCACAACTACTGCAACGCCGGTGGAGACAACAACTTACACCGTGACGGTGAGCGACGGCACGAGCACTATGACAGCTGATGTCACGGTGACCGTGAATGAGCCGCAGCCGGTTGTATGCCCGGTGCCGCGTAATTTCCAGGGCGAAGGTTATTGGGAGGAAGGCGAGTTTGGCGCACATCTGTCGTGGAATGCAGCTGTATATGAATACACTCTCGATAGGTTTGAGGTCTACAGAAGCACCGACGGCGTTACGTTTGAGATGGTGAAACGCATCGTCAACACCCCGTCGATAACACGTTACGAATGCATGGATCAGGTCGACGTGGCCGGTTTGTATTACTACAGAATAATAGCATTTTATCAGAACGAATGCGAGTCGGATTACGTCCAGATTGAGGTGCAGGTGCACGATTACACTGGAGTTGGCGAAAATCTGGCCGATAACGTGGCTGTTTATCCTAATCCGACATCGGGAATGGTGAATGTCAAAGCCAAGGCCATTCAGCAGATTACGGTGGTCAATATGATGGGTCAGGTTGTTATGACGCAAGATATTGATAATGACGAAGTTATGATTGATATGAGCGCATTCGACAATGGAATGTACCTGATGAACATCGTAACTGAAAACGGAAAGGCTGTAAAGATTCTCAACGTGTTAAGATAATGAAAATCAAGTTTATAGGCGCAGCAAAGGAAGTCACAGGCAGCAAGCATCTCCTCGTCACCGAAAAGGGCAAGAAGCTGCTGCTCGACTGCGGAATGTTTCAGGGTAAAGGTCTGGAGACCGATGCCATGAACCGCAACATAATGGTGGAGCCGTCGGAGATTGACTGCATCATCCTGACGCATGCACATATTGACCATTCGGGACTCATACCTTATTTTTATAAGAAAGGATTCCGAGGTTCGGTGATATGCACTACGGCGACGCGAGAGCTGTGTTCTATAATGCTTCCCGACAGCGGTTTCATCCAGGAAAACGATACCCATTGGTTCAACAAGAAACGCTCGCGTCAGGGTTTGAAGCCGGTGGAGCCTATCTACACTGAGAAAGACGCCCGCGACTGCATGGAGCTTTTCATCACCACAGAGGTCAACAGACGTTTTTATATCGATAATAATATCAGTGTGAAGTTTTACAACACAGGTCATATGCTTGGCAGTGCCTGTGCCACCATCAGGGTTGATGAAAACGGACATATCACGCAGATAGGATATACAGGCGATATCGGTCGTTACAACAGCTATCTGCTCAAGGCGCCGAATGCTTTCCCGCAGTGCGATTATCTCATCACTGAGAGCACTTACGGCGACAGGTTGCATCAGGATAGGGAAGGTGCTGAAGAACGACTGCTGGAGATCATCAATCATACTTGTGTTGAGAAAAAAGGCAAGCTTATCATCCCATCGTTTGCCATTGGCAGGACGCAGGAGATAGTTTATATCTTGAATAACTTCTACAACGCCAATAAGTTACCTAGGATCCCGGTTTATGTCGACAGTCCGTTGGCTACCAATGCCACCGACATCTTCAGGATGCACCTTAACGAGTTTAACAAGGAGGTGGCCGAGGTGTTGCGTTACGACGACGACCCGTTCGGTTTCAACAGTCTGCATTACATCACCGATGTGGCGAAGAGCAAGGCGTTGAACGAGACGAAGGAGCCGTGTATCATCATCTCGGCATCGGGCATGGCGGAGGCCGGACGTATCAAACATCATCTGGCCAACAATATCGATAATCCTAAGAACTCGGTGCTTTCTATCGGTTACTGTGCTCCGACGACTCTTGGCGCGCGCATCGTGGCAGGCGAGAAGGATGTGTCGATTTTCGGCATGCCGCATAAGGTCAATGCCGACGTGTATAGCATCGACACTTTCAGTGGCCACGGCGACTACAGCGAGATGGCTGAATATCTGAAATGCCAGAACCCTGAAAAGGTGAAGAAGGTGTTTATAGTGCACGGCGAGGCCAAGGTGCAGGAGAAATATGCCGCTTACCTCAAGAAAAACAACGGATTCAAGAATATCGTGATTCCTGAGCCGGGGGAGACGTTCAAAATTTAACGGTAGGGGCGAATCATTATTCGCCCCTACATTTTTTATTGAAGGATATTCAAAAATTTTGTATTTTTGCGCCCCGAAAGGCGATTGTCGCGGGCGGAGGTAACACTCCGCGTGAGGAAAGTCGGGACAGCGCAGAGCACCATGCTTCCTAACGGGAAGGCGTCGGAGACGACGACAGACAGTGCCACAGAAAATAACCGCCCGCAAGGGTAAGGGTGAAAACGCGAGGTAAGAGCTCACGCCGCGGCGCGGTGACGCGCCGCGGAGGTAAACCTTATGGGCTGCAAAACCAAATATACCGGCGATTAAGGGCTGCTCGTCCGAGCCGGGTGGGTAGGTTGCTAAAGCCTGACGGCGACGTCAGGATTAGAGAAATGACAATCACTCAGCAATGAGTACAGAATCCCGCTTATGCCTTTCTTTTGCCTTTGGATTTTTCGAAGTCCAAAGGCAAAATTTTTATAATATTTCTGCAAAAAATCCGTTTTATTTTTGTATATTCGCAAAAAATTATTTTGTATGTCTTTTTTGAAAAAAATATTAGTCCTGTCGATATTCATAATCGCTGTAAGTTATTCATTATCAGCGCAAAAGAGGATGGAGAGCTACGACCCGGAATCGGTGTTCGCAGAGGCTAAGACTCTTTTCGACAATATGAATTACAGCTCGGCGGCAGAACTTTTTCATAAATATCTCGACCTGACTAACGGTCAGAACACACAAAAGACAGTGGAAGCCAAGTTCTACGAGGCGGCATGCTCTTCTTACATGGGCGCGGGCGAGGAACAGCTGATGCTTTTCTCGAAGGAAAACCCGACGAGTGTATTTGCTCCGAGAGCCGACATGCTTTACGCCAACATGCTTTTCCAGAACAAGAAATACCGCGACGCGGTGAAGAGATACGAGGCTATCGACGAAGAGAGTCTGTCGGATGACGAGAAAGCTGAGCTTTATTTCAAGGAAGGCCTGGCATATTATCAGATAAATGAGATTGACAAAGCTGCTCCGTTGTTTTATAAAGCTGCATTCATGAATAGTCCGTATAAAGACGATGCACGCTACTATTACGCTCATATTCAATATGTTAATAAAAAATATGACGATGCGAAATTTCAATTTAAAAAGATTGAGAAGTCACCTAAATATAAGGATATCGTACCGGTTTACCTGATGCAGATCGATTATGTCGACGGCAACTATTCGTCGGTCACGACAGACGCCGACAAGGTGCTCGAGACTGCCCAAGGTCAGCGGAAAGTCGACATCGCACTGATAATCGCGGAGTCGTGGTATCAGCAGCAGGATTACGACAAGGCGATGCATTACTACGACATCGCGCGTGCCTCGACACGCAAGGCTTTTCCTCGTGAAGTCGACTTCAGAATCGGTTTTTGCAAGATGAAGCGAAACGATTTCGACGGCGCCATCGCCAACTTCCAGAATGTCACGAAGAAAATCAACAACGATGCCATCGCGCAGTACGCCTCATATTATCTTGCGCAGTGCTACATGAAGATGCATCAGGAGAAATTCGCCCGTAACGCCTATCTGACGGCTTATAAAGACGATTTCGACCATGAGATGAGCGAAGATGCGCTGTTTAACTACGCGAAGCTGAGTTTCATAAGCGGCGTCGACCCGTTCAACGAGGCAGTGGCGCAGCTCGAGGATTATATCGACAACCATCCGGGTTCACCAAGAAGGGCAGAGGCCGAGAAGATGATAATCTATCTTTATCTAAACAATAAAGATTATAACAAAGCAATAGCGGCACTCGAGAAATATCCTAATCTTGACGCTGAGATGCAGAAAATCTACGCCCAGCTGACGTATAGCATCGGCATCGAGAGCTACGACAACCTTGACTACAACAAAGCCTCTAACTATCTTTATAAAACGGTCAACAACAAGCACGCTGACGCGAAGCTGAAGTCTGAGGCATTGTATTGGCTCGCCGATACGCATGTCCAGATGAAGGACAACAATACGGCCGAGAACTACTATGTGGCTTTTCTGAAATCGAGCGGCTCGGGTCAGACCGAGATGCTTCCGCTGGCATATTATAACCTCGGATATATCTCGTATCAGAGAGGAAATTTCCCCGATGCGGTGAAGAATTTCAACTATTTCTTCAACATGGCGAAGGGTGACAAGGACTTCGAGTCGGATGCCTGGATGCGTATCGGCGACTGTTACTTCATGGAGCGTAACTACAACAAGGCTATCATCGCCTATAGCAACGCCGTGAAGCTCGACAACAGCAACGCCGACTATGCCTTGTTCCAGCAGGGTATGGGCTATGGCGCTCTTGGCAACATGAACTCGAAGGTCGAATGCATGAACAACCTCACGAAGAACTACAAGACTTCGTCGTTCTACGACAGGGCGTTGTATGAAAAAGGCATGGCGCATCTGAGTGCCAACGACGAGCACGCGGCGATAGCGGCGTTCAGTCAGCTGGTGAGGGAGCGTCCGAGGTCGGCCTATGCACGTCAGGGACAGATGAAGATAGGGATGCTCTATTACAATGGCAATCAATATGATAACGCTTTGACGGCCTTGAAAAAAGTGGTCGACGACTACCCGAACACGGAGGAGTCACGCGAGGCGCTCAACATAATGAGAAGCATCTATATGGAGCAGAACCAGACTGCCGAGTTTTACCAGTACGTGCAGGCGAAGGGCATAGCGACGAGCGTGACGGAGCAGGACTCGGTTTCGTTTGCCACCGCTGAGAACTTCTTCCAACAGAATCAGTACGAGAGCGCTTTGAGAGCCGTCGACCAGTATATCGCGCAGTTCCCGAAGGGCGCCTACCTGCTGAAGATCAACTACTACGGCTTGACATCGTTGGAAAAGTTGGGTCGCAGCAGCGAGACGAAGCCATATCTGGAATATATCATCGCGCAGCCCGACAACGACTATACCGATAACGCGCTGTTGAAGCTGGCGGCAATGGAAAAGAGCGCCGGCGACCTCCGGAAGGCCAAGTCGTATTACGACAGAGTGCTTAATATCACTGAAAATCAAAAAGTTAAGATGCAGGCTCTCGAGGGTGTGGCCGAGTGCTGCTATAAGATGGACGACTTTAACGCAGCCATCGAGAGGAGCAACCAGCTGGCTGCCATGCCTGACATCGGGCAGAGCCGTAAAAACCTGGTGAACTATATCGTCGGAATGTCGCTTTACAATAAAAACGAGTATTCGACGGCTTTGCCGAAGCTGCTTGAGTGTTCGAAGAAAGACCGCACCGAGCGTGGGGCTGAGGCGGCGTACCATGTGGTGCTGGCAAACTACAAGCTCGGCAACCTTACCGAGACCGAGGACAGGGTGTTTTACATCTCCGACAACTTCAGCGGTTTCAGCTATTACGTGGCGATGTCGTTCATCACGCTGAGCGACGTGTATGTGGCAAAAGGCAACGTCTTCCAGGCAAAGGCGACGTTGCAGAGTATCATCGAGAACTATCCTGGCGGCGAGCCGAAGACCTTGGCGCAACAACGTCTGGCGGCCATCGAGAAAGATGAATCAAATAATGAGGAGGAGGAATGATGAAAGCTAAAATATTGATAATCAGCATATTATTCGTTTTTATCGGATATCTCGCCAACGCACAGTCGCATAACGAGCACGTGACGGTCGAAGGATCTTATCGTCCGCAGATCAAGCGCTCGGAACGCCTGGTGAAGTCGCCCGAGAAGCCCGACAACGAGTTCAACATTCCGGAATACAAGACCGATGTCAAGGACTTCAACTACAGTCATAGCATGGACATCGAAACGATGAGCGCCATGACGTATAAAGCCGACTATGGCGTGGAGAGCAAGAACAACTTCCTGAAGGCGGGTATTGGCACCGGCATGTCGCCGATTTTTCTGTTCCGCCATTATTCCGACCTGTCGAAAGACATGAGTCTTGGGGTGGGAGTGAAGCATTATTCCTCATGGATCGGCGTCAAGGACTATAAGAAGTCGTCGTTTATGAATAATGACTTTAACGTGATGACAGTCAATAAGTTCCGCGGCGGGCAGCTGCGTTCGTTTGCCGATTACAAATACGATATGTACCATCTTCGTGCTTACGAAGGCAAGAACGCCAACGGACGTAACATCCATTCGGTGAATGTGGGGGCGAAGTGGCTTTCCAACGGCTCCAGCTATCGCAGTCTTTATACCGAATTCGGCGGCGACTACCGTGCGACGTGGATTATGGGCGCCACCAGCGAGCATCATATCAATGCCAACGCGCATCTGGCTTATTCCGACAACTGGTTCAACGACAAAAACCTTGGCGATCTGCAGACAGGTGCTGCCGACATCGAGCTCAGCTATAACAACGTGTTTCAGAATCATCTGATGGTGGCGGTGAATCCTTATCTCACCCTCAACGGCGATTTCTATCATATCCACGCCGGTCTGCGTCTCGACCTCAAGACGGGCGATAAGATGGGCTTGTATCCCGACATCTGGGGCAGTGTCTTCGTGCTCGACAACATCCTCGAGTTTTACGCCAAGCTCGGTGGCCGTTCGAAGATCAACACTTTTGCCGATATCGTGGCCGAGAATCCTTTTGTGACAACGAATTTCACCAACTTCGGCGAGTTCGGATATGAGAAGACGAAACTCGACTTCCAGGGCGGCGTCAGGACCAAGCTGACCGAAGATATCGACGCGCACGTCGGCGTGCGTTACCGTAACATCAAAAACAGCGTGTTCTACGTCCCGGATCTCGACTATTATGCCACGTATTCCGACGATACCACCGTTTTTCATCTCCAGGCCTTCGACGTGGTGTTCCGCGACTATGGTGAAGTCAACATCCTCGCCGACGTGCGCTGGAAAGCCATGTATAAGCTGAATCTGGCCGCTGAATTATCGGTCAACAAATACACCAAGGAGAAGCCTTGGTACAAGCCGGAATACACCATGACGGTGCGTGCCGATTACCAGCTCGACGAGACGTGGAAGTTCAACGCTTCGACGACTGTCATGGGCAAACGTTGGGCCTTGGACCTCGACGGCGAAGCTGTCAAGCTGAAGCCGGCGTTCGACTTCCAGGTGGGCGCCGATTATCAGC
Organism: Bacteroidales bacterium; assembly: GCA_017616675.1. The sequence continues at coordinate 36,537 of JAFZXR010000052.1, forward strand.
TGCAGGAAGACCTTGTGGCTTTCGCCGAAATTCATAATCTTTTCCATCAAAAATACCAGCTTTACTACAACTATCCGAGCATCGGATGTGAGGTTTTCGCAGGTATAAAATACCGCTTCTGAAATTTTTCGGAAAAAGGCGAAAATTTTAGCAAAAAAAGCTAAAAAAGCGTCATTTTTTTCATTGTTATTTCAAAGAAATTTCTTAACTTTGCGAAGTTTATTTTTGAAATAATAATTGAATAGAAATATATTAGAAAAATGACAGAAGAAGAAAAAATCCAGAATGCTGAAAGCAACTACGGTGCCAATAACATTCAAGTCCTTGAAGGTTTGGAGGCGGTGCGTAAACGTCCTGCCATGTACATCGGCGACGTCAATGTGAGAGGTCTGCATCACCTTGTGTACGAGGTGGTCGACAACTGTATCGACGAGGCCATGGCCGGCTATTGTGACACTATTGATATCGAGATTTTACCGGGTAACTCAATCTCCGTCGTCGATAACGGACGTGGTATCCCTACGGGTATGCACGAGAAAGAGAAACGCTCGGCTCTCGAGGTGGTGCTGACGGTGCTTCACGCTGGCGGTAAGTTCGACAAGAACTCATATAAGGTTTCAGGCGGTCTGCACGGCGTCGGCGTGAGCTGCGTCAACGCGCTTTCAAAATATCTGAAGGCTGAGGTGCACCGCGAAGGCAAGGTCTTTGTGCAGGAATACGAATACGGCAAGCCGTTATATCCGGTGAAAGAAGCGGGTGTGGCTAACGACCACGGCACACGTATCACCTTCACGCCTGACGACAGCATCTTCATCACAAGTGAATATAGCTACGATATCCTCGCAGCACGTATGCGCGAGCTGGCATATCTTAACAAAGGCATAAAAATCACTTTGACAGATAAACGTATCGATCCTGAGACAGGCAACGAAGGCAAGAGCGACGAGTTCCATTCAGCCAACGGCCTCATCGACTTCATCAACTACCTCGATGAGAACCGTGAGAAGCTGACTCCGGAACCGATAGCGATTTCAGGTGAAACCGACAACGTGCCGGTGGAGATAGCTCTGGAATATAACACTTCTTATTCAGAAAATCTGCATTCATACGTCAACAATATTAACACTCACGAAGGCGGTACACACCTCGCAGGTTTCCGTCGTGGCTTGACACGTACCTTGAAGGCCTACGCCGACAAGGAAGGCATGTTCTCAAAGCTGAAATTCGAGATCAACGGCGACGACTTCCGTGAAGGCTTGACAGCTATCATCTCGGTGAAGGTGCCGGAGCCGCAGTTCGAAGGTCAGACCAAGACCAAGCTCGGCAACAACGAGGTGATGGGTATCGTCGATAAGATCGTGAGCGAGCACCTCTCGAATTACCTTGAGGAACATCCGAGAGAGGCCAAGATGATCGTCGATAAGGTCGTCCTTGCAGCTACAGCACGTCATGCAGCACGTAAGGCTCGTGAGCTGGTGCAACGTAAAGGTGCTCTCTCAGGCGGCGGTCTCCCTGGCAAACTGGCCGACTGCTCCGAACGTGACCCGGAACAGACCGAGCTTTATCTCGTTGAGGGTGACTCTGCAGGCGGCTCGGCAAAACAAGGCCGTGACCGTAGGTTCCAGGCTATCCTGCCGTTGAGAGGTAAGATCCTGAACGTCGAGAAAGCCATGCAGCACCGCGCCTTCGAGAGCGAAGAGATTAGAAACATCTACACCGCTCTTGGCGTGACAATCGGAACAGAAGAAGATAGTAAAGCATTGAATATCGAGAAGTTA
>JAFZXR010000053.1 GCA_017616675.1 Bacteroidales bacterium
AGAGCCTTCGCGACCGAGGGTTGTTGTCCACAGGCTTCGTCGATGAGCCAATGAAACCTTGTGTGATGTACATCGTGCCGTCATGTTCCTCTTGCAGTTTCTGAATCCTCAGACGGCTCTCGTCGAAATCGACGTTGGCTGAGCGGAATGTGTGGTCGGTGATGATATATTGACGCGCGTCGAGGAGCTTGTTTTTGATGCCGCAATCGTTCAAATATGCCGAGATTATCGTTGTCGACAGCATCTCGCCGAAGCTGATGGTCTGGTCGTACTGGTAATCGTAGTCGTAGCCAGTCTCCTGAAGGTTGAGATACAAATCCAAGAAAAGTTTCGTAACTGCTTCAAACACAGGGTGTTCGGCGTTGCCGTTAAAAAGCTCGAGCATGATTTTCTCGTGATAGTTCATGAGGTCGCGCATGGCGTCGATCGACAGATGGCCGTCGGCGTCGCGGAACTCCTTAAGTACCTTTTCGATGCCGTTGGTGGTCTTTCCCATGGCGCTGACGACGAGCATCAGGTCGCTACGGTCTTCATTCTCAAGGATATGCTTGAGGTTGCGAACGGCGTCGGCGTCTTTCACCGAGGCTCCACCGAACTTAAAAACTCTTTTAATCATGACGAAACTTTTCTAAAATAACGTCACAAAATTATGAAATATTTTGTTCGGGTTTCTATTCCTTAACCACTTTCTTTGTGATTTTTTCTCCTTTTTTGTCAGTGATGTTTAAGAAATAAATGCCAGCCGGTTGATGAGATATGTCGATGGTTATTTCATTTTCATTGCATTCAGTTTCCGAAATTTTTTGTCCCAATGCATTTAAAACCTCGATTTTTGAAATGTTTTCGCCAGATATTGTAACAATGCTGTTTGTAGGATTAGGATTTATTGTAAATGGTTCTTCTTCTGTTTCATCAACGTTCCAAGGATGTGAACCATAGCACCCCAATTGCCCGTTAACATACACTTGTACGCCATCTTTATGCTCACAAAGCAATTCCGACTCAAAAACCATATTAGTCCATAAGCCAGGTTCCAGATATAGTGGTGATATCCTAGGTAAAACACCTTCTGTAAAGTAGACTATATCCCAACCGTTAGACAATCTAATTGTTTTAACATCATTATTATAATTGATGTCAACCACAGTAAATGGTTCTTCCCCCTCTGGATGACAAGTGTAAATCATAAATACATCTCCCATCTCCAATGTCATATCACACACCAGCTTTTCTGATTCCCCTGAACCAAGAAAATCTCTGTAATATCTGTATAACCGCCCAGTCGCAGTATCTTCTCTGACAAACAATGTGTCATAAAGTGGAAAATAATAATCGAGTTTTGGATGAGATGGATGCACGGTACCATGCGGCTCCTTATAATAGTAGAGATTTCCATTGACCCTAATCGTATCATCGCTGTAAAGCGTACACGTCATATTGTACCATGCGTCACCTCCATAACATGGTGTGCTAACAATATTAATATTTGTCGAATCGTTGCCAAAATACGACAAATATCCTTTGCTGATATTTGGATCTTGAGAATACAAATTTGTTGTTCCGAAAATCATTAAAATGCTAATGAGAACAGCGTTTTTTATAGTAGAAATTTTCATATCTTTATGTGATTAAGTCGTTAATAATCAGCGCAAAGATACGAATAGTTTTTTAAAAATGCAAATATTTTTTACAAAAACGTCAAGAAATCTTCGTAATTCTTTTGCAAAAGTGTCGGGGTGTCGAGGCCGTAAGGGCATTTCTTCTTGCATTGGCCGCAGTGGAGACAGCCTTTCACTTTTTCCATTTTGGCTTTGTATTCGTCGCCAAGGTAAACGCTAAGCGGTGCGCGGCGCAGATAGAGACTCATTCGTGCACAGTCGGGGATGTAGATGCCGGCAGGACAAGGCAGACAGTAGCCGCAGCCACGACAGAAGTCACCCGACAACTCTTCCTTGTCTTTCTTGACCTTAGCCCAGCGTTCGTCGGTCATCGTCGGCGGATTGTCTTGATATGAGATAAACTCGTCGAGCTCCGATTCTTTCTGGATGCCCCAGATAGGCAGGACGTGCTCGTATTGGTTCAAAAACGCATAGGCCGTGGCCGAATCGGTGATCAAGCCGCCCGAGAGTGCCTTCATGCAGATGAATCCCATGTCGGCCTTCTTGCACATCTCGACAATCTCCAAATCCTTATCCGAAGCCAAATAAGAAAACGGAAACTGCATCGTCTCGTAAAGTCCAGTCTCTATTGCCTCTTTCGCTATTTTCAGCCTGTGGTTGGTGATGCCGATATGACGGATTTTACCTTGTTTCTTCGCTTCGAGCATCGCCTCGTAAAGGCCAGTGCCGTCGCCGGGTTTCGGACAAAAAGCGAGGTTATGGAACTGATATAAATCTATGTAATCTGTCTTGAGCAATCCGAGGCTCGTCGCAAGGTCTTTCCAGAAGTTTTCGGTAGTCGTGGCCCCTGTTTTTGTCGCGATGATGACCTTGTCGCGCATGCCTTGGAAGGCGTATCCCATCTTCTCTTCGCTGTCGGTGTAAAACCGCGCGGTGTCGAAGTAGGTGATGCCGTTGTCGTAGGCTTTCCTCAGCAGATGCGCCGCCTCGTCCTTCGTGATGCGCTGTATCGGAAGCGCCCCGAAGCCGTTTTTGTTTACTACGAAGCCGGTCTTGCCAAGGATTACCTTATCCATCTTTTTTAAAATTTAAAAAATGAATGCCAACAAAACGTAAATCCAGTGCGCCGAGATGCCTGCCACCAATCCGCCGATGGTATGGGCGCCGATGGCCTTAGGGATGAGCTCGCGGTGACCGAGTGAGTCGAGCATGGCGGTGTGAGTGCTGAGGAATCCGCTCCAGCACATGCCTATTGCCGTGCATACCGCGATGGCGTTGTTGTTGATGATGCCTTCAGCGATGAACTTAGGCAGCAGACCGAGAGCCGCGCCCACGGCACCCAGAGATGTTATCGGGAACGCCACCAGCTCAGGGTTCTTGAAGCCGAAGAGCCAGTCGAACACGAAGTCGATCTTACCTGCGAGGTAAGGCAGCACCGGCACGCCTTCGTAGGCCACGCCGCTGTACTGTCCGCCGACAGCCGGACCGAAGGTGAGCATCATCACTATGGTCGAGATGATGAGCACACCCGGGATGATGGCGAGACCGATGGCCACGCCTTCCTTGCCGCCGTCGAGGATGGCATCGAGGAAACGCATGAAAGCGTTGCCTTTCGACTTAAACGAGATCTGCTGCTCGTCGCCGCCTTCGGGTTCTTCTTCGACGTTCAGCTCGGGATATGCCTTGAGGGTGAAACGCTGCATCAGCCTTGTGGAGACGATACTTCCGATGATGGCGCCGAGGAGTCCGACCAGGGCTCCTTTGAGGAAGCCGAGACCGAGCATATAGAATATCACCACCAGTCCCATGCCGAATGCCGTGCCGAAGTTGGTCAGCGAGGCAAGCTGATATTTCTTGAAATAATGCGAGAAATGCTTGTCTTTCGATAGGGTGATGATGGCCGGGTTATCCGAGAGGAATGTGAGGATTCCGCCGAGAGCCGCCACGCCAGGGAGGTTGTAGATAGGCTTCATCAAAGGGCGCAGGATGTATTCAATAAGTCGCACTACGCCGAACTCCACCAGAAGCTTGCCGAGCGCGCCCGACACGACGCACACCGCCATCAGGAAGAAGACGGTCTCCAACAGGAGATGGTACGAGGTCTGCATGATGGTGTTGAGCATGTTGGCCGCACCCATTCGTGTGCCTAAGAATCCGAAAAAGATGGCGAAGATGGCGAGGAAGATACCCGCCTCCAGACGTCTCTTACTTAAAAACTGCCAGTTTTTTATTTTCATGATAAAAATTTATTTGTCGATGAATTTCAGTCGCCATGTCAAGCCGACGTTAGCCTGATACGAGATGCCGCCATCCTCTGAAACGGTCAGTATTCCGTCGATGTACTGCGCATCCCGGCGGACGTCGCTCACCGCGAAGAAAGCGTGAACGCGCACGTCGTTTTTACCTTGCAGAGGCCAATATTCGATGCCGCCGCCGTAGAACAGCACGTCGGTGCCCGGAAACACCAGCGGGTCGAGTACCTGGATGGATTCCATGGTGTGGTCCTGCGCATCGTTGATGTCGGTGCCGCCCTTGACGAAGATATGCATCTTTTCGTCCCAGAATTTCACTCCGATGCGTCCGATGACTGTGATGTCCTTGCCGAAAAACACGTCGTGACCGCCGCTGGCACGGTTCTGGGCGTCGAAATAACCCTCGATAGCACCGAAATCAAAAGCTGTTCCGAGAGCTATTATGTTGAGGAAGTCGCCTTTTTTCACTTCAAACATGTTGACAGAGCATACAGGAGTGAAGTATTTGAAATTGGCGCGCCAGAGGAAGCTGTAGCCGTAGAGACTGCCGTAGACGACGCTGTTGTCGAAAGGCGAGTTGACGAACTGCAGCACGAAGGTGTTTTTGCCGTTGTTGGTGGTATATTCGAGGTTCGTTCCGAAGCGGAAACAGTTGATATTATCCCAAAAACGCGAGTTGAAATAGATATCGATAGGGGCGAGGTCGTATTCCAGACCGCCGATGGCCACAATCTCCTTGCCGGCAGTCAGCGAGAGGTTTTTCGTGATCCGCCATCCGAGATAGAGGTAGTCGGTGGCGTCGAAAAACTTGGCTTGGCTTTGTATGTTGTTGATTCTCTGACGATAACCGTAATAGAGATTGTCGGTGATGTCGCCGAAAAGCACGAAGTTGAGATACTTTCCGGTAAAGCCCGAATTTAGCTCGCCTTCATCCGAAAAACAATCGAAATCGGTACGGACTTCAAGACGTAACTTGTTGATACCGAAGTCGTTGTCTTTCGTGAGTTGAGCCGAGGCCGCTGTCGCGAAAAGGAATAAAATGACTGTAAAAATATATTTTTTCATGAGAAAAATTATCGAAATTCGCTGCAAAATTAAGAAATTTTTTCCTATCTTTGCAAAGTGTTAAAAATAATAAAATCATGAATTTCAAATCTTACAACCATACCGAAGAGGAACTTCAGGCGAGAATTGCGCAAATCATTGAAAAACAAGGCAAAAGCAGCGACCGTCGCGAGGCTTTGAAGACCATTTTCCAGAGCATCGACTTCACCACTCTTGAGGCGTTCGACAATGCCAAGAAGATTGAGGAATTTTGCGCTAAAGCCATTGATTTTCAGAAAAATAGCATGGGAATCTCGGTCCCAGCCATCTGCATATACAGTCCGTTTGTGAAGCAGGCCAAGGCTTTGTTGAAAGGCAGCGGAATCAAGGTGGCGACGGTGGCATGCTGCTTCCCTTCGGGTCAGATGCCGTTCGATTTGAAGAAAAAAGAGGTGCAATATTGCGTTGAGCAGGGTGCCGACGAGGTCGATATGGTCATCTCAAGAGGCACTTTCCTCGAAGGAAATTACGATGAGGTTTACAACGAGATTCAGGCCATCCGTGAGATCTGCAAGGCTCCGGTTCATCTGAAGGTCATCCTTGAGACGGGCGAACTGAAAACCGTCGAAAACATCCGCAAGGCCAGCGAGTTAGCGATTTTGGCGGGTGCCGATTTTATCAAGACTTCGACAGGGAAAATCGCTGTCAACGCTACCCCGATGGCGGCTCTCATCATGTGCGACACCATTAAGGAATACTACGAGGCGACAGGCCAGATGATCGGTTTCAAGCCTGCAGGCGGAATGTCGACCATCGAAGACGCGCTCACCTATTATTATATCGTGAAAGACGTCCTCGGCGAGAAATGGCTCAACAAGAACTATTTCCGCGTCGGAACCAGCCGTTTGGCCGGCAAGGTAATGGAGGAATTGATGTAATGTAGAGACGTGCCATGGCGCGTCTCTACAATTTTATATACAAATATCGTTATTCGACAACAATCTTATTGACTGCCCCATCTATATTAATAAGGTAAATCCCCTTATTCAAATCCCTAACGTCGATTACATTGGCGTTTTCGACTGTTTTTATCATTTTTCCGTCGAGGGAATAAATGGTAACAGATTGAGGTTCAATATTTTCGATGAAGATAAAATCTGATGTAGGGTTAGGATAAATCTGAAATCCATAATCTGAAATCTTATTGATTCCATCCACGTCAGTGACGAAATAATGCGGTGTACCTGAGCTTAGATATGCTCCGTCGGCGCAGTCAATATGCAGAAAATAACTGTAGGTGGTGTCGTCGTCGAGGTCTTCGAGCAGTGCTTCGACATGGCCGTCAGTGTCTATTTCGACTTGTATCTCGTCGCTGGAACCCTCTTTGTAAATGGTAAAGTAAGCCCCTGTAAATGAGTCGTTTCCTTGATGAATCTCGGCTGAAATCGTGGCCGAGTGGTGTGTGACATCAGTAGCTTCGTTAACAATGAATCCGCTCATCGTATTGATGGGGTAGCCGTTGTTAGTGCCGTTGTCCATCGCAAAATTATGCCTGTGCCAATCGTAATCATTAAGTTGATTGACGAATTCTTCGGTCTGCATCTGTGCCGATGTCATGCTTGTGCCGTAGTTGGTGGTGCCGCCGCATGTATTCAGATAGCAGCAATTGGTGACAGTCATCTCGGTCTCTTCCTTTGTCGGGTTTATCGGGCTTATCATGCCGAATATGCCGCCTTTTGTGTTGGCATTCACCGTTCCGACGTTATAACAGCCGTAAATCGTGATGTTATTCTCTTGTAAAGTGGCTCCGACTATACCGGCCGCCACACTCAGCAATAATGCGCTCCCGGTGACATTACCGGTGTTATAGCAACCGTCAATCCAAGCTTGATTCATTGCCAGTCCGACGATGCCGCCGGCTCCTGCCGCACCTGTGAAGGCACTGTTTGACGCGGTGATACTGCCGTGGAACGAACACTGGATGATAACGCTGTTTTCAGCGGCCGCTGCCACAACGCCGCCGGCTCCACAATAAGAACCGCTGTTGCTCACACTAATCGTGCCGGAGAAGCTGCATTGTTCAATACGCCCATCGCCAGCAACAGCTCCAACGATGCCTCCCACGCCAGTGCCTGTAGAGGTGATGTTGCCGTTGGTGACATACAGATGTCTGATGATTCCAGCGTCATCTAACGACGATTCCTTCTCGCCGCCTAGACCTGCAAACAAACCGCAGACATCGGCACTCGTCTGAATTTTCAGGTGGTCGATGGTGTGATACCATCCGTCGAAAATACCGGCAAAATAATAGCCCTGCATGCTCATGTTGACGTTGCCGATCGGTGTCCAGTTGATGTTATTGAGATCGAGGTCGTCGGTCATCAGAAAATAGACACCTTTGAAAACCTCCATACCCTGTGCCTGATAGCCGGCGTTGACTTGCTGAGCCAGATATGCAAGGTTTTCCGCTGTCTCGATGAGATATGGGTCGCTGCTAACGCCTGTGCCGTGTGTCCAAGGCGAGGCTGTCCCGTCCCAGACGTCTAATGCGAAGACATTGATAGTCAGTAAGATTGCAATAATTGTGGTAAAAATTTTCTTCATATCTTAATAATTTAAAATTCAATTTTTAGCGTGGACGCACGCGGTGCGTCCTTACAGCATCATTTCATGAACACGGAGCATGTCGTCGGCGAGATACTGGCCTTCGGGATGACCGTTGTGACCGGCTTCGCGGAACCAGGTGTAGGCCGTGTAATCGTCTTTTGGCACGCCCTCGCCACGCAGATAACACATCCCCAGCTCGTACATCGCGTCTTTGTTACCGGCTTTGGCAGCTTTTTCGTACCATTGCGCAGCAACTTCATAATGGTTTTTGAACTTGCCGCGGAAGGCTTTCTTGCCGCGTCGGTACCAGGTATAGATTTCCAATCTTGACGGTTTCTCGTCGCTCATGTTACATCAGTTTTTTGTATCTGAACCTCTTAGGTTGTTGATTACCAAGACGTTTTATCTTGTTTTCCTCGTATTCTGAATAGCTTCCTTCGAAGAAATATACCTGTGAGTCACCTTCAAAAGCCAAGATGTGAGTTGCGATACGGTCGAGGAACCATCGGTCGTGCGAGATGATGACGGCGCAGCCCGCGAAGTTTTCCAGACCTTCCTCCAAAGCGCGTAAAGTGTTGACATCTATGTCGTTAGTCGGCTCGTCGAGGAGAAGTACGTTGGCTTCTTGCTTTAATGTCAAGGCGAGATGCATGCGGTTGCGCTCACCGCCGGAGAGAACGCCAGCTTTCTTCTGCTGAGCGTCGCCACCGAAGTTGAACCTTGAGACGTATGCTCTTGATGGCATGGTGCGCTTGCCAAGTTGGATGAGCTCGTTGCCGCCTGAAATCACCTCCCAGACGGTCTTTTCAGGGTCGATTTCGGCGTGTTGCTGGTCGACGTAGCCTATCTTCACTGTCTCACCGACCTCGAAAGTGCCTGAATCGGGCTTCTCGAGTCCCATGATCATGCGGAAAAGTGTTGTTTTTCCTGCTCCATTAGGTCCTATCACACCCACTATGCCCGCCGGCGGCAGACTGAAGCTGAGGTTTTCAAACAGAACCTTGTCGCCGAAGGCTTTCGTAACGTTCTTAGCCTCAATGACTTTGTTGCCGAGACGGTCACCGTTTGGGATGTATATCTCGAGTTTCTCTTCTTTTTCTTTCACGTCTTCGTTGAGCATCTTCTCGTACGACTCCAGACGTGCCTTGCCCTTGGCGTGACGAGCCTTCGGCGCCATTCGCACCCACTCGAGCTCGCGTTCCAGGGTCTTGCGGCGCTTGCTCTCGGTCTTTTCCTCCATCGCCATGCGCTGTGTCTTTTGGTCGAGCCACGACGAATAGTTGCCTTTCCACGGGATGCCTTCGCCACGGTCGAGTTCCAAAATCCAGCCTGCCACATGGTCGAGGAAGTAACGGTCGTGAGTGACAGCAATTACTGTGCCTTTGTACTGTTGCAGATGCTTCTCCAGCCATTCGATGGCCTCAGCGTCGAGGTGGTTGGTAGGCTCGTCGAGGAGCAAAATATCGGGTTCTTGCAACAGCAAACGAACCAATGCTACTCTACGTCTTTCACCTCCCGACAAATTTTTCACAGGAGTATCGCCATCGGGGCAGTTCAGTGCATCCATTGCGCGTTCGAGCTTGCTGTCGAGGTTCCATCCGTCGTGCTGTTCGATGAGTTCGGTGAGCTCGCCCTGTCGCTCGATGAGCTTGTCGAAATCGGCGTCCGGTTCAGCGAATTTATTGCTTATCTCTTCGTATTCCTTGAGCATATCCACAACTTCCTGAGCGCCTTCTTCCACCACCTGGCGTACTGTCTTACTGTCGTCGAGTGCCGGCTCCTGGTCGAGCATACCCACGGAGTATCCCGGCGAGAACACTACCTCGCCGTTGTACGACTTCTCTTTACCTGCGATGATGCGCAGCAGTGTTGATTTTCCGGCGCCGTTCAATCCGATGATGCCTATCTTCGCTCCGTAGAAAAACGAGAGGTAAATATCTTTTAGAATCTGTCGTGACGGCGGGATGATTTTGCTCACTCCGACCATCGAGAAGATTATTTTTTTATCGTCAGTCTGTGCCATAATCACTTGTTTTTATCCAAAACCTGATTCATCGCGTCTTCCATGATCTTTGTCGCTGCTCCCCAGTCGTAGACGCGGTTCACGAAGTTGTAGCCTTCCTCGGCGAGCTCCGCGGCCTTGTCGGGACGTTTCAGGAGGTACACGATGTCGGCTGCGAGGTCCGAAGAACTGTTGTCGACGAGGATCTCCTTGCCGTTGACGGCGTGGAGCGAGCCGTTGGCAAGTGATGTCGTGATGCATGGGATCTTCATCGACATTGCCTCCAGGAGCTTGTTCTGCAGTCCCGTTCCGATGCGCATCGGGGCGATGAAGATGCGGCTCTGGGCGTAGGCGTCGCGCATATCGTCAATCCAGCCGCTCACTATGATATTCTCATCGGCCACCTTCTTGACACGCGGGTCGGGCTGGGCACCGGCGATGAGCAGTTTGGCATCGGGGAGGGTCTCCCACACCTTCGGCATGATCTCGTAGGCCAGAAACTCCACCGCGTTGACGTTAGGAGCATAGCCCATGTTGCCTGTAAACACGATGTCGTATTTCTTCTCTCTCTCCTGAGGTTTATAATATTCGTGGTCGACGCCGTTAGGCACGATGAGGATCTTGTTTCTCTGCGGATGGTCGATATTTGCCCTGTCGGGCTCACTGATGATGGTCTTGACGTCGAACTCGTCGAAGACACGGCGCTCGTATTTCTTCAAGCGGTTGTATTCCATCTCGAAGAACGGACGGCTGAAGATGCCTGCTATCTCGGCGCGACGTTTCATTCCCATCGAGAACACATCTTGATAGTCAATGGTTTTCGGTATTTTTACCTTATGAAGATATGGCGCTACGCGCAGAAGCTGACCGAAGAGCATGTCGGGTTTGTGCTGTCTGATGAGCTCATGCACTTTGTGTTTTGCCTTCGAGCTGTAGAAATAGCCGCATTGTATAGGCAAACCGATAAGATACGACCTGAACACGTTGAACAGTATGCCGATCTTAGGCAGGTCGATGAAGTTCACCGACGAGCAATAGGGCTGCATCGCCTGAAAAGCGGCTTGCTTGTCGACCTTCTTGTCGTCGTTCAAGGCGCATAGTATGATCTCGTTGTTCTTCGCGAGCTGCTTAATCTGGTTGTAAGCCCTCAGCTTGTCGCCTTTCTCAAGCGGCCACGGGATTCTTGGTAATAGTACGAATATCTTCATTAATTCAAAACTGTTATCTCTCTTTTCGATTTCAACTCGTTGTAGAAAATCTCCAACCTATTGATAATCTTTTTGTTATCATATAATTCTTCAACCAGTCTCCTGGCGTTGAGGCCAATAGCCTCGGCCTCCTCGGGGTGCTGATACAGTCTGCAGATGTTCTCCACCATCTTCGGCACGTTGTCGGCGATGATGATATCCTCAAACTCCGAGTATTGAATGCCCTCGGCGCCCACCAGCGTGGTGATGACGGTCTTTCCCAGCGCCATCGACTCGATGATCTTGATACGCATGCCGCTTCCCGAGAGGAGAGGCACCACCGCGATGTTGTGTTCGTTCACAAACTCATGAGCGTCAGGCACTTCGCCCACCACTATCACGTTTTTCTTCTTCGTCTTGCGAAGCCAGCGCGGCATGTTACGCCCCGCGAGGTAGATCTTCGCCTCGGGCACGCGTTTCTGCACGGCGTCCCACACATATTTTAGGAACCATTTGATGGCTTCCTCGTTAGGCATCCAGTTCATGGAGCCGATATGGTAGAACGTCGGGGTGTCGCCGACCTCAAACACCGGCTGGAACTTGTCGATGTCGACGCCGAAAGGCAGGTCAATGACCGGTGTCGCCGTCACGCGACGGAAGTATGCCGCATCGGTCAGGGTGATGGCCGCGATGCCGTCGACCTTATCCAAGACACTCATCTCGTAGTTACGTAAGGTGCGCACTAAGTGGTTGATATACCAGCGTTTAACGAAGAAAAATGTCTTCTTCGCCATGCGCTCCCAAATCTTATGCTCCACGTTATGCGCGCGCAGCACTATCGTCGCCTTCGAGTGCTTTCTAATTGTGTCGATGTAAGGCGTCATGTAGATCATCTCGAGCTGCACCACGTCGAAACGCTCTTTTTTCAACACCTGAATGAGTCTTTCATTAAACTCTTCCGAAATGAATCTCTTCACATGATATGACTCATCGGAAAACAGGTTCTTAAACGCCTCTTTAGGCCTGATTTTAAGGTCGATGTCGACAAATTCAATCCTTGTCTTCTTACGATAATCCTCCGGAATGCTATCAATGTCGACATGATACTTTTCGCTGTTGAAAGCCATCACTTTCACTGTGTGACCGGCCTCGAGCAGACCCGTGATGACGCTGTTCATGGCCATCGGACCGCCTTCACTCGGCGGATACGGCGATTTGTTGCATAACAGAAGGATATTCATATCGTGTTGCTTTTTTTACGTTTTGAAAAGAATTTCTTCCACGACTCGGCGTCGAGCAATGCTGCGTCGGTGGTGGCTTTGAAGGTGAGGAAGATGCCGATAGGGAAGAGCACTATCGACGAGATCCATGCGCCGAGAAACACCGACATGTCGCCGTTTACCGCCACTCGTTCGCCAATTATGGTGATGACGTAGTAAATCACGAAGAACACCACGCTGACGACCACCGGCATGCCCAGTCCGCCCTTGCGGATGATGGCTCCGAGTGGCGCCCCGATGAAGAAGAAGAGGATGCACGCCACGCTGAGCGTGAACTTCTGGTTCAGCACCTGCTCGTGTTTTCTGATGTTGACACGGTCGCGTTTCATGTTGTTGCTGATGACGGTGATGTTTTCCTTCATATTGTTGGCATTCACCAGCGCCATGCTGACTATGGCCTGCTGCTCATTCTCTGGCATGCAGCTGATCAAAGGCCACTGGAACTGCTCGATGGTGTCGGTCTTGACATCGGCACCATGTCTCTTCTTGATTTTCTCGTCGGCCCTGACGTATTCGTTGACGCCGAGGTTGAGATATTGGAAACGCCCTATCAGACTCATATTGTTCGACTCGACCTTATCCGCGTAAGCGATGTTCAGTGAGTCGATGGCGACATTCAACTGCTTGATATTCAACATTGTCTGATGTTTCTTGAAGGCATCTTCGTTCATATGTTTCATGTCGAACTGCGACATGTCGAAACTCACCAGCTGACGCTTGAACGACATCTTCTGGAACGGCCTGCGGGAGCGGTAGTCCTTGTCGTCGACCATCTCGTTGTAGTTGTATCCGTCGTAAAGCGTGAAAATCATATCGCGTTGACTTGGCGTCATGGCCATATAGCCCGAGTCGGCCACTGTCACCTTCACGTTGCCCTTGCCGTCAGTGTGGTCGTAAATCATCACGTCGTACATCCAGTTGCCGTCTTTGCTTTTCTTCGCCACCTTGATGACATATTTGTCGATGCCGCGGTAAAACACGCCTTCAGGAATCTCCAAGGTCATTTTTTTATGACTCACGTCGTAAAGCGTCGACTGCATCCTGAGATTCGCTACTGGCATCACATTGTTCGAGAAGAAAAAGCCTAAGATGCTCATTGTCAATGAGAAATAGAGCAGCGGGCGCATCACTTTCCAGGTCGAGATGCCGCTGGCCTTCATCGCCACGAGCTCGTAATACTCGCCGAGGTTGCCGAAACACATCAGCGAGGAGAGTAGGATCGCCAGAGGCAATGCCATCGGGACGAAGGTGACCGAGGTGTAGAACAGAAGCTTGAACATCACCGCAAACTCCACGCCTTTGCCGATGAATTCATCGACCCAAGTCCATAAAAACTGCATCAAAAGGATGAAGATGGCGACGAAAAACGTAAAGATAAACGTGCCAATGTACTGCTTGATGATATAGATGTTCAGCTTCTTCAAATCAAACGAAATAATCTGCAAATATAACGATTAATTCTCAATTTTTATATAAAAATATGTAATTTTGCAAAAAATTTAAAAAAATGGCTATGAATCTCGATTTTTTCAAAGAAATAAACGTCGCGGTGACGGTCAGCGATGCTGAAGGAAATGTTGTTTATCAGAATGATAGCTCGGTCGGTGTCAACGGCGATGTGCGCGGCAAAAACATGATGGGATGCCACAACGAGCGCTCGCAGCAGATCATAAAACACCTGTTAAACGACGCTGCTACCAACGTTTACACGATTTCCAAGAAAGGTAAGAAAAAACTGATTTACCAAACCCCATGGCTCGAAAACGGCATTGTGAAAGGCCTTGTGGAATTGTCGATCATCATTCCTGAAACGATGCCGCATTACGATAGGGGCTAATTAGTTTTTAACCCATTTGCCGGTTTCTGCCATCCAGTTTGTCAATGAAACATAGGCGTGTTAGCTGAGCTGCCCCCTTCAGGTTGTTGAATCTCAACGGAGAAATAATATTCCCCACGCGCAGTCATCAAAGCTTCAATGTCGGATTGGGCCTGTGCTGTCATTCTACCAATCATCAGGAGCGCAAGCAGGGGGTAAAGTCTCGTTGCTTTCATAGTCATCGTTTATGTGTCGAGTAAACTGGAATCAGATAAGAATTCATAAACGCCAAGCATTACGATGCCAAAATCGTCGCGACGGAGTTTCATTCGCTCGCCGACAATAATCATTTTTTTAAATGAGTCGGCAATATGAGTCAGCGAACGCTTTTCCTGATTGATTTTTTCCTCATCAGGTAATCTGTATGCCGATTGCAGGTAATATCTGCGAGAACCAAGATTGCAAACAAAATCAACTTCAAGTGTCACGCGATGCCATTCGCCATTTTCGTCTTTAACTCGAATATAGACATTGCCCACATCAACAAGGAAACCCCGATAGCGCATTTCATTGAAAATTGCATTCTCCATAAGATGGTTTTCTTCGGTTTGGCGGAACGACAAAATAGCGTTTCTCAACCCAAGATCTTTGAAATAGTATTTCGGAGTCGAGCCGATGTATTTCCTTCCTTTGATGTCATACCTCTCGGCCTTTTCAATCATGAAAGCGTTTTCAAGGTATCCGATATAAGTCTCAATAGTTTTGTCGGTGATATTATTTAACTTCTTTACACTCTTGAAAGTATTTGCCAGATTGGTGGGGTTGACAGGACTGCCGATGCTGGAAGCGAGAATCCTTACGAGCTCCTCAAACTCGGCCTTATTTTCAATATCATAGCGCTCGTATATATCACTGAGATAAACGGTTTTATAGAGATTTCTCAAATATGTGGCCTTTTTGTCATCGCCTTTGATGGAAAGGATTTTGGGTAGGCCGCCATAGGTGTAATAATCTTGCCAACCGTCAACAATATCACCATCGTAAACTGTCATAAATTCCTTAAAAGTAAGAGGCCAAACGTGTATTTCGTCTCCTCGTCCACGAAAATCTGTAACGATATCGCTGGAAAGAAAACGTGAGTTGGAACCTGTTACATAAACATCGGTATTCTCAAGTTCAACCAAGGAACTAAGAACATCGACAAAATCATCAACCTTTTGAACTTCATCAATAATGATATAGTGTTGTTTGTCATCTTTAATGTGTTCGTCAATCCAATCAAGGAGGTAGTCGGGGTCGCGAAAAGCCTTGTTTTTTCTAAGTTCTAAATCGATTATGAGGATGTGGTCCTTTTTTACACCAACATTTAAAAGGTATTCCTTGAATAGTGTTTTAAGTAGATATGATTTGCCAACACGGCGTAGGCCAGTAACAATCTTAATCAATCCATTATCTTTGGATTCAATTAGTTTTTGTATATAAATAGGTCTTTCTATTTTCATGATAATCAATTATTTAAATTAAAAATAAAGTATTTTTATTACGGATTTATGGCTATTTTGTCGTAAATCCGTTGCAAAGATAGAAAATTATTTGAAATAATATAAATTTTTTTATTGCACCACAATTTTTCGTATCAGTTCTATACCATCTTCATCTACACATCGTAACTCATAAGTGCCGCGTTCCACGTCGATGGGCATCTGGTGGTTGAGGCGCGTCTGGCCTAAGAATTTGTCGTTTAAGGTCCAGAAGATGGTCTTCTGCGGGTTGCGGTGGGCTATCTCGAACACCACCTGTTGGCGGTCACCGCGGATGCCGATGGGAATGGTGATCCTCGCATCGTCTTTAGGGTAGACGAACGCCATCACGTCGTCGGGATGTGCCGTGCCACAGCCGGGATAGAGCGCCGGCAAAGGCCTGAACAAGGGCGAGTGTTTCTTATAGAACCACTCCATCACCGGCGGCAAGACGTAGAAAATCTCGTAGTTTTTCTGATCGACAGCATAACAGTCGGGCTTGACGCGATACTGGTGTGACTCGTCCAGAAACACCTTTTTGTGGTAAGGACAGACGCCTGTCTGGTTCTCCACATCGACGGCTCGTATTTTCTTAGTGTTTTGGCAGTATTCCGACTTCGGGTGTCCCGACTCGGCACACACCTCTATCTCGATGCTCTCGGAGGTGTTGGCAGGATAGGTGTAGTCGTCGTTGAGTTTCCCGATGACGTCGAACATCAGCGGCGCCGCGGCGCCCACTCCTGTCAGTCCGGGACGGCCTTCGCCGTCGGCGTTGCCAACCCACACGCCGACGGCGTAGCGGTCGGTGACACCGACCGCCCACGCGTCCTTAAACCCATAGCTGGTGCCTGTCTTCCACGCCACCTTACGCGACGAGGCGAAGCCTCCCCATCCTGCCTGACTCACAGGACGCGTGAGGCCGAGCATCACATGGAAGGTCTCGGCGATGGATTCAGCCGAAAACGGCACTATGTCGTCATCGACAACCACGTCGTAGCTCTCGTTGACATGCGACGCCAGCTTGCGTCCCATCCTGACGTAGGCGTTGGTGATGTCGTACAACGACGCCTCGGCGCCGCCCACGATGAGCGAGAGACCGTAATGCTCGGCATCGAAGACGATGCCTCGCAGACCAAGCTGTCGCAGCAGACTGTGAAACCGCTGTTGTCCGTATTCCCGCAGCAAGTGCACAAAAGGCGCGTTGAGCGAGTTCTGTAACGCCTTGTCGGCTGTCACAGCACCCCAATATTCGCCGCTGTAGTTCTTCGGCGTGAAGCCCGACAGACTCATCGGGACGTCGGGCAGCACCATCTGCGGCAACAGAGTGCCTTCGTCGAGCATGGCGGCGAAGAGAAATGGCTTCAGGATGCTTCCCGTGGAGCGTTGCGCCTGTATCATGTCGACCATGCGGGCGTCGTCGGCGTCCCAGTTGTTTCCGACGTAGGCGACGACCTCATCGTTGAGATAATCAACGACATACACCGCCGCGTTGTCGATGCTGTTCTGCACGTTAAGCTCGTGATGCCGTCGCATGATGTCGATGACCGACTGCTGTAAGCTCGCGTCTATCGTGCTGCCGATGTGCTCGCCATGATGGGCTTTATCCTTCTCGGCGAGGTAATGGTATGCCAGCATCGGTATCTCGAACGGTCGCTCGGGGATATCCTCCATCATGGCGAGCTCGGCGTCTTCTTCTGAGATCTTCGGAACCATACGTCGTAGCAGGTCGTCGCGTTTCTCTTTGAGCCTCTCGCGCGACCGCCCCGGATGTATCAGCGACGGGGCGTTGGGCAGCACCGCCAAG
>JAFZXR010000054.1 GCA_017616675.1 Bacteroidales bacterium
CCAAAGGCAATCACATTGCACGAAGTGCACACATTAACACGAAGTGTTCACATTAAATATCATTAAATAAGCCATGAATGCATTAAAAATACCGATATCAATAATTATTACTATAATGCTTCTGGTAAGCTGCAGCAGCGAGAAGAAAAAGCAGGCTCCTTCTGTGCTTCTCAGCGAGACGCAGATGGTCGACGTCCTTACCGACGTGCAGATCATGGAGGCGGCCATTGGCTACAAGAAAAGCATAAACCAGCCGACCGAATACCTCAAAACCATTGGCTACGACACCTTGTTTTCGCATTACGGCATCAACGATTCGATTTTCAAGGCCAATATGGTTTATTACTATGACATTGAGCCTCTGACACTTATCAGGATTTATGACTCGGTGGAGGCGCGACTGGCGCGGATGAAAAACTAATGGAAATATTCGTAAACGATCTTAGCTTTGGCTGGTCCGACAATCTTGCTAAGTTGTTGTAAATCAGCAGATTTGATATTTTTAACCGATTTCAGTTCGAGGAGCAGTTTCTCGGCTGTGTTCTTTCCTATGCCTTTGATTTCGCTGAGTTCGGAGTGAACGAAGCCTTTCTCGAACTGCTTGCGGTGGAAGCTTATCGCGAATCGGTGCACCTCTTCTTGAATCTGCGAGAGCAGGTGGAAGGCGCTGGAGTTGGGTTTAAGCTGCACTATGCGTGGTGGAAAACCGAACAGCAACTCGTTGGTGCGGTGCCGGTCGTTCTTGGCGAGACCCGCGATAGGGATTCCGATATGTAATTCATCCTCAATGACTTGGCGCACGACCTCCATCTGACCTTTGCCGCCGTCGGTGATGATGAGATTTGGCAGTTCCTTGCCTTCCTCAATGAGACGCGAATACCGGCGCCGCACCACTTCGCGCATCGAGGCGTAGTCGTCGGAGCCATCAGCAGTCTTGATGTTGAAATGACGGTAGCCACTCTTGTTCGGCTTGCCGTTGATAAACTGCACCATGCCAGCCACCGCATAATCGCCTTGGAAATTGGAGTTGTCGAAACACTCAATGATTGCTGGCAGTTCGGTGAGGTGTAAGTCTTTCTGAAGCTCGATCAAAATTCGCTTAGAATGACGCTCAGGGTCGACCAAAGAACGCAGTTTCTCCGTTTCTAAGCGATATTGCTTGGCGTTACGTGTCGAGAGAGCCAGAATCTCGAGTTTCTCGCCTTTCTTCGGAATTGTGAACTTCACGTTTTCGAGCTCCATGTCGAGTTTCATTGGAACTATAATCTCGCGGACCGAACTTTCGAAACGCTGACGTAACTCGATGATTGCCAATGATAAAAGTTCTTCAGGCGTCTCTTCAAGCTTGCGTTTCATCTCGATGGAGAACGACTGGATTATCGCGCCTTGGATGATGCGCATGTAGTTGACATAGAATGAGTTATCGGCGTCGTCGTAGGAAAACACCTCCATATCGTGTAGAGTGTTGCTGCTCACTATGCTGCGTGCGTGGTAGTTTTCGAGAAGGTCGTATTTCTGTTTGATGAGCTGTGCCTGCTCGAACTCGAGACGTGAGGCGTGGTCCATCATCTGAGCTTTCAGATCTTTCAAAACTCCGGAAATATTGCCTTTTATAACTTCTTTAATATTGATAATCATTGAGTTATAATCCTCTTCGGAGATAAGGTTGGCGCAAGGAGCCTTGCAGTTTCCGATATGATACTCAAGGCAAGGGCGGTTCATCAGATGCTTGCAGGTGCGCAAAGGATAGACCTGTTTCAAGATGTCGAGCAGGGTCCTGGCTGTCATCACCGAAGGGTAGGGGCCGTAGTAGAGCGAGCCGTCGTTGACCTTTTTTCTGGTGAGGAAAATTCGCGGGAAACGCTCATTTTTAATGCAGATCCAAGGATATGTCTTGTCGTCCTTGAGCATGATGTTGTAGCGCGGCTTATACTGCTTGATGAAGTTGTTTTCGAGCAGAAACGCCTCTGCCTCGCTGCCCACCACGGTGAAGCGGATATCGGTGATTTTGCTGACCAAGAGACGAGTCTTGCCAGTCTGTTCCTTGTTGAAATAGCTTGATACTCTGCGCTTTAGGTTTTTTGCCTTGCCGACATAGATAATCTCGCCCGCATCATCAAAATACTGGTAAACTCCAGGCGATGTCGGAATTGTCTTTAGAATTGAGGTTATCTTGTCGGATTTCATGGTTAAAAGCCTCTTTTAACTTTACTCTTTTAACCTTTAACTAAAAATGCTTGAATCCTTGCGCTTCAATCGGAATCTGATGATTATCAGGCGTTAAGAGGTTGGCTTGTCCTTCGTCGGCTGTCATGTATCCGATGATGCGGACGTCGTCCATATCCTTCACTTTCTCGTAATCGCTTTGTGCGATGGTGAACAGCAGCTCGTAGTCTTCGCCGCCGTTGAGTGCCGCGATGCTTGGCACGATGTTGAAGTCTTTTGCAGTCTGTATCGTCTTCTGGTTCATCGGGATACGGTCTTCGTAGACCATGCATCCCACTTTTGACTCCTTGCAGAGATGCAAAACTTCTGATGCCAGTCCGTCGGAGATATCGATCATTGATGTCGGCTTCACCTTTATTTCCTTGAGTTTTTCGATGATGTCGCGGCGAGCTTCGGGCTTAAGCTGGCGTTCAAGAATGTAGTCGTAGCCGGCGAATTCAGGCTGCATGTTCGGGTCGGCCAAGAATGCTGCTTTCTCGCGTTCCAAGATAAGAAGTCCCGTGTAGGCGGCGCCAAGATTGCCACTCACACACAACAAGTCATTCGGTTTGGCGCCGCTTCGATAGACTATGTCTTCTTTTTTAGCTTTGCCAATCACCGTTACCGAAATGAAAAGTCCTGATTTTGAAGCAGTTGTGTCGCCTCCGACGAGGTCGACGTGGTAGCGGTCGCAGGCCAGGCGGATGCCACGGTAAATCTCTTCGATTGCCTCGACGGAGTATTTGCTGCTGATGCCGAGTCCGACCACGATCTGTGTCGGGGTGCCGTTCATCGCGTAGATGTCGGAGAAGTTGACGACAGCGGCTTTGTAGCCGAGGTGTTTCAGCGGACAATACGTCATGTCGAAGTGTACGCCTTCGCAAAGAATGTCAACAGAGACAAGCGTCTGCTCGTCTTTATGGTCGATGACGGCAGCGTCGTCGCCGACGGCTTTCATTGTCGAGTCGTTGTAAATCTTGACATTCTTGACGAGCTTGTCGATGAGCGCGAACTCGCCGAGTTCCGAGAGGTTAGTGATTGTTTCTTGAGCCATATTATTAACAAAAATGGCCCAACTTTGATGTTGAGCCCTGGTTTTGTGCTCCCACTAGGACTTGAACCTAGGACCAACTGATTATGAGTCAGCTACTCTAACCGACTGAGCTATAGGAGCTGGAAAAATTTCCGGCTGCAAAATTACAAAATTATTTGATTGCAGCAACAAAAACTTTATTTTTTAATGACCCTTCTCGTAAAGGTGCCTTCTTCTGTCGTAATCTTCAAAAGATAAGCTCCGCTGTCGAAATCACTAAAGTCGATAACCACTTCATTGTCAGTTGTTTGCGCTGAATTTATCAGTCTTCCGTCGTAAGAATAGATGTCGTATCTGGTCATATTCTCGCATGCCAGATGCAGCATGTCGTTGACAGGATTCGGGTATAAAACCACGTTGAGGGCATATTCTTCGTCGACACCGATATCGCCGTCACCTTCAATAAGAATATCGAGGAGATAAGTGCCCGCCATGCCGGTAAAACAAGGGTTTATGACGAAGTATATCGTGCCTCCGTTGAAGGCGATGGTGCTGGTCATAACGTCGTTTATCGACTGTGAGTATGTCACGCCGTCGGTGGAGTAGGCGAAGGTGGCGTCGACGGTGTATGTATGGCCGTTGCCGCTGTTGCCCGCGTCGTGCAGTCTCGGCCGGATGACGTAATGATAGCCCGTTGGCAGCTCGATGGAGTAGTAGTCGATGTCGTTGCCCACGTGGAGGTTCGAGCCCGTCGTCAGCACCGTCGTCTGATGGTTGGTCCACGTGCCCAGCGGCAACGGCCGTGCCTGCGCCTGAGTGTCGTTGTTCTCATATCTGTCGGGCACCGACGCCGGGGATTCCACGACGACTTTCGAAGGATTCTGGAAGAAAGAAGCTCCGAGCAGTGACCATCCGCTCGCGCCGTTGGCTTTGTATGCCAGCTCGAGATGATATGTGCCCGGCTCCACCGTGATCTCGCCGACGAAGTTAGCGCCGTTGGTGTAGTGGTAGTTAGGTCCCATGCCGTTGACGTTTTTGACGCCTATATCCTGAACCACGACACCTTCGAGGTTGGCCAGACTCGCCTTAAACTGTCCGTTGAACGTCTCGGCACCCGTGTTTTTGATGTCGACGTTGATATTGGCGATGTTGCCTTGTATCAGTCGTCCGTTGTCGGTGGTGATGTTTATGTCGGAATATGTCTCCAAGGCGTCGGAGTGGACGACGTTGAAGCTCACGTCGTTGGGGTAGCTGCCACCGTCGACGATGGTCCAGCCGCCGTTCTGTGTCTTATAGAAAATCTTCACCTGATAACGTCCCGGAAGGTAAAGCGGGTTGTTCGTCGTGGTGAAGTTAAACGTCTTGGTGCTGTTGGTGCTGATGCTTGCCGAGCTGCTGCCGATGAAACTCACGGCGTCGCCGGCGGTGTCGAAGGCTTCGGCCCCGATGTATCCGCTGAAGTTGCTGTCGGTGTAGTTAGCTATCGTGACCGACACGGCGATCTCTCCGCCATATTGTATCTCGCTGGCGACGTTGATGCCCGAATAGAGCTGGATGCTGTTGGCTGTACCTGGACCGGGCTGACTGCCATCGGGCTGTAGGTTGAATATAGCCTGCTGGTTGCTGGTGAAGCTGTAGGAGCCACCGCCGGCGCCGCCGCTGCCAGGATTCAAAGCCGAAAGCGAGAAATAGCCGTCGTTCTGACCGCTCCATCCCCAGTTGAAATGGAACTTGTCGTTGTTGTCGTAGCCGTCGCACACGAAACAGTGTCCGCCATTGCCGAAACCCGCGTAGATCAAGGGCCTGCGGGCGTCTAACTCGGCTCGCACCATGCTCTTCCAAGTGCTTGCGCTGTAGTTGTCTTTCATCTCGCCATGGGCTGTCGACTTATAGCCGAAGTAGTGTTTCAAAGCATATTCCGCACAGTGCTCGCCGTTGGTGTAGCTCGAGATTACATAAGCACCGCTGCCGCCCGTAGCACCGACGCCATAGTCCATCTCGACGCTCACACCCAAGTGATACATCAAAGTCGCGACGGCGTTGACCTGAGTGGAGCTGCTCGACGATGTCAGCTGAGTAGGCATGTTGTTCCAATCGTAACGTGTGGCACCGAAATTGGCGTATAAAGAACCATACGAACTCGTTGAGTATGAATGACTTCCGGTTCCGATGGCCGGATGTTGGTAGAAGTTGACGACCTGCGCCATAGCCGTGGCCACACAGCCCGTCACGGTGCGCTGTCCGTAGATGTAACTGTACGGACAAAGGTTGTTGTAATAAGGATCCTGATCCCAACGTGTTGTCACCAGCGGACTGACGGCATTACCGCCTTTTTCTGTGACGATGCCCGCAATCAACTCATCCCATTGTTGTGTATTCTCTTCTGTAACAAATTCATTATCAATGATATACTGAATCTCGGAACTGATGCCGACAAGCCAGTCTTCGATATTCTCAGGCATGTTTTCCATCACAAAACTGCCGGAATCAGAGTATCCCAAGATAGGAGTGGAGCGGTCGTCGTCGGCCACAATCACCCATCCTTGCTTATCATTCAGATTAAAGACGTAAAAATGCTGATTTTCAACGCTTTTGTCGGTGATTTGCGTCATCTCGACAGCTGTTTTGTCCTTCATCATGAAGTTTTTACCTACCTGAAGCGCTTTGTCGGCACTGACATGTTCGGCCGACACCGTAATCTGCAAAAGCACAGTAATTGCTGCTAAAAGCAAAAATCTTACACTTTTCATACGCTTAATTTTTGATATGCAAATATACAAATTTACTTGTAAAATGCCTCGATTTTGTCTAAAATTTCAATGACTTCGGCCACCGACATCACTTCCATCAGCTTCATTTTGAACCGTTTAAAGTTCGGGAATCCTTTGAAATACAAGCCCCAATGCTTTCGCATTTCGATAACGGCGTAGTGCTCGTCTTTATAATTTAGGGAGTCGTTGAGATGCATTTTTGCCACTTTCACTCGTTCTTCAACAGAAGGTTTTTCGTCTTCAACGCCTTTTTCAAGATAATCGTGAATCTCCTTGAAAATCCAAGGGTTTCCGTAGGTGGCGCGACCAATCATGAGACCGTCGACGCCGAAGGTGTCCTTGAAATATTTCGCTGATTTTCCATCTACTACATCGCCGTTGCCGATGATTGGAATCGTCATGCGTGGGTTGTTTTTCACTTCGCCGATGAGCGTCCAGTCGGCTGGCTCGCCCCATTTCGTGGTACGCAAACGTCCGTGTATCGTAAGTGCTTGAATGCCAACATCTTGAAGCCGCTCGGCGATCTCAACTATGTCTTTATGCTCGCTGTCGTAACCTAAGCGTGTCTTCACTGTTACAGGCGTTTTTACCGCTTTCACAACAGCTTCTGTTATCGCTACCATCTTGGGAATGTCGTTCATTATGCCCGAACCGGCTCCTTTCGACGCCACTTTTTTCACCGGGCATCCGAAGTTGATGTCGATGATGTCGGGATTATATCTTTCGGCATATTGCGCCGCCTCGACCATTGGCTGTACAGCGTTTCCGAAAATCTGTACTCCGAATGGCTGCTCGCTTTCGGTATAGCGTAACTTATTGATACTCTTGACTGCATCGCGAATCAGTCCGTCCGACGAGATGAACTCGGAATAGACAATATCCGCGCCGTACATCTTGCAAACGTGCCTGAATGGCGGGTCGGTGACGCCTTCCATCGGTGCCAGAAGCAACGGATAATGCTCAAATTCCAAATTCGCGATTTTCATGCGACAAAGTTACAAAAAAATACGATACATTTTAATGCCATTTTCGAAATACTCACAGTACCCTGTGGTAGGTCGCATTTCTGCAAATGGCATTAAAATTTTTATTATATTTGCAGCCGTGAAAGAAAACCCTATTTCATATTATAAAGACGACGCTAGAATTCAGCAACTCGTTGATTATCTTAATGATAAGAAAAATGTGTTTTGCAAGGGCATAGTCGGTTCGGCGAAGGCTTTTGCCGTTGCGAGTGCGTTTGAGAAGCTTGGCGGACAGCATTTTGTGGTGTGTCCCGACAAGGAGAGCGCGGCTTATTTCTACAACGACCTTGAGAATATCTTCGGCGAGCGCGAACAGGACTACGCTAAAAAGATGATTCTGTTTTACCCGACATCGTACAAACGTCCGTATGAACCCGAGAAGCCCGATAACACCTATATCTTATCGAGAACCGAGGTTTTGCAAAGGGTTTCGACATCGGAGCGCAAGACGATAATCGTTTCTTACCCCGAAGCTTTGAGTGAGAAGATTGTCACTCGTAAGATATTGAGTAAGAACACTTTAAAGCTTGCGGTTGGCGAGAAGGTCGATATGGATTTTGTGACCGACACCTTGCTGGAATATAACTTCGAGCACGTCGATTTCGTGGTTGAGCCGGGTCAGTTTGCCATTCGTGGCGGTATCGTCGATGTGTTTTCTTTCGCCAACGACTATCCGTATCGTATCGTTTTCGATTTTGATGAGGTGGAGTCGATTCGCTCGTTCAACCCTGTGGATCAGCTCTCGATTGAGAAGCTGCAACGAATAGTTCTGTTGCCAAATCTTCAAGACCATAACCTTTCGGAAGAACGTGAGACGATATTCCAATATCTTCAGAATCAGACGGTTATGTGGCTAGACGAGACCGATTTTCTGAGAGAGAGAATCGATGCCTAATACAAAAAAGCTGTCGATGCTTACGAAAATTCTGAAGAAAATGAGAACCTGAAATCACCTGAGACTTTATTCGCGCAAAGCGATGAACTATTGACTCA
>JAFZXR010000055.1 GCA_017616675.1 Bacteroidales bacterium
CTGGATTTTTGACATTTGGAATCAGCAACACAATTTATGCACAAGATGCAGATCCTGTTGAGACACCTCAGACAGAAGTAGCTGCTGCTCCACAGGCAGAGCAGGCAGTTGAGGCTCCACAAACCAATCCATTGGCAGCTCCTCAGACAGATGCCACATTCCATGAGGTTTTGAAGAAACAGTTCATCGATGGTGGCTGGGAATTCATGAGCATCATCCTGTTGATTTTGGTTCTCGGTCTTGCAGTGTCAATCGAGAGAATCATTTATTTGACATTAAGCACAACAAACACCAAGAAGCTTCTTGTTGAGTTAGAGGAAACATTGAACAAGGGTGGCATTGAGAAGGCAAAGGATCTCTGCCGTGACACACGCGGTCCTATCGCCAGCATCTTCTACCAGGGTTTGATGCGTTACAACGAAGGTCTTGAAGAAGTTGAAAAATCAATCGTTTCATACGGTTCAGTTATGACAGGTAACCTTGAGAGCGGCGCAAGCTGGATTTCATTGTTCATCGCATTAGGACCTATGTTGGGATTTATGGGTACTGTTATCGGTATGATCGCTGCATTCGATGCTATCGCAGCAGCAGGTGACATCAGCCCAACAGTTGTTGCAGGCGGTATGAAGGTCGCTTTGTTGACAACAGTGTTCGGTCTTATCGTCGCTGTTATCCTCCAGATCTGCTACAACTTCATCCTTAACAAGATCGAAGGTATCGTTAACGATATGGAAGATTCTTCAATCACTTTCATGGACATGCTCCACGCTTATTCAAAGAAAAACTAATTTAACAAAACAAGAATCATGGTCGACAAATTAACAAAATATTGCAAATATGTGCTTATAGCCTTGATGGTTCTCAACGTCGTTTTCGGAATCCTCACCATCGTTCGTGGTGAAGGTGGCGTCGGAACATTCATGGGCTTTGCATATTGCATGCTTGGATTGACTGTGGTTGCGATTTTGTTTGCACCTATCTATGGGATTATCATCAATCCAAAGAGCGTAAAATCAATTGGTTTTGTTGTAGCAATCGTAGCAGTCCTTGCCCTCATCGCATTGCTGTTATCGAGAGGCGCAACACTTCCTGTGGAGTATCTTGAATCGATGGGAGTGACAAAAGGCACTGAAGCCTTCGTCGACTTCTTCATGGTATTCACATACATTGTTGTAGGCGGCACAATCGCAGCTGTAATCTATTCAGCAGTATCGAAACTCATTAATAAATAATAAGGAAGGAATTTATCATGGCCCGTAAGAAAAAGAAAGTACCGGAAATCAACGCCAGTTCAATGGCTGATATCTCTTTCTTGCTGTTGATATTCTTCCTCGTTACCACTACGATGGACACTGACAGCGGTATCTTCCGCCGTCTGCCACCACCAGTAGAAAACCCCGACATGGATGTCAAAGTGAAAGAAAGAAACATTTTGAACGTCATGATCAATAAGTACGACAAGTTGATGGTTAATGGAAGACCTTGCGACATCTCAGAATTGAAAGACAAGACAAGAGATTTCATCACACCTAAACCGAATGATGAGAAAGCTCCTGAAGTCGAAGTCAAGGAAATCGAGATGATAGGTAACTTCATGACCAACAAGGGTGTCGTATCACTTAAGAATGACCGCGGTACTTCATATCAGATGTACATTGCAGTTCAAAATGAATTGGCAAAAGCTTTCAATGAACTCAGAGAAGAGGTCGCATTGACATACTTCAAACAGCATTATGCCGACATCACCGACAAAGACAAGGTCGATGCCGTCAACAAGGCAGTGCCGGTGCGTATCTCAGAGGCTGAGCCTGAAGAAATCAAATAATAGGAGAGACGATTATGGCAAAATTCAGAAAAGGTGGATCAAAAGAAGTTCCGGCAATCTCAACCGGATCAATGCCTGACATTATCTTCATGTTGATATTCTTCTTCATGGTTACAACCTCCATGCGTGAGACAACGTTGAAAGTCAAGATGAAATTACCAGCAGCGACGGAAGTCCAGAAACTCGAGAAGAAATCACTCGTGAGTTTCATCTACATCGGACCTCCGACGAATACGAAACTCTATGGTACAGAACCACGTTTGCAGTTGAATGACTCATACGCACGTGTCGACGACATCATCCCGTTTGTCGAGCAGGAACGTATGGACCGCGCCGAGGCTGACCGTCAGAAACTCACCACATCACTCAAGATTCATGAGGAAGTGAGAATGGGTCTGGTCACCGACGTGAAGCAGGAACTGCGTAAATGCGGTGCATTCCGTATCAGCTATTCGACCCGAAAGGGAGAATAGAAACCTGGTCATAGGGTAATGAATTTGTAGAGACGCCATAATATGACGTCTCTACATTTTTTATATTGGGTCGACGTCGATTGAGACGTTGACTGCCTTGTATTCGTTGTTGTGTTTGAACGATTCGATTTCAGATTTTATCAAATCCTTGATTTTCATCGAGTTGTCGTTGCGGTCGAACTTGATGAGCATCTGTTTGATGTATTGGTTTTTGACCCTCGACACCACGGGGTATTCGGGGCCGAGGAGGTTGTTTTTGAACACCGGACGCAGTCGCTTGGCGAAGAAGTCGGCAGCTGTGTTGAGTTTGTTGTAGTCGGTATGACGTAACTTTATGAGTATCAATCGATAATACGGCGGATAGTTGAACTGCCGGCGTATCGGCATCTGTTCCTCGTAGAAGCGCACGTAGTCGTGGTTGACGACGTTGAGGATGACAGGATGTGTGGGCTGGTACGTCTGGATGATGACCTTCCCCTTCTCCCCTTTTCTGCCCGCTCGACCGCTGACCTGTTCCATGAGCTGGAAGCTCCGTTCATAAGCCCTGAAGTCGGGGAACGAGAGCATATTGTCGGCATCGAGTATTCCCACTGTCTTCACGCAGTCGAAGTCGAGGCCTTTGGTCACCATCTGAGTGCCCACGAGCACATCGGTCTCGCGGTTTTTAAAGCTATCGAGGATATTTTGGTAGCTGTTTTTCGACCTCGTGGTGTCGAGGTCGAGGCGAGCGCAGCGAGCCTCGGGAATGACGGAAGAAAGGTCTTCCTCGACTCTTTCGGTACCGAATCCATGCATCTTAAGGTCGGTGCTATGACATGACGGGCATTCGGAAGGCACCGCCATCGTGTAGCCGCAGTAGTGGCATTTCATGATGTTCTGCGCCTTGTGGTAGGTCATCGACACGTCGCAGTTGATGCACTGCGGCACCCAGTGACAGACGCCGCATTCCAAGCGCAGAGAGAATCCACGGCGGTTTTGGAAGAGTATCACCTGGTTTTTGTCGGCCAGGGTGCCGCGCATGGCGTCGACAAGCACGCTGCCGAAGTTGGCCTGCATGAGCTTGCGTTTGCGCTCGATGCGCATGTCGTCGACAACGATTTCGGGCATCTCGACGCCGCCGAAGCGTTCCGTGAGCGAGACGAGGTGGTAACGGCCCTGCCGAGCGTTGTAGTAGCTCTCGAACGACGGCGTGGCGGATCCTAAGATGACGTTGGCGCTATGAAAACGGCCGAGGATCATGCTGAGGTCGCGGGCGTTGTAACGCGGCGCGGGGTCGATCTGCTTGAACGAGGTGTCGTGCTCTTCGTCAACGATGATGAGTCCGAGGTTTGAGAACGGTAGCAAGATGGCCGAACGCGAACCTATAATCACCTGATACTTAGAGCTTTGCGTCTTCTCAAACCCGAGCACCTGCTCCCAAATCTCGACGCGTTCCATGTCGCTGTAACGCGAATGATAAACGCCGACTTTGTCGCCGAAATATTTCTTCAATCGGTTGATAATCTGTTCGGTGAGAGCTATCTCAGGCAGCAGATAAAGCACCTGCTTGCCTTTGTCGAGCGCCTCCTGAATCAGTTTTATGTAGATTTCGGTCTTTCCCGACGACGTGACGCCATGCAGAAGCACAGGCTTGCCGTCGGCGAAGCCTTGATGAATCTCATCAAATGCAACTTGTTGTTTATCAGTGAGTTGTATTGAAGAAACGTCAGTCAGAGCATTGAAGCTCTTGAGTCGGCTGACGCGTTTTTGGTAGACCTTAAACACACCTTTGGTGACGAGGGCCTTCAGGACGGTGCTGTTGGCATTGGATTTAGCGAGGACTTCGGATGCGAGTACGTCGTGTTCGGCATCACCGCCGAGGACAAAGAACGACATCACAACCTCGAGCTGTTTATAAGCTCGCTTGGTAAGCTCGTCCATGAGCTCGTGCATCTTCTCATCGCTGTGGTATTCCTCCGCCAATGCCACAAAACGCTCGTATTTCGCTTTGAATTTCGCGTCGAGCTCCTCCTCCATCACCACGAGCTTCTTCTCTATCATCGTCTTGATGAGCGGCATCACCTTTTTGTAGCCGATGATCTTGCTCACCTCGCTTATCGTCAGCTTCGGCTGCACCTGGAGGGCTTCGACGATGAGATATTCGAAGTCGTTGAGTGCCATGGTATCCAGCTCGAACTCGTCGGAGAGCTTTATCTTCGACTCGCTCGAGAGCTTCATGGCCGAAGGAAGGGCAGCCTGCATCACCTCGCCTTCGTAGCAGAGGTAATAATCGCAAATCCACTGCCAGAATTTCAGCTGCAGCTGGTTGACGACAGGATTCTCGTCGAGGATGCCAAGGATATATTTAACTTGCTCAAAATCAGGCACTTGCTCCGTCACTTCGCTTATCAGTCCGGACATAATCTTAGTGCGGCCGAACTGCACCACTGCGCGCTGTCCGACCTTCACGCTGTCGTTAAGCTCCATCGGGACACGATACGAGAAGGTGCCCGGGACCGGCAGCGGCAAGATGACACTAACAAACAAAGTCCTTCTTTCCATAACTTATACCCGTCATTTCGACTGGAGCGAAGCGGAATGGAGAAATCCTTTTTAGAATAAGCTTTTGCGAAAAGAGGATTTATTCACCTGCGGTGAATGCTCTCGCTTCGCTCGGGTCTCGACTACGCTCGAAATGACGATAATATATCAACAACAAAATTAAAAAATTTCCGTTTATAAAAATGGTTATTCTAAAATTATTAATTTTACAAAAAATAAAATTATAATTGAATGAAATTTAAGTCGTTGATAATCATATTGTTAGCATTTGTAATAAATGTCTCGGGGCAAAACTTGAAATCGTTTGGCGACATAAATTACAAGGATGAGGTGCAGACGGTGTTGCTGCATCCGAAGGGATTTGAGCTCGACAAGCCGATAATTTACCTCAACAATATGCGGGAGCAGCTGCATCTGCAGTTCGACATCCTTGGCGACAACGCGCCTTATCTTTATTATACTTTCGTGCATTGCGACAACCAGTGGCGGCCGACCGATTTGCCGAAAAACGACTATCTCAGAGGTTTTTTTCAGGAGGAAATCGACCAGTTCAGCTTTTCGGTCAATACTTTCGTGAATTATGTGCATTACGACCTGCTCTTCCCCACTGTCGACATGATGCCGAAGATTTCGGGTAATTATCTGCTCGTCGTGACTGGCGAAAACCCTGATGATATCTATTTCACACGAAGGTTTTTTGTGGTCGACGACATGGCTCAGATTCACACCTCCGTGCCGCGTTTTCCTTACGATTTGAATCTTGGCGCCAACAAACAGGAAATCGACCTCGAGATAAGCTATCCCGACCTGTTCAACTCGCGCGCTAACCAGTATTCCAACGTCACGATACAGCAAAACGGCCGCTGGGACAATGCCGTTTTCGGACTGAAGCCCACTTATGTTTATCCTGAAAAACTGACATACACCAACAATCCGAAGACAGTGTTTGAGTCTGGTAATCAATATCTTAGGATAAATACAAGTAATTTTGACAACCGTCCGGAGAAGACCAAAACGGTGTATCGCGAGGAGGATTATTACGTGGTGACGCTTTATGCCGATGCGAAACGAAGCACGCATAACTACATCGACGATGAGGATTTGTACGGCGAGAAATATATCTACCTCGAGCGCGAAAACCTTGATCCCACTAACGAAGCCGATTATGCCATGGTTGATTTCTTCCTGCAGTGGCCGCAATATCTGATTGGGAAGGATGTGTACATCATCGGAGCCATCACCGACTGGCGTCTGGATGACAATGCGAAGATGGAATACGACCCGAAGCTTCGCGGCTACAAGAAGGGATTGCTACTGAAACAAGGCTATTACGATTATATGTATGCTGTGAAGGACAACGCTTCGGGTATTACTTCGGTGGCGCCAGTCAATGGCGATTTCTGGGAAACGAATAATGTTTATCATATTTTTGTTTATCTGTTTGATCCGATTCAGAATTATGATAAACTCATTGGGTATACGAGTATAAAATCTCATTAGGAACGCCCTGACGGGCGATGTTTCTTGTTCCTTTTCCCTTTATGGAAAAGGAACCAAAAGATCAAGCGCCATACAAAGCTCGAACCGCTGTATGGCGCGGGCCAGTGCAGTGAACCACATGGGGGCTAAGCCCCGACGGATAAATAATTGAATATGATATGAAGAAAATTTTATATATAATTTTAGGTTTTATATTGATTTCTTGTACTAAGCAACCGCAGAAAATCAACTATTTCGGGGTAACTCAGGGTTCTTACTTTTCCATTATGTATTACGATGATGAAAATAGGCATTTTGAGGCTGAAATCGACTCGATTTTCAGGGAAGTCGACAATGCGGTGTCACTTTGGAATGAAAATTCAATTATAAGAAAGGTGAATCGCAACGAGGATGTCGTTGTAAATCAGATTTTTAAGGATAATTTTGAGTGGGCGCGGAAGGCTTCGGAGTTCTCCGATGGCGCCTTCGATGCCACAATCGGTCCGCTGGTCTCAGCTTGGGGTTTTCATTATAAAAAAGAACTCGAGATGACTCCTGAGATGGTCGATTCAATTCGCCAACTCGTTGATTATCATGAAGTTGAAATCATTGACAATAAAGTTGTGAAAGCAAATCCCAACATGACTTTGGACTTCAACGCCGTGGCGCAAGGCTATACCACCGATTTGATTGGTAACTTCTTGGAAACCAAAGGAGTTTACAACTATCTTGTCGATGTCGGAGGCGAGATTTTTGCTCGCGGAACTAAGCCGAGTGGCGAACAATGGACCATCGGAATTGAGAAACCTGCTGAAAACTATGATTCGGAACGCTCGGTGCAGATTAAGATAAACCTCAAGGACAAAGGCATTGTAACCTCCGGAAACTATCGCAAATATATCGAAAAAGACGGCATCCGTTACTCACACAGCATCGACCCGAAGACAGGATATCCTGTCGAGCATAACCTCTTGAGCGCCACCGTCATAGCCGACAACGCTTCATGGGCCGACTGTCTGGCCACCATCTGCATGCTCGTGGGTAAAGAAAAAGCCTCGGAACTGCTTGAAGGTCAAGGAGTTGAGGCTTATTTTATCTTTGTTGATGAGGATGGAACTCTTCAAACAGAATGGTTTTCTAAATCAGAAGGGGGTTCCTCGCTACGCTCGGAATGACAAGTTATTGCTTATTTGGGCAGTGCCCTTCATCACCTCCGCAGATGCATTTCGCATCGGGGTCGAGCGAGTGGGCGCATTTCCGTTCGAACTTGCCGTTTTTCTTCACAATGGCCTTAATTCCTATCGCCGCAAAGGCCAACAGGACTAGAAACAACGTAGGAATCAAGAATATCCAGTACATTATTCGCAAACTATTAAATAATAGTTCTTCTTGCCTTTCTGTACGAGAATGTATTTGCCGTTGAGGAGGTCGTCGGTACCCACGGTCTTCTGCTCAGTCACCTTGTCTTTGTTGACCGACACGCCGTTGCCCTGCACCATCTTACGGGCCTCGCCCTTCGACGGGAACACTCCTGTCTGCACGAGGAAGTCGACGATGCCGACACCTACGCCGAGAGCGTCTTTCGAGAAGTTAGCCTGTGGCACGCCGTCGAAGATGCTTAACAATGTAGCTTCGTCGAACTTATGCAATGCCTCGGCTGTGCCTTTGCCGAACAAAATCTGCGTGGCTTCTTCTGCCATCTCGAGGTCTTCCTTCGAGTGAACAACCAACGTCAGCTCGCGTGCCAGTGTGCGCTGCAGCTCGCGGAGATGCGGCTCAGCGGTGTGACGTGCGATAAGAGCGTCGATTTCGTCCTTGCTGAGCAGGGTGAAGATCTTGATGTAGCGAGCTGCATCTTCGTCGGTACAGTTCATCCAGAACTGGTAGAACGCATACGGCGATGTCTTCTCGGGGTCGAGCCAGATGTTGCCTTTCTCGGTCTTGCCGAACTTGCCGCCATCGGCTTTGGTGATGAGGTTGCATGTCAGAGCGAATGCCTCTTTGTCGGCGCCGAGTTTACGACGGATGAGCTCTGTTCCGGTGGTGATGTTACCCCACTGGTCGGAGCCGCCCATCTGCAGCTTGCAGTTTTTATGTTCGAAGAGATAGAGGAAGTCGTAGCCCTGCACAAGCTGGTAGCTGAACTCCGTGAACGACATACCTTCGCCTTCTCCGTTGAAACGTTTCTTCACCGAGTCCTTCGCCATCATGTAGTTGACGGTGATATGCTTGCCGATGTCGCGGATGAAATGCAGGAAGGTGTAATCTTTCATCCAGTCGTAGTTGTTGACGAGCTCGGCCTTGTTCGGACGGTCGCTGTCGAAGTCGAGGAACTTGGCGAGCTGCTTCTTGATACAAGCCTGGTTATGTTGTAAAGTCTCATCGTTCAACAAGTTACGCTCAGCCGACTTTCCTGACGGGTCGCCGATCATGCCGGTTGCACCGCCGAGGAGCGCCAGAGGTTTATGTCCGGCAGCCTGGAAATGGCGCAGCATCATGATGCCGCAGAGGTGTCCGATGTGCAGCGAGTCGGCGGTGGGGTCGATACCCAGGTAGGCCGTTGTCATCTCTTTCTTCAACTGTTCTTCTGTGCCTGGAGTCATGTTGTTCAACATTCCGCGCCAGCGCAATTCTTCTACGAAATCTTCCTTCATATATTATTTGTATTTTGTTTGCCGATTAAATAGGATTTCTCCACTACCCTCTCCTTTCTGTCGAGGTCCGGTCGAAATGACGGGAAAAATCATGCAAAGATACGAATTTTTGAGCTATTTGCGATTTTTTTTAATATTTTGCATTGATTTCATCCAGAACCTTGACAACACGACTGTTACGACATTGCGGAATTTCTGTCGATTTGAATTCGTCGAAATAGCTACTTGGCGAAGTGTACAACGAGTAACGAGCGTTTTCATCCAACACAATTTCCACATCAACACCTCTGTCGCCGGCAGTTTTCTGAATAGAAGCGTACCATTTCTCTGAATTTCTGATACGTCGTTTAACATTGTCGAGTTTATCCTGAACCACATCGTCATCATAAAACAGCTCAAAAAGTGCACGTGTTAGGAACTGCCGGTTAACATCAAACAGATTGCTCGGGCAATAAATGACCATCACGATGTCACTCGTCAGCAACTCCTTAAGAATGTCGACCTCCTGCACATCTTTATGAAGTGGATCGTTTTGGACGATCTTGTTATAATACCAATAGTGATAAGTTTCGAAAATTGAATCCAGCGACAGGTTGTAAAGAAAACCCTGATAATAGGAATCACCCACGGCGAGCCATCGTGGTTTCACTGCTGTTGTGTCAGTATCGATGCTTATCCTGTTGTAGCGGTTCACAGTCGTTTCAATCGGCCAAAGAAGGTTCATCAGATCCTCAAGGTCGGAATCAAGATAGTGTGTCTTATCGACATATTCTTCTCCAATGCTAAAATTATGCATATTGAAACCGCCCAGAGCCTCCATATAGCGGAAAAGCGTGTCGGCGGCAATCACTGCGGCCTGGTTGCTCCAATGTGACGATGACTTAAGATATAGCGGATAGGAGACAGTATCCTTGATTGCCATGTAATAATTTTGAAAATCAATATAATTGATGCCCAATGAGTCGAAAACAGGAGGATAATAATCGATAGCGCGAATACCTGGATCGCGAGTGAATCCGGCAACTTCCGGCAAATGCTCCTCACAAACCATGTCTTTCCCAGGAGCCAAGCAAACAAAGAACGGTACACCGTATTCCTTCAATACATTTTGCAGCAAACACAGCATTATCGCGTCAGCTTGCATTTTTTCCAACATAGCTTCATTGCTATTCCGAAAATCATACATCGACTGCCCATAATGATGCTTTATGGTAAAATCGTTGAAAATCCAGTTGTCGTGATTGATGAAAAGCGTCTTGTTTTGTGTCTTTCTGAACAGCGACCACGTCAGCTGGTTGTAGCAGCGGATCAAAGGTTCGCGGAAACCGATATGATCGTCAAGATATTTGTCTTCCTGCTTCTGAAATTCGCCCGATATAAAGGTCTTCAGGCTCAACTGTGGCTGTTTCGTTGTCACAGTGGCGCCATTGAGAGGTTTGATCTTAAACAATTGGGCATGTTGTTGCGCAGCCGGGAGGGTTAGCAAAGCAACCGACAGCGCAAAAAGCGTAATATATAATGCCTTTTTTCTCATTGTCCCAATTAATTATTCAAAAACCATTTATTCAACGACTATTTCAAATATCTCGCCTTCGATGTCGGACTTATTGTATGGGATAAGCCCTTGCCAGAACACGACCGGTTTCCACCATTCCGAGTAATGGTATTCTTGCGTCATGACACACGTCATCTGGTTGTTAGGAATGTTGGTGTTTTCGTCGCTCATGTAGCCGACCACGCGCATATCGTCGGGGCTTGGACCAATGCGCCAGATTATCTCTGTCGGGTACCAGTCGATTTCGTAATAATAGTAGTCGTTTTTAAACACCTCATTGCTGATTGGAGTCTTGATGGAAAGAGCCTTGCTTAGTTCGGTCCAGCGCATCGCCTCATAGTCGTGCCCGTCGTAGCTGATGGTGTCGATTCTCGGCTTGAACTTTTTCGGGTCGGTCGAAGCGAGGTCCCAGTTGGTGCAGGTATACATCACCTCGTTGTTTTTTGTGCCATCCTCGATTATTACATCCTTTCCATTTAATAAATAATACCATTTTGGCCAATATCGTGAGGCTTTCGCTATCTCGATGTCGATTTCCGAATAGAAATAATCAGTCAAACGTTGGGGATTATCCGAATTGTCCGTCCTGTTGATATATCCGGATTTACTCGGTCGGCGGTTGTTCCAGGCGTGGTTTTCCTGGTTAAGGAGCCAAAATGCATTTGTCAGGCCGTTCCAGATATTCTCATCGTTGAGCATGACCGGGAATTTTATCTTGCCACGGAACTTGCCATAGGTAAATCCCACTCGTGTCCGCACTCCCGTAGATTCTTTCTTGAGGTTTTCGATGTCGTTGTTTCCAGGATTTATCAGCACCAGTCCGTTTTTGTCATCGTCGATGCGTAGCGTGGCACCCAACAATCGGCTTTCGACGGGATGGTCGTATTTGAGTTCCGAGCTGTCGAAACGTGTCTTGTTGGCTTCGTATTCCGCCATGGTATACGGATCGTCGTCACTCACCACGTCTTTTATCACGGGGATATTTCTTAGCGTGTATTGTTTACTCACCTGGCATATGAACTGTTCGAAAAGAGCTTCTTCGTATAATTTCTCCGAAGTCCCTATCATATCCGACTCAACGATACTGTAATAGTCGGTTTTAACCTTCAGTTCGTCGATGAAGACACCTGACTTTGGTGTTATTACCGCGCGTGTTTTCAACACGCGCGGGCTCACTACCACACTGACATTGTCCTTTTTTGTTTTAAAATACGCATACGGATTCACAAACGAGCCATTTTCATCGGTCTTCGAGATGTCAACAACGCGCTTATCCAATGTTTTCAACGTTTCCTCATCGTCACAAACGACAAGCATAAACGAGTAAACGCCCACACGCGGATTGCGTTTCCATCGATGGTTAAAGTCGCCTTTGTTTTTGTTGGCATTTATAAGCCACACAGCATCGAGAGCCAACTGCCGATCAATGGCACGGCCGTTTTTTTCGGCTTTCTCTATCATGTATTTATAACAATACGGATCGTTTTTGATACTTTCAATATAATTTGACAATATCTCCTTTGAATAAAG
Organism: Bacteroidales bacterium; assembly: GCA_017616675.1. The sequence goes on from JAFZXR010000055.1 coordinate 12,058, forward strand.
CTTCTCGGAAACATCTGTCCCGTAATACTTACGCTCATTGCGAGGATTTCCAACTATTCTTAAAGTATCTGTCACTACACCGTCGGCCAGCACTTTTTTAAATCCTATGCCAGTGTCTTCCCAACTGCCGTAGAAATTCTCAGTGGCAAACTCGCTATTTTCGTCAAATTTATAGCTCTCGTTTTGATAATAAATCTTGTAATATTGACCTTCTTTGCCTTCAAAACTAAATATGAAACCTCCATCAGTCGACTGATTGTCGGACGGCAAGACAATTCCTTGATTAACAACACCTTTCAAATCCATATCCAGATACACCACATCTCCTTCAGGAAAATTCGCCATAGGATAAAATGACAAGTAATCTCGGCTCCCATCACACGAGATCATCATAACAAAAACCAACGGAAGTAGTAAAAACCATACTTTGTTCCTCATATAGCATTTGGTTTGAATTGCAAAAATACAAATTTTCCCGGAAAAATATTTATTTGAACAAAATTATGTAACTTTGCAAGTCAATAAATAAAAACAGAAAGAAATCAAACCATCGAATACACAATGAAAAGTAATACTAATATTCTATTAATAAACGTATTGATTATCAATATGTTATTATTCTTTTCATGTGAAAACAAGTCAGATGACGGCGGTTTTTCGTATACGAAATCAAAAATCTGGAAACACGGCGTTTATTCAAAATACGACGCTGCAAAATATGAAAACGTCTTCGACGGAATGGAAGTCGATGTGGTTTATTCAGCTGCAAATGACGACATATATATAGGTCGTGATGAATCGGATATCTACAAAAACGAATCGTTCGATGCATGGCTCGCAATGCTTGAAAACCCAACAAAACCAAAGCTTTGGATTGATTTCAAAAACCTTTCGAAAGACAATTGTATTGATGCTATAGCATGTTTAAACCGACTTGTAAACAAATATGGCATCAAAAACAACGTAATGATCGAAAGTCAGGATATTGAGGCCCTGAAACACGCTAAACAATCGGGCTTTCATGTTATTCTCTGGGTCGACAACTTGGCTTATTGGAAGGGCCCTCACACAAAAAACGACAGCATCAGCATTTGTAAGGTTATTCGCAACAAAATCAACAGCTTACATCCTGATGCGATAAGTTCTGAGTTTACGGCCTACCCTATGTTATGCGACAGTTTCCCTGAACAGAATATACATTTTTGGGATACACCAAAGGATTTCACAGACGAAAACATCCGACACACTCAGATGCTATTACGCGAAAAAAGCGTGAAAGTGGTTCTCGTCGACTATCCACAACCTATTGATTAAAATATTAGACTATGGTATTCAGCAGCAACGTTTTTCTATTATATTTTCTGCCACTTTTTCTGATATTCTATTTTGTTTGTCCGAAAAAGTTCAGAAACTATGTGATACTATTGTTTTCGATAGTGTTTTACGCCTACGGTGCACCAGATTTTATCTTATTTCTGCTCGGCTCAACGATAGCCAACTTTTATCTGGTGAAAGCGATGCGGAAGACGAAAAAATCAGGGTTGAAGAAGCTTTACTGCGCCTTGGCGATAATCATAAGTCTCGGATTATTAGTGTATTACAAATACGCCAACTTCCTGATTGACAACATCAACGCGCTCATCGGGCTGTTTGGTGCCAATGCCATCAGGATGGCTAAAGTGCTGCTGCCAATAGGTATCTCGTTCTTCACTTTCCAGTCGATAACCTACGTGATTGACACTTATCGCGGCAACAACGAGCCGATGGAGAAGCTCACCGACTACATCGTCTACATCATGATGTTCCCGCAGCTCATCGCCGGTCCTATCGTGCGTTACTGCGACATCGAGAGCGAGATTCGTCACCGCGAATACAGCGCACAGGAGTGCCTGCAAGGTTTTTACCGTTTCATCATCGGTCTTTCGAAGAAAGTGCTCATCGCCGATGTCATTGGTTTTCAAGTAGATAAGCTTCTAGCTGGTGACCTCGCCATCATGGATACCGGCACAGCCTGGATCACCATCGCGGCCTACACCATGCAGCTTTACTTCGACTTCGCAGGTTACTCCGACATGGCCATCGGTCTCGGTAAAATCATGGGATTCCACTTCCCCGAGAACTTCGACAATCCTTATAACTCACAGAGTATCACCGAGTTCTGGCGTAGATGGCACATGACGCTCGGCGCCTTCATGCGAAACTACCTTTACATCCCGCTGGGCGGCAACCGCTGTTCGAAACGCCGTATGTACTTCAACCTCTGGGTGGTGTTTCTTTTGTCGGGCCTTTGGCATGGTGCAAGCTGGAACTTCGTGATCTGGGGTGCTTACCATGGCATCTGGCTGGTGCTCGAACGTATGGGCTTGAAGCGTTTCTACGAGAGAATCGGAAAGGCGCCGAGCGTCATCATCACGTTTATCATTGCGATGGTGGGCTGGGCGATATTCCGCATCGAGGACCTTGGCCAGGCCTTCACCTTCATCGGCCGACTCTTTGCCTTCGACTTCAGCACGTTCAGCATCACTGCCGACGCACAGTTCTACACCACGCTCATCGTGGCGCTCATGTTCTCGTTCATCGCACTGTTCCCGTTCGGAAAGAAACTGCAAGACGCCATATTCTACAAGGAATATTCGCTCTCAGGCACTATCGTCGCATGGATTTTGGCCATCTTCATGCTGCTGTTCTGCCTCGGAGCACTCAACGCCGCCGGCTTCAGCCCATTTATCTACTTTAGATTTTAAAAAATAATGAAGAAAAGATATCAAAACATATTATTCGTCCTCACGATAGTGATTATGGTGGTATTGCTGCTGCAAACCGTGGCAAGTCCCATCAGTCTGAAGTCGCTAAAAGGCTATTCCATCGAGAAAGAGCGACCGACGCTCTCGTATAAAAGCTATGTCGACGGTACCTTCCAACGCGATTTCGAGGCTTACAGCAGAGAGCATTTCGGCTTCCGCGAATGGGCTTTGCGACTCTACAACCAATACATCTGGACTTGTTATCACAAGACTTTCAACGGCTGGATCGACATCGGGAAGGACGACTGGCTCTTCGAGACCGAGTTTGTGCAAGACCATTACGAAAGCATGATGTACAAATACACCAGCGACAGCCTCGAGATGAAGAAAAATCTCGACAATCTGGCGGAAGGTCTTTGCAAACTTCAGGAAATACTGAAACAACACGGCACCTATATCTTCGTGAACATGATTCCCGGAAAGGATGTCATCTACCCGGAATATCTACCCGAAAACACCAAATATTTCCGTCCCGACGGCATCCACGCCTACGATTATTTCAAAAAACGCTTCGATGAGCTCGGAGTGAACTACATCGACAACGTGGAGCTGTTCAAACAGATGAAGGATTCTGTTGATTATCAATTATTTCCAAAGACCGGAACACATTGGAGCAACATCGCCGCCACACATGCCTTCGACACCATCATCAGATATATGGAAAATCTTGGCGACATGAACCTTCTCAACGTCGAGATTGGCGAGAAATACGAAGGCAGCGTCCGAGAGCCTGACGACGACCTCGAACAGCTTTACAACCTGCTTTTCCCGATAAAACCAAACACACATTATTACGCCGAAACGAAAATCATCCCCGACTCAACGGCGATAAGGCCGAAACTCATCACCATCGGCGACTCGTTTTTCTGGACAATTCTGTACAACTTCGACATGAACGCGCTCTTCCGCGAGAATCCTTATTGGTATTACAACAGCACGATTTATTACGACTCAAAGCATAACTCCACCAAAGAGACCAACATCCTTGAGGAGATGCTCGACGCCGACTACATCATGCTCAACTACTGCACCGTGCAGATCTACGGTCTCGGCAACGGATTCATCGAAAATGCCCTGAATCTGCTTTACGACGGGGAAACCGGCATGCCTTCGAGTCAGGAAGTGATTGACATGGAAAACTACATCTATTCCGACGAAGCCTGGCTCGGCGATGTGCGCAAAAAAGCTGAAGAAAACAATATCTCACTCGAGAGACAGATAGCCCTCGATGCCAAATGGATTGTAAATCAATGATTTTTCAAGCCGAATAGCTCTATTTCGACATTTTTCAAAGTGACGCTGTGGTCGGGATTCCACAGATTGTCTTTATGTGTCGGCATGAGATAGATTTTTATGTCAAACTCGTCGGAATTGTTGACCGAAATCACATTCGACAGCTCCATCTTGTACCATTCGCCTTGTTTATACTCGCGCGAGAGGATATATTTTACAAAATAATCGGCCGAATAAACCCTCTCCATCTTATCACCATTACAATCGACGATAAGCAGCATCGCAGCATCCTGCCAGACATATCCTGTATAGAAGACATCGGCTTTGACCACGATTTTTATCTTGTCGTAATGCCTTTTGAACTTATCCTGATAGATAAATGTGGCCTTTGGCTTGGCAACGCTGGGCTTTTCCTTCAACGACGCGCAATACAGCGAATCGTCAACCGTCACCTTCTTAATGCTGATATAATCATCATTGTTAAAAATCGGCGATTTCGTCAGTTTATTATTCGAATAAACATAATTATCGACATAAACCATCGTCTCGAACTTGTCTTTCAGTTCATCGCTAAGACTCTGATTATCAACATATTCCAGATTCACACCATCGATAATGCGCGACACCGGATGCGCTTTGTCGTCAACGGTGTAATAATAGTCGTTCCACACGAAATCTCTCAGCTCGCGGCTGTAATGCAGAAAATAATTTCTGATATTCGAATGGAATCCCGTCACAGTGTCGAGCCCGTCGCTCACCCAGCTCACCGTCGGCGGCGTCTGAATACCGAAGTTCTCGCGCAGCAACGCCAACAACGAAGGCGTGATGTCGTTATGCGACACCATACCGTCGAAACGCTTAGGTTTTTCGAGCAATGGCGACCAGATAATCAGCGGCACATGATAGGCATTCAACGGATTGCCCGGGTTGAGATTCATGCTGTGGTCGCCCGTGATGATGAAAATGTAATTATCGTCTTTCCTCGCCTCCACATATCCTTCGATAAAATGCCCCAAGGCATCGTCGGTATACAGCGTTCCGGCCATCATCCCGACGACATTAGGCGAAGCACCCAACGATTCGGCTTTTTCGTAATATTTTTTCTGAAGATCTTTATCATAAAGACGCAAATCCTCATGCATCGAAAGCGTCACCAACAAATCCAACTCCGGACGGTCATCATCGCGGTTTTCAATGACTTGCAAGCTCTTCTGCAGCATCACATCATCGTTGTAGCCCCAATACGAGCCGTCTTTTTCCTTCGATTTATCATTGGTATAATCCGAATAAAACGGCGACATATAATCGATATTCTGCGCCACGAGATAGTCGTAAACCCTGTCGAACGCAAAGTTTCCGGTATAAAAAGCATTCGTGCTGTAACCGTTTTTGGCGAGAATAGTAAACAAGCTGTTATGATTCGGGATGTCGCCAAACTGAAAGCCTTTCAAGCCGTGCGGCACCGAGCCGGTGATGGCGGGAACAGCCCCGAAACTACGCGGCGTAGTGGCCATGCAGTTCATCCACAGCAGCGAATGACTCGACAACGAATCCAAAAACGGGGTGAAACGCGTCAAATCAGAGCCTAACGACTCGACAACAACAACCACGACATCGGGCTTCGCCTCCGACTTCTTAAAATATGGGCCAAGGACATTGCCGATATTGTCTTTTCGCTCCAAAGGATATTGATTATCAATAACTTCCCTTTCGGGAAACATTGCAAGATATTTCTTTATAATCTCAACGTCGTAATCGGCATCCGAAATCTCAAAATCGCTGCGCAGACACTGTCTGACACAATAAAACACCTTGTTGGCCACAATCTTGTCTTGATTAGTGTTTATTATGAAAAACAGAGGAATTGAAGCCAAAATGACAACAGCGACAATCGAACTCGTTAGTTTGCCGATGTTTTTCTTTGAGAGCCACACCGACAGGGCCACGTATGCCACAAGCAGCAACACCACGCCCACTATCATCCAGATGCTGACAGCGTTTTGAATGGTATGCATCATCTCCCATAACGGTCTGATTATCAATTCTTTACCCATCAAAATACCTGTCGTGGCATGATAGATAACCAAGCCCATCTCGGTCAAAGCCATGACGCCGAAGAGCACCGACGACACATAAACCGCTGTTTTTCTTGAAAAAAATGAGATTAAGAAATAAAACAGAAACACGACAGCCGCGACAAAGCCGCACGATATCAGGTTTGCGTAGACGAAACCCGACAAGCATCCGACTAATCCGACGTTGGCAAGCAATTCGCATGTCTTAACGGCAAAAACAGCCACAAGATAGCATATCGCAATGACAGCGAATTGCCTGAAATATCTATAGAATCTCTCCATTCTACTTAAACGCGTTCTCGCTCAAGCCCTTACCGGTGATGGCGAGGTCTTTCATGTAGCCTGGTACCGGCTTGCCGAGATATTTGTCGACGTATATCTTCGCGAGATACTGGCTCAGCATGAAGCCGTGGCCACGCAGTCCGACGAGTAGACCGACCTCCGGGTCGACGATGTAACGCGGCTCCATGTAATAACCTGCCCATACCGCATGGAATCCCACGCTGGCGAGGTTCGGGATCCAGTCGGCGAACACCTCACTCACAATCTGCAAGAACTCCTTGCTGTTGTATTTCAGGTTCTGACGAGCCTCAAACGAGTCGCAGTCAGGCGAAGCGCAGCCGATGATCTGTCCGGTGTGACCGAACTGCTGTCCGTAGACGGCGCTGAAGCCTTTGTAGTGACGACGGTCGATAATCATGTCAAGCGAGTCGCCCTTGATACCCATGTTAGGCAACCTTCTGGTGATGAATGCCTGGTGCTTGACAGGATACATCCTCGTGTCGATGCCGAGCATGTCGGTAAACTTCTCCGCGCCCCAGCCCATCGAGTTGACGAAGTGCTCGCAGGTGAACTCCACGAACTCTTTCTGGTGAGTGCGTACCAAAGCCACATATTTGTCGCCTTTCTTACGCACCTCGAGCAGCTCGCAGTCTTCCATCAGACGGCCGCCATGCTCGATGGCGATGCCACGTACATAGTCGATGGTACGACCTGGCGTCGCCTGCCAGCAGTCGTTGGAGATCAAAGCGTGCGAATACACGTTGTTATTCATGTTCCATAAAGGAGAGATCTCCTTCTGGAAGTCTTTCTTCTCAATCATATAAGCATCCGACCACGCTCTCGAGGCATCCAGAGCCTTGTAGGTAGCTTCGTCGTGCACGAGGTTGACATAACGCGTCATCTTGAATCCGATGTCGTGTTTCGCCTGATTTGCCTTGAAAATCTCGAGGTTATGGTTGGCGATATCGCTGATGTCGGGGTTCGAGAAGGCTGGACGTCCGCCGCCGATGCAACGCCATGTCGAGCCACGGTCGTAGTTGATGAGCACCGGTTTCAGACCTGCCTCGGCGAAGTATCTGAACAAGCTCGAGCCTGCCATGCCGCCGCCGGCAATCAACACCTTCACTTCTTCCTTCTTGACGTTGTTGTTGGTCGGGAACACGTACACTTCCTTGGCTTTGGCGTTGTAGACGTCGCCCAGCGTCACCTGAGATGCCAACGGAGCACGCGGTGTGCTGTCGCCAGTGACCTCGATGCCGTACGAACGTAGTATCTGTTTGGCTCTCGGCACGCAGCGTTTGCCACGGCACGGACCCATACCCATACGGGTGATATGTTTCAGCTCGTCGACGGAGATAAACTTGCGGTCGCCTATAACCTTCAGCAGGGTCTCGAGCGTCACGTCTTCGCAGTGACAGACGTAGGTCTTGGCCTCGACCTCCTTCAACGACTTGAATTCTATTGGTTTCGGGTAGTTTTCCTTCACGATGAAGCCGCGAGCTTCGACAAGTTTATCTCCGTCGACGTTCTTGGCTACCACACGGGCCACGTTGGTCTTGTTGTTCTTCTTGAGCACCTTCTCCACGACGCCCTCACCCACTTTCTTGCCGTTGTCGTCGACGAGGAACACCTCGACGCCTTCGTTTACCTCATATTCCACTGGCAGGAACAGCGTGTTCTTCTTCAGGTCGTAGCCGAAGATTGCCAAGCCCGGGCAGTGGTTCACGCAGTTCATGCAGCCGATGCACTTGTCGTAGTCGATGACCGGCACAGAGTTTGTGCTCGACTTGGTGATAGCACCCTGCGGACAGCTGAACGAGCAAGGATTACAAGCGAATCCGTAGACGCAGTCGGCGATGACGAACGGCTTTGCCACCATCCTGTCGCCCTTCGGCTTGTTAGGCTCCTGCAACACTCTAATCGGGTGCTGCTGGCTCTCGATGTACTGCTTCGAGACATCGAGATATTCGTCGTAGTTGAATCGCAGACCGATGTTTTGTGCCACCTCAAATGCGGCTTGCTTGCCTCTCAAAACAGCACTCGTTCCTTCGCCTATTCTCACGGCATCGCCGACGCCGTAAGTATTCAGCCCAAACACCTGCTTGCCCTTTGTAAGTAGCTGACTGTCAGGAATCAAGCCTGTGCAGATATTGATAATATCGATATCGTCGATAACCTGTTCCGTTCCAGGGATGGCCTTGAAGTTCTCGCACTTCGCGATGACGGCGCCGACGATGCCGGTGTGGTCTTTGTTAGGTATTGCCTTGAGCAGGATGTGCGACGTCATGATCGGGATGCCGAGTCTGCGCACGCGGTTTGCCTGCACCGGGAAGCCTCCTTCATGGTCCATACCCTCGATGATAGCCTTGATATGGGCGCCGGCTTGCATGCCCTGATATGATGTGAGATAGCCAATATTACCAGCTCCTACTGTAAGAACTTTCTTACCCAGCAGTGTGTGCTCCTGGTTCATCATCTTCTGGAACACAGCGGCGGTGTACACGCCAGGAAGGTCGTCGTTTTCGAATGTCGGCATAAACGGCACTGCGCCTGTTGCCACGACGAGATGCTCGGCGTCGACGTACGCAACTTCTTGAGTGACAATATTTTTGATAGCTATACGCTTGCCTTCAAGCAGATCCCAAACGGTGTAGTTCAGCAAGATTCCTTCGTGGTTGTCGCCAGCCAAGGTCTTCGCGATGTCGAAGCCACGCATGCCGCCGAACTTCTGCTCCTTCTCGAAGAAGAAGAACTGGTGCGTCTGCATGTTAAACTGTCCGCCGATGCGGGCGTTGTTGTCGATCACGAGGTTGGCGATGCCGAACTTATTCAGCTGTTCGCGACATGCCAAACCAGCCGGTCCTGCTCCTATTATCGCCACCGTGGTCTTGTAGATCTTCACTTCCTTCTGCGGATTCTCGCTGTAGTCGGGCTGATAATCCTTCGGGATCTCGCGCACTTCCTTCACTCCGTCGACCAAGGTGATGCAGATACGACGAATCTTGCCGTCGACGAGCATCTCGCAGGCGCCGCACTTACCGATGCCGCACTCCAACGAACGCTCACGTCCCTCGATGCTGTGACTGTGAATAGGAAATCCCGCCTGATGCAAGGCGGCTGCGATGGTGTAGCCCTTCTGACCGACCACCTTCTTACCGTTATAAATAAACTCTACCGATTCGCCCTGGGCGATATCAAGAATAGGATGTTTGGTGATTTTATACATACCTTTCAATTTTGCTAATCTAATCCAAAATGAAATGCAAAATTAATAAGGTGTTTTAAGAAAAACAAGAAAATTTTTGATTTTTTTACTAATCCAACACCCTGACGACGACATTTTTCAAAGTCACGGTGTGCTCAGGATCCCAAAACGAATCCCAGATGGCCGGAAGAAGATAAATCTCAAGCTCGACTTTTTTAGAATTATTGACTGAAATAATAGTCGAGACTTCAAGTTTTTCCCATCTATCTTCTTGATAATCAATATTTTTGATATATTTTGAAATATAATCCATAAACTCGTTGCCAATCATGTCGTCGCCTTTGCAACGCATCCCGATATTGATGAAATGATCGATTGGCACCTTCTTGGTAAACATGATGTCGGCAGTCACCACCACCTTCATCTCCGAATCGAGGCCTTCAAACTCGTCTTTATAAAAAACCAAGGTGTCGGGCTGATGAACGCTCGGCATGTGCTTGTCGCTGGCGCAATACACCGAATCCTCCAACCTTGTCTCCTTCACCAGCTCGAAATCTGATGCCAAGACTATCGGGTTTTTAGTGATTTTATTATTCTGATAAACATAATTATCGACATAAACCAATGCCTCGTAATAATCTCTAAACTCTTCAAAATCAACATCTTCCGTCTTTGTAAGCGTCAGGCTGTCGCCGATTTCATAAGACTCTGCCCTGCCGTTGCGATAAGTCACGAAATAGCCATCGTAAACAAAGTCGATATTTTTCGAATACGACATCAGATAGCCTTTATAATCCGATCCCACATCGCTCAGCGTATCGAGGCCATCCGCCATCCAATGGACCGTCTCGGGAGTCTCGACGCCGAAGTTATCGCGCAGCAAAGCCACCAGCGACGGTGTGATGTCGTCGTGCGACACCAGCGATTTAAACTGTCGCGCCTGTTTCAGCAGCGGCGACCAGATAATCAGCGGCACCTTGTAAGCGTCGAGATACGAATCTTTTTTCAAACCCATGTTATGATCGCCCGTGATGACGAAAATAGTATTGCCATCGGGATGTAACTCATTGTAACTCTTGAAGAAACGCCTCACCGCATCATCGGCATACACCGTGGCCGCCAGCTTCCCGAGGTTACCCTTCTCTGCCTTCCTGACCTTCTTCGGCAAATCCGACATTATCCGCTTCGCCTCATCGTAATAATGATTATTGAGTTTTTTATCTTTCAAAGATAATTTCTCATGCTGGGTTATTGTGATGAAAAGATCTAATTCAGGTTTATCATCTTCTTGATTTTCAATGACTTGCAACGATTTTTCAAACATCGTCATATCGTTGTAACCCCAAAAGCCGCCGTCCTTATCCGCATTGTCATCTTCTTGAAATTCTTCGTAAAAAGGCGACAGATAATCGACTTTCTGGGCCACGAGGTAATCGTAAACCTTGTCGAAGGTGAACAAGCCCGAATAAAACACATTGGTCCGGTAGCCATTGGCCTTCAATATCGTGAACAGGCTGTTGTGATTGGGGATGTCGCCAAACTGGAAGCCTCGCAAGCCATGCGGCACCGAGCCCGTTATCGACGGCACTGCACCGAAACTGCGCGGCGTGGTCGACAGGCAGTTGGTCCACAGCAGCGACGAGCGCGACAACGAATCCAAAAACGGGGTGTAACAAACACCATATTCGTTGATGCCGAACAAATCGGTGCCCAGCGACTCGACAATTATCATCACTATGTCGACCTTCTCATCCGATTTCTCGAAATACGGGCCGAGGACGTTCTCGATATTGTCGTAACGCTCTAATACATATTCATTATCAATGCTTTGCCGATTTGGAAACATCTGATGATAAATATCAAGATACTCGTCATGCGACTTCATACTGCCCGAAAAATCGGCATTTTGGACAGCACTATTGGCATCATTCGACTTAATTGTCAAGATATCATCGACGCAATACCAAATCTTATTCGTCACATACTCATTCTGACTCGGCTTCGACAGCAAAACCACCGGAATCGACAGCACCATCAGACCTGTCATGACGTACGACAGCATCCTGTCTGACTCTTTCCTCGAATACCAGTCCAAAAATGCGATATAAGCCGCAAAAACCACCAAAACAAGCGATATCAGGGCTGGGCTAAGGAAACTTCTTATCGTGAACAAAGTCTCCCACAAAGGCCTGTAAACCATCTCCTGGCCCATCATCAATCCGGTCGAGTGATGATATATCACGAATCCCATCTCGGTGAACGCCAGAATGGCAAACAGCAGCAACGCCAAGGCCTTAGCGAGTTTTTTCGAAAGGAAGAACAACGCGGCGAAGACTATAAAAACGACGAAAATCTGACAGCCGCAAGCCGCCAGATTCGCCCATAAAAAACCATTATATGATTCAATCTTAACGCCACTCGACCATGCCATTATCAGCTCCACAGCCCTCTCGACGAAAATCGTCGCCAAAAACAGCAACGACATCCTCGAAAATTTCCTCAGCATGGCGACGGTGTTATTCATTTTCCTTCATATTCTTTTATTTTTTTATCCTTATAAGATCCCTCGAAAATCTCGAATTTCTCGAATTTACACTCGAGCGGACCGTTATACACGTCGATTTTCTTCGAAGGCTTCAATCCGATGAGTTTTAAGGCGTCTTTGTTCGAGCTGATGATCCAAGCTTCATAGCCTTTGAAGTTCTTCTTCAGCGCGTCGCCAATGCCCTTGTAGAGCTTCACGATATCCTTTTCCTCCAGACGTTCTCCATAAGGCGGGTTGATGATCATGATGCCGGCGCCGGGTGGCGGCACCATCTCAAACATATCCTGTTTCGTCAGCTTGATGTCGTGATGCAGATGCGCGTTCTCGATGTTAGCCTTCGCTATCTCCACAGCCTTAGCCGAGTGGTCGGAAGCAACGATCTCATAGTCAAACTCCTCCATCTCGGCGCCGGCATCCAACACGACGTTCTGCCACAGTTCCTTGTCGAAGTCGTGCCATGTCATGAAGCCCCATTTCTTTCTGAAGAACCCAGCCGGGATACCGAGAGCCTGCATCGCCGCCTCAATCGGGATAGTGCCGGAGCCGCACATGCAGTCGACGAAGTTACAGTCGTATTTCCAGCCCGTCAGCTTGATCAGGCCGGCGGCGAGCACCTCATTCATCGGCGCCTTGTCGACCGACTTCCTGTAGCCACGTTTGTGTAACGACTCGCCGGAGCTGTCGAACGACACCGTTACCTTCTCGTTTTCGATGTGCACGTTGATTCGCAGGTCGGGATTGTCGACGTCGACCGACGGCCTTGCGCCAAAATGCTCGCGAAACTGGTCGGCGATGGCGTCTTTAACCTTCAGCGCCGCATATTGCGAATGCGTGAAGTAGTTGCCGCTTGTCACCGCGTCGATGGCGAAAGTCTCGTTGATATTGAAAATCTCGTGCCACTGAATCTTGAAAATGTTGTTGTAGAGTGCCAGCTCGTTGCGCGCCACGAAGCTCGTCACAGGCTTAAGGATGCGCAAGGCCGTCCGACAGCAGTAGTTGGCCCTGTACATCATCGCCTTGTCGCCTTCAAAGCTTACGGCACGGTACAGCGGCTCAACATTCTGCGCACCAAGGGCTGTCAGTTCCTCGGCGAGGACTCCTTCGAGCCCCGCCATAGTCTTGGCAACCATCTTGAAAGTGTCTTCCATCTCTACAGATTCTCAACGATTTTCTTCTGCCATTCCTTGAACTGCTCCTCTGTCGGATGCATCTTCTCGCGACGGAAATCGAGGTCGCCCTCTTTCTGCATCGGTACGAGGTGGATGTGGGCGTGAGGCACTTCGAGGCCTATCACCGCCACTCCGACTTTCTTGCACGGGATGGCTTTCTTTATCGCCACAGCGATCTTCTTGGCGAACACAATCATCTCGGCCAAGTCGGCATCCGAAATGTCGAAGATATAATCTTCTTCCTTCTTCGGGATGACCAAGGTGTGACCCGGGACGAGCGGACTGATGTCGAAGAACGCGAAAAACTTGTCGTTTTCAGCGATTTTGTAGCAAGGAATCTCGCCTGCCACTATTCTTGAAAAGATTGATGCCATGTTATTCTCTTGTTATTTCAACGATATCAAACAAAAGTTTTCCTGCCGGGACCTGAATCTCGACCTGTTCGCCCACTGCCTTGCCAAGCAATCCCTTGGCGATAGGCGATGTGATGGAGATCTTTCCAGCCTTCAGGTTAGCCTCCTTCTCAGGGACGATGGTATATGTCATCATCTGTTTTGTCTTCACGTTACGGATCTTCACCGTCGAGAGAATCAAGACCTTAGAGGTGTCCATCTTCGACTCGTCGATGATACGCGCGTTGGCGATGGTGAGCTGGAGCTTCACTATCTTCATCTCGAGAAGCTGCTGAGCCTCTTTCGCTGCGTCGTATTCGGCATTTTCCGACAAATCGCCCTTATCGCGTGCTTCTGCTATTGCCGCTGCGATTTTCGGACGCTCGTTGACACAGAGATTCTCCAATTCGTCCTTCAGTTTCTGTAGACCAGCTTGTGTAAAATATTCTACGTCTGCCATATCTTGTTATTTTTAAATTGTAAAAAAAGAGACCCTTACGTTAAATAAGGGCTCTTTTTTCCGTAAAATTGTATGCAAAGATACAACTTTTTTTTGAGATGCAAGAATTTTTTTAGAATATTATTCTTGCGCCTACAGAATGTGTACCTTTCCAGTGTTTTGTGTTGCGGTAAGCATAGTCGAGACAAACCTTCAAACCCTTCTTGTTGAGAGGAGCCTGAACTGTTGCACCGAGTGACAAACCTTTGTGAACGTTTGTGCATTCGGCGTCTTCGATGCTCTTAAGCAAACCTGACTCGTAGGTGTAACCTCCACGGAGCATGAGGATGTCGCGGAACGAACCCTCAAGACCGAAGACGAACTGATCCTTCGAGAAAGCGTTTGAGTTGAAGTTCACTGCCAGTGTCAAACGTGCGAGCTCATCGAAATTGAAGTCGTAAGCCGCCGCGATGTTCAACTGTGTCGGAAGCTCAAACTCGTCGGCACGCTGCACCACTGTGATACTTGACGACATTCCGTCGAGCATCACCTGGTAGGCGAGACCGTCGCCGCTGTACTTCATGGTAGGTCCGATGTTCTTCAAGGCGATACCGAAATGGATGTTATCGGTAATACCTGTGACATACTGGATACCTGCGTCCATTGCGACACCTGTACCTGTCATATCAGCAATCGACTCGCTGATGATCTTCAACACAAATCCGCCGTGGATACTGTTTGAGAACGACTTTGCCACAGCAAGGCTGATGTTCATCAAACTCGGTTTGTATGTACCGATACCACCGTCCGGGTTTTCTGTAGTTGTTCTGTCAATCTCGCCGAAACTCATCGACATAACCGATAAACCAGCGACCACTGATTCTGAGACACGTGTGAGGAATCCGAATGATACCACCGTTGTTCCCGAACCGGCAAGCCAGTTGGTATATGAGAAGTTAATATCCATGGTATTCACGAACGAGATACCAGCAACGTTACTCCACATGGCGTCGACACCTTTGACGCTTGCCATACCGGCGCTGCCCCAACCTGATGATGCCGCCCATGGGTTAATCAGAAGTTCATTGGCACCTGCTTGACCTGCTCTGTCCTTATTACCTGCGAATGCCTCAGTGCTCGCTAATCCAATGATGATTGTCAAGCTTGCTATTACGATAGTTCTAAATAACTTTTTCATGATCGTGTACTTTTAATTTGTTCGCAAATAATTTTAGAATACATTTAAGTCAACCTGGCGTATTGCGCAATAGAACTTAATAGTGTGTTCACCGCCGTGTGCGTTGTCTTTCACATGGATGATGTAGATACCGCTCGCGATAGGTGTGTTAGCTTGGTTAGTCAAATCCCAATCGATTGATGTGGTCGATGAGTCATCTTTCTTAAACTGACGGATCTTGGTTCCGTTCACAGTGTAGATTGTCACGACGCACTGGTCAGGAAGATTGGTGATCTTGACCTTGTGAGTAAGAGCGTTAGGCTCGTAGTTGTCGTATGCATAATATGGGTTCGGCACAACCTGGATGAGATTCAGGTCTGACTCAGCCTTATCAGCATTGTTGTACGACGGGCCATAACCCTTTGTTGTGAAGGTGTAGTATGGTGCGTAACCCTCGTGGTTTACTGTATCGTAGACGTTATCGTTAATAACCTCAAGAGGCATTGTAGCATAGCCATACTTGTAAGGCTTGCTGACACGTAACGAAATCTTCACAGGGTTGTTCTTCGGCAACCACTCCTTGCCTTCGATAGCCATAGGCATTCCGACGAATGTAGGCTGTGACCAGAAGTTGATCATATATGCCTGAGGCTGGCTCATGCTCATACATGCGACGATACCGTCGAACAGGCCCTTACCGCCGTCGTAAGCCGGGCAGCGCAAGTTGATTGCACCTGCTTTGTACTTACCCATAGCGTAGACATACACATAGTGTTTACCACCGAACACCGCTGTTCCGTCAACCTGGTCGAAGATGACCGGGTCGGTGAGCTGTGAACCGCCGTTAGCTGTCGACGCTTTCACCGCTGGTGGGTTAAAGAGCATGTCACGTCCGTTCAAGTCAGGATAGAACGAGTCTTCACCGAATGCGATGTTCAAACGGGCACCTGTCTCGAGGTCGATAGCATAGCCAGGGAACCATCCCATGCCGTATGGGCTAATGAATGCCGGTGACTCTGGGTCATCGCTCGGGTCCATTGTCAATGCCTCGGCATATGAAGCTGCTGCCGGGTTACCGTCCTTGTCGACTGATGGAGCTCTACGGAGGTAGAATGGTTTTGCACCGTTTTCTGCCAACTTCTCGCTCATACACATCTCATAGACCGGGCAACGTGACCACTTCGACTTATCAGCTGTGAGCACGATATCCATTGAACCCATCTTACTGAAGATTGAGTCGACACGGTTCTTACCTTTGTAAACAGGACCCGGGTTGTATGTGCCAGAGTTACCTGATACGTTGGCAAGCAGATATGGTGACCATGTTCCTTCAGCAATCTTCTCGAAGTAGCCGCTCGGGTCGTAAGCCTTGGTCTGACCGCTTGTCGAAGAGCTGATACTGACGTCGTTGTTCTGTGCGTTGTTCTGGTCGGCATAGCTACCGGCACGGATCCAGTTCAAAGGATTGGATGCTGTAGCATCACTGTCGCGGATACCTGTCAACCATCTGTATGAACTGTCGGCGTAAGTCACCGATGATTTAATCATACCGTTGTTAGGTGCGAGGTTAGCATAGATTTGTGTCTGGTTGTTACCCTCACCGTGTGTACCTACGAGTGTCGGACCAAATGGCCATGGCTGCTCGATGTTGATTGAAATACCTCTTTCAAGGAAGACTTTCTCGCTCGAGAGAACCGATGTGGTATCCGAGTGCATCTCTTCGCCTGTCTCAAGGTCTTTCAACGTCCACCAGAACACCTTCTTGGTAGCTCTGTCGCCGTCGATACCTGCATCACCTGTAACATGCTCGATTGTGATGGTCTCGAAGTCGTGGAACCATACAGCATAATCGGCAGGTTTCACATTCAACGGGTCGATAATCTTCACGTTCAGAGGACCGCAACCTCTCTTGTAGGTCGGGTGATAGATGACAGGATAGTCAGGATCACCAAACTGGTTGGTCTCGCTTGCCATCGGACGGCTCAGCAATTCCTTCACGTCAGCGTCGGAGAGCTCGAGTTGGTTACCACCGTTTCCGAGACCAGTCCAACGTGTGATGACCGGCTGGTCGCCATACGATGAATTGACAATGGTACCGTTCACAATCTTATGTGGTGTGGCCGAGTATAACTGAATCTTATTACGTCCTGCGAGATAAGGTGATTTCTGACCTTTACCCTCTGTGGTCTCAGGATCGTAAGTATAATAATTGTTATACGCGTACGCGATAGCCATAAAGTAATAGGTGTGGTGGTTGACAAGACTCGGGTCGTTGTTCTGTGTGAACTGGTCGAGTGTCACCTCGAATGAGTGTGTGATACCGTTATCAGCACCTTCAACCATGATGGTAGGAACGCTCAATCCCATGTCTTCGCTGTACAGGAAGTTGATGATTCTGCCGACATTGTTCTTAACGTCGCACTGGAAGATCAGACGAGCTTTTGTCTCATCGCCGAGTTCATCAGGACCGACTTCAGCGCTTGCAAGCTGATACACCTTATATCCTTCAAAACGATATTCTCTGTCGAATTCAACCCACTGACCGTTGATTGTATCTCCTTCAGGGATGTTGATATCGGTCTCAGCGTAATTCTCATATGGGTTGTTCGATGTCGGGTCGTTCGACAAGAGGATGATGAGTTTCTTGTCGAGTTCCTTGATTGTCAAGTTAGGTGCATCAGGGCCGTCGAGAACTTTGAAGCAGTTATCGAACATCGACTGGCACTTATCATCGACCTTACGGAGAAGTTCGACCGAAGCCCAAGCCTTACCTGTTGTTGCACGTGCCCACGGCACACCGAATGTGATGTAGTTGACAGCACCTGATCTCAAGGTGAAAGGACCTGCCGACTGCATGAAACGACGGTCACCGACTTCGTTAGGGCTGCCATCGTTACCGGTCTCTTCGCTCCAGTACTTACCGTTCTGGTTGAAGCCGCCATTAGGAAGCAATCCGCCTGTACCCCAGTTACATGGGTCAGAGTCGAACGGGAACATGAAGTCGCAGGCAGGACCCACTGTACCGGCAGCGCCTGGAACAGCTGTACCGCCGTACTGCATCTTAGCACCGTTCTTCCAGATACCTCTAAGGAAGAGGTAGTATTCAGCAGCTTCGTCAGGGTCGTTGTTAACACCCGAAGTGGCGTTGTTGTGATACACGAAACGACGCATACCGAAACGTTCGTCATCGACGATGTTGTTACCGAAGTTCACACCGTTGATACTCTCGTTACAGATCTGGACGCCGTTGGTGTCGTATTTAGGGTTATCTTTACCATCAGGATCGAGGTAAGGTCCCTGGAAGAAGTCGACACCGACCGCAGGAGGGTTGGCGCCGTAGGCCTGTGTCTGACCGCCACCATCGATAGGGGCACCGTTGTAACCGTAACCGAGACCACGTGCAACGTCGCAACCTACGTAGTCGTCATCGGCGAAGCCGAGGTCGACGTCGGTCCAAGGTGAGAAGTATGTGTTGGTCAAGGTATAAGTTGAACGGTTGATGATCTCGTAGCTGTAGAACGACATGTTGTTGATCTCATCATTTGTTGCGAAAGCAAATGCTTGAGCTCTGATTTCCATACCGATAGCCGAGCCGCCTGTTTCAGTGTGTGAGTTACCTTTATCGTTGAACACCCACCAGATTGTCTGGTCACCCTTGATAACCTGGTCAGCAAGGATTGAACCATGGACTGTGCCGGCGTAGAGCTCTTCCATTGTAGGAGTCTGCGTGTGGCAGAGGTCGTTGTCGATATCATAATAAGGATAGTCACCCTGAGTCGGGTCGTAAACACCGTCGGCCAAGCTGCCGTCCTTACCCGGGTTATCATAGAAAGGAGCGAGATAGTAGCTCATTCCTCTCGCAGGGTCGCCGTGAGCAGGCCAGTTGAGGATGTTGGCCGGAATGTCATAACCTGGCTTCGGAATACCGTTGTCGTCGCAGTTTTTGAGAAAATCGTCGACTTCAGCACGTGTGATGTGATACATCTTGTCGTATTCCATACATGTGGTAGCGTCGATAGATGCTGTACCGTCGACTGTAAGAGGACCGGTCCAGAAGTCGTTACCGACCTGACGGAAACGGATAGCGGCGCACTTCAACTGGTTGTTGATGTCCATACCTGCAATCCAAAGAGAACCGGCATACAACGATGTCATTGAACTCTTGGCAGGGATGTAGTATTTAGCACCTGAACCACCTGGAAGATCCCACCACATATCACCACCGGCGTTGACACGGGCTCTCACGTTGTTGATGTTCAACCAAGCAAACGTTGAAGAAGGCGTACATCCGGCAGTGGTTTGTTTCAGATTCCGAGTTTGAGGGCCATTCATCTTGACCTTCTCGGCTCTTACTTCAGTTACACTTGCAATAAGAAATGCAACAGTTAATAAACGAATTATAGTCTTCATATTTCCAGTATTTATTATTCTGTTTAGAAGTTAAAGATCATACCAATTCTAATCTGACGTGGTGATGAATAGTGTCCCGGGTCGTTGACATACAAGCTGTACAACTCGCGGTATGAATCAGCATTCGTCTGATTGTTGATTTCACGCTGCCATTCTGGAGCTGAGAGGTATCCATCGTCATCCGGGTTACCGGTTGAGTTGTAAACACCGATGATATTCTTTGCGTTAAGCACGTTGAGCACCTGGAGATAGACGTTCAGGTAGGCCGGACGTTTCTCGCCGTCTTTCTTACCGATGTTGAGGTCAAAGTCTCTGTCGATCTTCATATCGAAACGGAATGCCCATGGGAGACGTGATCCGTAGAATGAACCCTTCAGCAGACGGTTACCCGACATGATAGGTGAGTTGATGTTGCTCTGTGCTGTGTAAGGAGTACCTGAACCGCCTTGCATTGTGATGGCGACACCGGTGTTGGCGAGCCACTGGATAGGTTTCTTGCCCGACTTCTCGCGTTTCGAGACAGGACCGTTGTAGTCCTTGCCGTCGGCGAAGCGGTAATCCAATGTCACGTTGAACTGGTGACGACGGTCCCAAGGCATTGCGAAGGTTGAACGCAAGTTAGGAACACCGGCCGAAATCAAGGCGCTCATCGTGGTTGTTGAAGCACCTGTAGCGTTGGTGAACTGTAAGGTGTAAGAAGCACGCAGACGGACGTTCTTGGTTCTACGCAAGTCGTACGATGCTGTGAGACCCTTAACTGTACCGAAGTCCAAGTTACTGTATGATGTATATGACTTAGGATAAGCACCCTCGTAACGGTACATCTGGATCATGTTACGCAACTCCTTATAATATGCTGTGATTGTCATTGACGATGAGTTGGTCAGCTTCTGGGTGAAACCGAGCTCATAGTCGATGGTCTGTGAAGGCTTCAAAGCCGGGTTGTTGAATGTGCCGCCCAGATCTGAGAAGTAATAGTAATCATAGATGTTCACGTGGATGTTCGAAGGACGCTGTGTCAAGACGTCGTAGTGAGCGAAGAACAAAGCGTCGTCGGAAATCGGGAATGAGAACGAGATACGTGGCATCACTGTCCATTGTGGGCTGTAGTCCTTGAACGAGTTGATGTCGACATGTTGCTGGTCTTTATCTTTAACCCAAGCGGTGACACCGCCGATACCACCGATTGTGGTAGGGTCACTGATTTCGGCACCTTCTGCATTGTACCATGTGTTATCATAACGGTAACCCATGATTTGAGAGATGTTCTTGATGTTATCGACATACACAGCGTAGTCGTCACCGATGTTGCTCGGGACAGACACTTGGGTACCGTTAGGAAGTGTGATCTTGCCATTGTTGATCTTGTCGCCCACTGTGTAGTAATCGTAAAGGATATATGGGTCTTTCAACACTTTTTGGTTAGCATCGAAACGGTCGACACGGACACCAACGTTGAAGATAAGGTCTTTGAATGCGAACTTATCCTGGATGTAACCTGCCATGTAGATAGGTCTGAACGAACCTACCGGACGTGTGTAGTTGCCGTTTTCATCGGTCTCATTGAAGAAGTCTTCAAAGCTCGGCTGTTTCTTGAGTTTCTTACCGAGGTAGTCGTAACCATAGTATGAAACGTATGAGTTACCGTTCTGGGTCAACTCGTCAGGGGTGAACATGCTGATGTCGAAGCCATCGTTGAGATAAGCCTTGTGCATCTTACCGTCTCTGTCGTAGTATTCAATCGAGTTGTCGTTGAAGTCGTATGAGTCGGTGTTGATCCAGTCGACGCCTGTCACGCTGAGTCCGAGAGCTGAACGGAGGTTCTTGTCGAACTGGCGCTGGTCGGCGGCGTTGTACATTCTGTAGAACTTGATTGTATCGACGAATCCGTCGTAACCGATAATCTCAGGGTTGTTGATATCCAACTGGTCGATGTGGAAGTTGGCGAGGTTTCTCATCAAGTACCACATGCTACGGCCGGCGATGCCCCAATATCTGTTGTTTCGCTGCTCGTACTGGAGACCGAACTTGATTTCGTGGTTACCCAGTGTCATAGCTGTTGCGAGGTTGACACCGAACTGGTCGTTCTCGCTATAGCCGTAGTTCGACTGGATTGTACCAGGAGCTGCATAGAGACCATAGAAAGCTGAAGGTGAGCTTGAGTTGAGCAGACCTTGGTTAAGCTGGAGTTCGTCGAAGTTGGTGTAGTGACCTGCCGGGTCATTTTGATACAGATCGTAAACCATCGAGGTGTACTTGGCCAGCAACGGGTTGTAGTCGGCCGGACGGAAGTCAACCAAAGTATCATAGTCCCATGATGAGGTGTGCCACACGTTGGTGTAGGTGTGACCGTTGACTGTGATAGCTGTATCCATTGTGTAAGACGGGGTCTTATGGATGGTGTACTTACCGAGGTAGCCGTACTGCCAGATATCTTTCTTATGGTCAGGGTCGTAGCTCTTTCCGTTGACTCTCGAGTAGTCGACCTGCAAGCTGTAGTAGAAGTTCTTAATCAGCGAGGTGCTTTCCGGAGCCGTTGGGAATCTCTGAGTGAAACGGCCGTAGACACGCCAGTTCTGGTAGTCATAGATGCCGTTCTTCTCGAAGTTGAAGTATTCCTGGCCACGTCCGTAGTCGTGTGATCTCGATCTGATGTAGCTACCGCCGATTGTGAGGTTGATAGTCTCGGTAGTACGGATACTTACGTTACCTGTTGTATTGATTGTCCAGTTTGATGTGTTCTGTGAGTTCTTCACATATTCCATCGAGCCCATTCTGGTATATTCACCGTTAGGATAGACACCGTCGCCTGAAGCACCGATACGGAGAGGGTTGTCCTTGATGTAGTCCAACCAGCTGTCGGTTGCCTTGTAGTGACCGATTGCCGAGATCCATCCGTCTTTGTTACGGGTGAACTCACCTGACACGAAGAAACCGAGGAGAGCTGTCTCCGACTTCTTACCTTTGATGAGCGGACCTTGGGCGTTGACACCTACTCTGGTGTGGCCGTAGCCGTCGAGTGACTGCTCGACCTCGACACCTGCGCCGAATGTTCTTGAAGGGCCTTTTGTGGTCATGTTGATGATACCGCCTGTGACGTCACCGTACATTGCCGGAGTACCGGAAAGCATAACCTCGACCTGGTCGATAGCCGACTGAGGCACCGAGTGGCTTCCGATGACGCGGACACCGTCGATGTAGTAGACAGTACCTTCAGAACGTGCACCACGCATGTTACCGACCTCACCGTCGGCCGAGAACACACCACCGACGGTGGCCGCGACTGCTTCTGCCGAACGGTTAGGCATCTTCGCGATTTCCTCGGCGGTGATGGTAGCACCTGCTGAAGTCTGGTCCTTCGAAATCAAAGGCACCTTATAGTCGACAATCTCAACGGCATCCAGCACTTCCGACTGCATGCTCATCTTGATGTCCTGGAAGGTGATTTTGTTACCTGAGATCACAACGCCCTTCATGACGAAGGTGTTGTAACCTACGAATGTTGCTCTCAGGTCGTACGTTCCCGGAGGGATAGGGTTGATGTCGTAATTACCGTCAAAGTCAGTACTGCCGCCACCTACCTGCGTTCCGCCGTTCTCCAAAACGACGTTGGCAAAGGCAATAGGCTCGCCTGTGTCTTTGTCAGTAATGACACCCTTTAGACGACCTTGCTGTGCAAGCGCTAACGACCACGACGTCAGCACAATGCAGAATAAAAATAGTAATTTTTTTAACATACCTTGAATTTTTATGTTATACTATCAAATAATTTGCTTTCGTTAGTGTACATTTTTAGCGTTCAAAATTACAACATTTTTTTCATTCCCACAAGCAAATAATTTTTATTTCGGAAAAATATTTTTCAACTTTTTTAGTTAAATCTTTGTAACACGTTAAAAATAAACATATTATAATTTTAAAAAAATAAAGAAAATTTCGCTCGAAAATAAAATTTTAGGGTTTTAGGAAAGAATTTTTATCGGTTTTTTGCCGATTTTTTGTCGAAAAATTTGTTAATTTTGCACCAAAATATTTTTCAAATGAGGAAAATTTTGAGAATTTCAACGGTTTTTTTTGTCGCTTTAACAGCGATTTTTGCCGTTTCGTGCAACAGCAAACCCGAGAACCCCAATGCTCCTGAAGTCAACATCAACTTTACAATATACCCCAACACCCTTGAATATCACGAGCTTAACACCGTCGGCGGATGGATGTACGTCACCGCCCCGCGGCCAAGCTACGGCGTCATCGTTTACAGGTACAACATCGACGAATTCAGGGCCTACGAACGCATGGCTCCCAACAGCCCGTATGCGTGTCCCGACAACCGTTTGTACGTCGAACTGCCCTACGTCATCGACTCATGCCTCGAGTACAAATATTCCATCCTCGACGGCAGCGTGATAGTGGGCTCAGGCTACCCGCTGATACAGTATTTCACACAGTACGACGGGTCGGAATTGAGGGTTTACAACTAAACCGATTCTATAAAAAAAAGAGACGTTTCGGGAAACGTCTCTACGGGGTTTTAATATCTGTAAATGTCAGCTTTATAAGGGCCTTCGATAGGCACGCCGATGTAGTCGGCCTGCTTCTGTGTGAGCTTGGTCAGCTTCACTCCTATCTTCTCCAAGTGCAATCTTGCGACCTCCTCGTCGAGGTACTTCGGCAGGCAGTAGACGTCGACCGGATAGGTGCCGCGTTTGGCCCAGAGATCCATCTGCGCCAAGGTCTGGTTAGTGAACGAGTTACTCATCACGAAGCTTGCGTGACCTGTGGCGCAGCCGAGGTTCACCAGACGGCCTTCAGCCAGGATGAAGATGGCTTTTCCGTCGGGTTTCACAAACTTGTCGACCTGCGGCTTGATATTGATTTTCTTGACACCTTTGTAGTTTTCCAAGGCGTTGACCTGAATCTCGTTGTCGAAATGACCGATGTTGCAGACGATGGCCTGGTCTTTCATCTGGAGCATATGCTCGAGGGTGATGACATCGCAGTTGCCGGTGCATGTGACGAAGATGTTGCCTTCCTTCACGGCCTCTTCCATGGTGGTTACCTCGTAGCCTTCCATGGCGGCCTGCAGTGCGCATATCGGGTCGATCTCGGTGACGAGCACGCGGGCACCGTAGGAGCGCATCGACTGTGCACAGCCTTTACCCACGTCGCCGTAGCCAAGCACCACGATGACTTTGCCAGCCAACATCACGTCGGTGGCACGTTTGATGCC
>JAFZXR010000056.1 GCA_017616675.1 Bacteroidales bacterium
TACGGACGTGGCTCGAGGATGTTGGCGAGCTCGTAAGTGGCGTGGTCGCATACCTGAAGCTGTTCCTCATCGATGAATGTGTCGTAAATACGGTCGATGTAGAGTTCACGAAGCTTTGTGTCAGGGATGATGTTCTCTTTTTCGCCGATATAATGCTTGAAACCAAGGGCTTCGAAGAGGTCCATATCGATGACCGAAGCGCCTGTAGATACCACGACGTCAATCATTTTGTTGCGAACCATGTCGACGTAAACCTGCATACAGCCTGCTGCTGAGGTCGAACCAGCCAGAGTGAGGATGTTGGTGCAGTTTTTCTCTTTCACCATCATCATGTAGATGTCGGCGGCGCGGGCGGTGTCGCGTGATGTGAACGACATATTGCGCATTGCGTCGATGATTTCTGTTGAGTCGTACTTCTTGATGTCGATGTGCTTCACGACATTCTTAAGTAAATCTTTCTTTTCAAGTTTTCTTGCCATTTTATTTAGTTTTTTATGATGAATTTTCGAATGATTACAAACTGCAAATATACAAAAAATAATATAATGTACAAAAAATATTAAATGATGTGGAGGTAGTTGACCGCCTCCGGACCTTCGTTGAAAATCAAGTCGATAATCGACAAATTCGAGACGAATGGCTGCCTGTCTTCAAAAACCTGGTAATATTTAGGAAAATCAGTCGATTCATGCGACCATTTCGATAATTTTATACGATAATCGTCTTTATCTGAAATCGGCTCAAAATCTTCGGTATAGATAATTTCCTTATTGATTTTCAATACTTTAAGAATAAATTTCAAACAAAACTCATTCAACTCGATAAGCTTTTCAAATTTTGTCGAAAAAGCAGGCTCCAAATAAGGGAAAAAGTAGTCGAAATAAGGCGTTTTGCGATATGCGGCCTCCAGACAACGCTGGTGAATCTGCTGCCAAGGCTCTTTGTAACTTATCGCTACGTCTTTCGTCAGAGTGTGGTTGCCGTTAGTCTTGACGATTGGCACAGCTAAAGTCTGTAACCCATTGGCAGTCATTACATTACAACGGGTACGACACGACTGTTTCTGATACGTCTCGTACAATTCAATTTTCGGCGCCTCGTTTCGATTAAAAAGCGCAACATATTGAATATCAGGAAGATAAGATGTCGGAAAAATATTATTCACCTAACAGCTTATTGATCTGAGCACGGAAATACTCTTCGTCTTTGGCACCCACCGATTTCTCAGGCTGTGCGCCATCTTTCATAAAGAAAACCGTCGGGATGTTCCTTATTTGCAGTATCATGGCGAGTTTCTGGTCAAGATCGGTGTCGACCTTATAAAAATCGACCTTTCCGTCGTATTCCTTAGCAAGTTTCTCCATTATCGGGGCAATTTTCTTGCACGGACCACACCATGTAGCGTAGAAGTCGATAACGCAAGGTTTGTTTCCCTTGAAGGCGAAATTGCTCGCGCTAAGCTCGATGTCCCACACTTTCTTGATAAAATCGTTGTAGGTCATCGTCTTGACGTACGACTTTTCGTTATTCGTTGATTCTGAAGCAGTTACCTCTGTTTTAGCTTCTGTTTTATCGTCAGATTTCTCTTCTTTATGCGAGCATTTGCATGAGCTTAAAAATGCTGCACCGATGATTAAAGCGAATAATAATTTTTTCATAAGGTTAATATTATCAATGATTTATAAATTCTAATCCGGATAAGCAACTCGCACGTGATAGATGCTCATCAGCTTCTTTTTCAGCACCTTCTTCGTCACTGTGATGTCGTGGAAAGTGATGTTGGTGTTGTCGAACTGGTTAGCCTTCATCTGTCCGTCGATAATGTTGTCGACAAGCTTGTCGATCGACTCTTCGGTCTTCTCGTTCATGCTTCGTGAGGCGGCTTCCACTGCATCGCACATCATCAGCACAGCGGTTTCCTTCGAGAACGGCACCGGACCAGGATACAAGAACTCTGATTCATCAATGCTGTCAGGGTTTTCGCGCAGTTCCATCTGGTAGAAATACTCGGTGCGGCGGGTGCCATGGTGAGTCCTCACAAAGTCGATAATCTGCTCAGGAATATGATACTGGCGACAGATCTCAATGCCGTCAATCACGTGGCTGATGATAATCTGAGCGCTTTCGGTATTCGAGACATCGTCGTGCGGATTATACTTACCATTCTGATTTTCAATGAAATAGTATGGATTGCGCGTCTTTCCGATGTCGTGATACATAGCGCCGGTGCGGACGAGCAGCGCGTTGCCACCTATATTATATATCACCTCCTCGCAGAGGTCGGCCACCTGCATCACATGCTGGAAGGTACCGGGAGCCTCCGAAGCGAGCTTACGCAGCAGCGGACTGTTGGTGTTGCTGAGCTCGAGCAGCGACAGGTCGGTAACAAAGCCGAACACACGCTCGAAGAGGAACGCCAGAGGCAGCGCGAGCATGGTGAAGAAGGCGTTGCCGGCGTAGATTATGATGTTTTTCCAGTTGAACGAGTCGAAATCGCCGTCGAAGATGAGCATCATGCCGAGGTAGACGATTACGTAGGTCATAAACACCATCAGCGAGGTGCCGAAGTAGCTGGCGCGGCGCGTGCGTTTCGTCATGCTGAACACCGCCACAAACGACACGAGCAGCTGCACGAAGAAATATTGGAACGGGTTCGGCACAGCTAAACTTATGATTATCAGCGTCATAAGTTGCACAATGATTGACACTCGCGCGTCGAAGAAGGTCATCAGGAGCATTGCCATGATGGCCACCGGCATGAGGTAGATGAAGGCCGGAGCGAACTTCAGGATAAGGAACGACGGCACTATCATAAACAGCATGAGAAGCAGAATCAGGTTGATGTAACGCAGCTGTTCGAAGATATCGGGACGCAGCAGTCGGAGCGTCAGGTACAAGACGAAAAACACTATGCTCACCATCAGCAGCTGACCGTAAAGGAGGTAGTTGCGGCTGAAGAAATTATTCGCGCTGATATCGGCATATTCGTGTTGTAACGAATTGATTATCTGATACTTCTCTTCTGTCACAATCTCGCCTTCCATGATGATGAGCTCGTCTTTCTGCACCATTCCGAAGGTCAGCATGATGTTGTCGACAGCCATCTTCTCGGCCTGTTTCGTCATGCTCTCCGAATAAATCACATTTTGTCGCAAAGAACTATGTAACAGATTGTTAATCAATTGCATAGTATTGTAATCGTCGATATCCTTGAGCTGACTTTGGATATAAGCCGAAGCCGTCGCCATGGTGTTAAGGTCATCGTAGGCGCATTTTGTCTGGACCTTATTGCGGACCACCACCACCGTCTCGTCACCTTTGAAATTATTGGTGCGGTCGTTTTTCGCGACGATACCCGTATTTTCGATGTGATCGTAGATATTCAGGATAAGATTTTCGTAATAATCCTTGTCGCCAATTGTGTCAATCCATTGAGTATCAAAGTCTTTGAGCAGTTTTTCACGACCGTCTTCAGTGCCGAGGGCATCGTAAACGAATATCGGTTCGATGTTGCTCAGCGCCTCTTCTCTCTCCTTTTTCACAGCTTCGTCCGACTTATAAATCGGGAAGTTAAACGGGGCATAGAGACTCTCGTGCGGCCATGGACGCATTTTCTGGTATTCGTATTTGAATTTGACGTTACGCGGCATCAGCAATACGACGATGACGAGTGCCAAAACGAAAGCCAGAACCTTCATAATGCCATAATATGAATGGCGGACTTTTTCTGCTATATCTTTTATCTTACTCATAATCAATAAATTACGGATTAGATATTTATTTTCTAAAAACAAATTAAATTAACTTGTAAAAATACGAAAATTTCTTGTAACTTTGCAAAAAAAGTTTCAATTATGTTTGGAATATGCACTTTATCGGCCATTCCTGTGCGAAAGGAGCCGCATCACGAGAGCGAACTGGTGACTGAATTGCTGTTTAACGATTTGTATGAAGTCGTGGAGCAGAACGGCGACTGGCTTTACATCAAGATGGAATACGACGGTTATGAAGGATGGATTAGAAGTCTGCAACACTTTGATATTCAAGAAGATGCGTACAAGACGCTGTCTTCGAGCGATTGTTATGTGGTCAACAATCCGATAGAGTTGTACGATTCGAAGGTGTTGACTTTCGGAACCACCATTTATTCGAAAGACAAATGCTGTATTGAAGCTAACAGTTTCATTAACAATGCGTTAAAACTTTTAGATGTGCCTTATCGCTGGGGCGGAAGAACTATTTTCGGCATCGACTGCTCTGCTTTTGTGCAGCTTTGCGCGAAGGCTGTCGGGATCAAGCTGCCTCGCGATGCCTCACAGCAGGTAGAATGCGGCGAAGACGTGTATTTCCTGACGGAAGCGAAGCCTGGCGACCTTGCATTTTTCGAGAATGAAGAGCAAAAAATCGTTCATGTCGGCATCATTTTGGATGGCGAAAAAATCATCCACGCTTCGGGCAAGGTTAGAATCGACTCGCTCGACCAAACCGGCATATTTAATAAGGAATTAGGGAAACACACGCATTTCCTGGGAACGATAAAGAGAATGAAGCTCTAAACACCTTAAGCGGCCACTTTAAGGGCTTTAATGGCATTAATGGCGTAAGGCCATTAAGGGTGCTGCAACAAACTTTTAAGGGTGATTAATGCCAAAAACTGTATCGATCTCATTATCAATAAGTTGTAAAGCATTATTATTCCCTTTCAGCACTTCATCAACCAATTCGGTGAGTTTTTTATCAGTTTCGGGAGAAATCGCCGGGAATGGCAGTTCCAGGAGGTTTCCCTTGAGGATTTTAATCTCGCCGAAAAGCGATTTGTAAAGGAATTTGAACAGTTCACTGTTGAGGAAGGCAAGCACCGTTTTTATTGACATTCCAGGAATGCGCGGGATGAGGATGTTGGCGCTGTTGAGGAACAGACTTTTGCTGTCGTCGTAAGCAAAAACGAGGTTTTTCGAGATGAATTTATAGACTAATTTCTCATCGGCACGATATATTTCATCTTTTGCAACCTGTTGATAATCAGTGCGTTTATATTTTATAAACTTACGAGGCCGCTTCAAAGTATAGGCTTCGATTTCCTTTCCGGTGTAAATAGGTTCCATTCCCCGGCCCCGCTTGCTTTGCACCTTATTTTTATTATCGCCCGTGATGACTCCCAAAGCCCAGATGCTGTCTTTCAAAGTGTATTTCTTTTTTGCAAGGATCTTTTGCACTTTTTCAAGGTCAGAATCGGATAACAGATTGAAATTCAGGTTGTTAGTGAGGTGAAATGCGTCTTTTGAAACGTGGCCATCGTCATTTCGAGCGGAATGAAATGGAGTCGAGAAATCCTTGACAGTAATTACGTTTGAAGAAGATTTCTCCACTCCGCTACACTCCGTTTCGCTTCGGTTGAAATGACGGGTACATTCAATATCAATATATTTCGTTTGTACTCCTGAAAACGTCCCAGGATATTTTGTAATCGACTGAATATCAGTGTTTTCAAGCAAGAATTTGCGGAAGTTGCGGTGGCATTTCACGTTTAAGATCGATTCAGGCAGCAGGAATCGGATTTTGCCGCCGTCTTCGAGCTGATTGAAGGCCTTTTCGAAGAAAAACGAGAAGCTTTCCTTGGTCGAAATCGGGTTGTTTTTCTCATCAAAAAGGACCGCGCCCCACGGAGGATTGCTGATGATGAAAGATGGGGCCTTAGGGTTCTTAGAGTTTTTAGAGACCTCAGGGTTCTTAGGGGATAAATAATCGCAGCAAACTATTTGAGGGTCAAAGACTTGCAAAGGATACTTCAACAAAAGGTTGAACTTCGCTATCATGACAGCTATCGGGTCGTTGTCGCATCCGAACACCTGCTCAGGTGAAGCCCCGTCGAGCGCCAACAGGAAGGCTCCACTGCCACAGCAAGGATCGAAGAAAGTCTGTCCTTTCGAGAAATCCAAACCCTTAGTCATGTTGCGAGCCACCTCCAGCGGAGTGTAATACGAGCCTTTGCGGTTTTTCTCACCCTCGATCAGAAAACACTGGTAAAGTAGACCGAGAAGGTCGAACTCATCGGAAGGAAGAGATTTTAAGGATAAGAAGGATAAGCGCTGCGCTGATAAGGAGGATAAGACTTTTTGGACATGTGACTTTTCGTAGATTCCGGCTTTTTTCAACAACTCCACGCCTACTGAAAAAAGCACGTCTTCAACTTTATATTTTTGCTCTTTGCAGAAAGTCACAAAGCGTTGAATATCAGCGACATTTTCTTTATTTGAGAAGTATTCGATGGGTAAAATCGTCTTCGTGGAAAGCTGTTTGTTGGCCCGCGACATCAACCTGCCGCTGCCGTCGGAATGCAGTCGCGCCCAATTGCGGCTTGTAGCCTCGGAAATCGTCGGTTTATTGATGTCGTTTTTCGTCACAAAGATTTTTTTGCAAAAATATTAATTTTTGTGAATATTCTAAAAATTTTTTAACTTTGCAGCTTGATTTTAGAAAAATTACTAACCAACAAAAAATTATAACATGAATAACGCATTATTTCAATTTGCACATCCTGCTAACGAGCCTGTGAAAGAATACAGACCGGGCAGCCCTGAGCGCCTCGCTTTGGAGAAAGAACTCAAGAAACAGTCGAAGGAAGTCGTGGAAATCCCAATCATCATTGGTGGTAAGGAAATTCGCACCGGCGACATGGGCGAAGTGGTTATGCCACACAACCACAAGCATGTGATTGCAAAATACCATAAAGTAGGCGAAAAAGAGGTCAACATGGCTATCGAAGCCGCTCTGAAGGCCAA
>JAFZXR010000057.1 GCA_017616675.1 Bacteroidales bacterium
ATCGCCTGCTCATAATCATCACCGCATCTGTCGCACTGAAGAACCACTTTTCCTTCAAATTTTAACGTCAAAACAAACATGTTTTCCATTTTTTCGACGCCTAAATGAAGGTTTACAACTCCACTTTTCACCTCCGAATAATCTCTCTCCGCAAAGAAGCTGTCGTTGATAACATATTGATAATCAGTATGTCCGAACGGCAAACCTGCCAATGGAATAGTGAAACTATACTTCTCGTTCTTCATTTTATCCAATTCGGGCTGCAAAAATACAACTTTTTTTATTATCTTTAACAAATTTTTTTAAAAAACGTCATTTCGACTGAACGGCTTCTTTCAGCATCTCATCCAATGGTTCATATATTGGATAAAAAGCCTCATCTCCAAATATATTTCTCGCGATATACGCTTTAAACAGCTGATCAGTCTTCGCTTTCGCCACCTTCTTCTGCTCTTCAGTGCCGGTAATGTTCTTCGCTTTCGCCTCTTTCAAGATTTCATTCCACATCTTTTCGGTGAACTTGAAGTTCTTGTCAAAATTCCTTTCATCGCCATATTTCAGAATCTCATCGCGATGAGCGTCGGAATAGTCGAAGGCATACTGAAACACTATACTCGCGTTGACGATCTTGTTGAAGAAATACTCCGTCGAGTCCTGCTTCAGCGGCACGTAGATGTCGGGCATAATGCCTCCGCCACCGTAGACAGTCTTGCCTCCCGGCGTGATATATTTCAGCGAGTCGGCGAAATGAATGCTGTCGGCGCTGAACATCTCGCCCGATTCATATCTGTCGAATGCCTCGAGAATGTATTTCTCCTTGTCGCCGTCGTAAGGTTTCTGGATGCAACGTCCCGTCGGGGTGTAATACCTCGCCACCGTGAGTCTTAAGCCTGCTCCGTCGCCGAGGTCGAACTGCTCCTGCACCAGGCCTTTACCAAACGAACGGCGTCCGATGATCGTCCCTCTGTCGTTGTCTTGAAGCGCGCCGGCCACTATCTCGGAGGCTGACGCTGACCCTTCGTCGATCAACACTTTGACAGGAGTGTCTTCCAGCATACCGTGCCGGCGCGCGAAGATGTACTGTCTGTCGCGGTGCTCGCCTTGGGTGTAGACGATGAGACTGCCCTTTGGCAGGAACTCGTCGGCGATCTCCACCGCCTCGGAGAGATAGCCGCCACCGTTGTCGCGAAGGTCGAAGACGAGCTCTTTCATGCCTTGCTTCTGCAGCTTCTTCACGGCGTTGACAAACTCCTTGTGCGTGGTGGCGTTGAACTTCTGCAGCTTGATGTAGCCCGTCGTGGCGTCGAGCATATAAGCCACATCGACGCTGTAGGTCGGGATGACATCACGGGTGATGGTGAAGTCCAACAGCCCGTCGACGCCACGACGGAACATCTTCACGTCGACCTTGGTGCCGCGCGGACCCTTCAAGGCCTTCATCACCTTATTATTATTAATGCTCTCGCCCGCCACGAGGCTGTCGTTGACGTACACAATTCTGTCGCCAGCCCTGATGCCGACCTTCTCCGACGGTCCGCCCTTGATGGTGCTGATGATGGTGACAGTGTCTTTCTCGATTCTGAACGTCACGCCTATGCCCTCGAAGCTGCCTTGCAGGTCCTCGTTGACTTCCTCCAACACCTCGGGCTCGAAATACTCGCTGTGCGGATCCATCTTGTCGATGACGGTGTTCACCGCTTCGACCTCAAGCTTCTTGACGTCGACGGTGTCAACATATTCATTTTCAAGCAGATAAAACACCTTGTCGACCAGGTTCATATCGCCGCCTCTGTTGATGAAGGCCTTGTTCGCATTGTTCGAACGCGATATGATGATGCCCAGCAGCACGCCGAAAGCGACGGCCACGGCAAGGTAGACCGGTGCTAAATGCTTGTGTTTCATGCTATTGCTGCGCTTGACAACTCGATGTTAGGATTCAGTCTTCTGAACAGTCCTTGAAGCACTGTGCCAGGACCGACCTCAATCACCTGGTTGACACCGGCGGCGATCATGTTTTCCATGGTCTGCGTCCAGCACACAGGTGCCGTGAGCTGTTTGATGAGGTTAGCTTTTATAATCTCAGGGTCGTTCACGGCCTGACCTGTGACATTCTGATACACAGGACAGATACCTTTCACGAACTTGGTCTTCTGGATGGCCTCGGCGAGCTCTGTGCGAGCCGGCTCCATCAGCGGGCTGTGGAATGCGCCGCCGACCTTCAGTGGCAGAGCGCGTTTTGCGCCTGCTTCCTTCATCTTCTCGCAAGCAATCTCGATGCCTTTCACGCTGCCCGAGATGACCACCTGACCAGGGCTGTTGAAGTTGGCAGGTACCACCACCTCGTTGATCGAGTCGCATATCTCGCGGATCTTCTCATCGTCGAGGTTGATGATGGCCGCCATGGTGCCCGGGTTGGCGTCGCAGGCCTTCTGCATGGCCATGGCACGCTGCGACACGAGCTTCAAGCCGTCTTCAAAGGTAAGAGTCTGGTTGGCAACCAGAGCCGAGAACTCGCCCAACGAGTGTCCGGCCACCATGTCGGGCTTGAAATCTTCACCCAACATTGTTGCCAATATCACTGAATGCAGGAAAATCGACGGCTGCGTGACCTTAGTCTGACGCAGGTCTTCGTCGGTACCCTCAAACATTATCTCTGTTATGTTGAATTTCAGGATGTCGTTGGCTTTGTTAAACATTTCCTTCGCCTTCGGGAATCTCTCGTAGAGATCTTTTCCCATTCCTACAAACTGTGCTCCTTGTCCAGGAAATACGTAAGCTTTCATATTTTTAATGTAAATTTGCTCCAATTAAATTTAAAAATTCCGCTCTTGTCTCGCCGCGCTCGAAAGCACCGACAAAATCTGATGTCGTGGTGACAGAGTTAAGCTTCTGTACACCTCGCATGCACATGCAGAGATGACGCGCCTCGATGACGACGGCCACTCCCAGCGGATGCAACGCCTCGTTGATGGCTTCCTTAATCTGGGTTGTAAGGCGTTCCTGCACCTGCAGACGACGCGCGTACACCTCGACAACTCTTGCTATCTTGCTCAAGCCGGTGATATAACCGTTAGGGATATAAGCCACATGTGCCTTTCCGATGAACGGAATCATGTGATGCTCGCACATCGAAAACAGTTCTATATCCTTGACTATCACCATCTGACGGTAGTCTTCCTTGAATCTTGCGGAGAGCAGAATCTCCATCGGGTCCATGTTATAGCCTTGTGTCAGGAACTGCATCGACTTCGCCATGCGTTTAGGCGTCTTCAGAAGTCCTTCGCGGTTAGGGTCTTCGCCCAAAAGCTGTAAGATGGCGCGATAATGCTCCTCGAGTTTCTCGGTGCGCCCCGGATTATACCGTTCAATCTTTTCGTATCCGATGATTTCGTTGTTATTCATATTATTTCTTTTCTTTTTTTGCGAGTTTATATGTCTCAAAAACGCTGTATACCAGGTAATAGACGAGGAATGTCACGGCAAAACACTTTGCGTCATCCTTGAAGGTGAATGCGTAGATGAGTATTATCGTCAGATATACCAGCATCTTCACCACTGTCGCGCCCATGTAGAAGTTGGTGAACCTGCGCATGTCTTTCTTTTTCGCCTTATCGGCAAAATAAAACACTATCATGCTCACGATGAAGAAGAATCCGACGATAGCCGGCCACCATATCGTGAGGTAGGCACGCAAAAACACCGACGCCACGATGACCACGAGCGTCAGGATACACAGCTGTTTTATGAATTTGTTCATTTCTTAGGAGTTTCAGGCGCTTTCTGCGACATGTCGCATCTTCCGGTGAAGATGGCTCCGACCTCGATGAACAGCTGCTTGGTGAAAAGCTCGACCTCGAGACGTGATGTCGACTTCAATGTTGTCAGCTCTTCGACTCTCACTGTGCCTTTCACGCGGCCCGAGATGTCGGCGCTGTTGCACACGATGTCGCCTTCGACTATGCCTTGTTGTCCGATGACGACCTTGCCGGTCGATTTCATTGTGCCAATGATGGTGCCGTCGACACGGATGTCGCCAGTGGCGGTGATTTCACCTTTGATGGTGGTGCCGTTACCGATGAGGTTGTTTCTTACAGGTGATTCTTGATTGTTTGAACTCATAGCTTTATTTGTTGTATTGATGCCAGAAATCCAGATATTCTTCCACGTTTTTCTCTTGGTAGAAGATAGGATAGTTCGACACCGAAATAATTAATACCTTATAGTTTTCCGGGTCTATGCCACCGAAGACATAATCGGTGAGGAACATAGACGTTTGATAGTCAATGGCATTGTCGACATTTTCGAATTTCTCGATGGTCAGCATGGCGTCTTCTTTGTTGAGCATCAAGCTCTTGATCGTCAGCTGATACATTCGGAAATTGTTCTTGTTGAAGTCGCTGATACGCACCTTCAGCGGGTTGATACGCACCTTCTTGTTGGCTACGACCACCACGTAATATTGGTCATTAGGCCTGAAGGTGTAAGGCGACTCTTTCTCCGTCACGGTCTGGTCTTTCGGACGAGCGCTCTCGATGTTAAGACCGAGGTTGTACATGTCGTTGGCCTTAAGCAGGACATCCAAGGCAAACGGCTTGATGCTGCTCTGCGGATAAGTCTGGATGAGCCTGAGGAGCGAGTAGGCCATGGAGTCGACCACCTCGACGTAGCCCAACGAGATGGCGTTCAGGAACTCGAACCGCGGCATGTAAAGCGTGTCGTCGAGATACTGCTGGCGCGCCTTCTTCACATTCATGATAACGCGCTGATACTGCTCGTTTTGATATGCCTCGAAGGTCTTGGCGTAGAGCTGTTCGGCCTCGGCGCCACGTTCGTTGGCCTTGATAAAATACTCAGGGTCGATGATTATCTTGGCTTGATTCGAGTCAGGATATTTCGTCAAGACGAGGTTCTTGTATTTTTCTGCCTCGGCGCTCTCGTTGCGGCTGCTATGCATCTTGTAAAGATAATACCACGCCGACACCTCGTTGCTGTTGTCGGGATAGCGGTCGGTGAGCTCGGTATATGCCTCTATCGAATGCGGGAAGTCCTGCAGGTCGCTGTAGTAGATGAATCCGATGTTGTTGAGCGCCTCGGCAATCTGCTGGTTGGCCTGTTCTTTGGCACTCTCCGTAAACGGCAGCTGCTTCAGGTAATAGCCTCTGTCGAGAGGCGTATATCTCGTCGTGTCTTTCTTTATCTCGAGGGCTTGCAGGTAGTTCTTGCGTTCTTCGGGAGTCATCTTGGCGAGTTTCTCTTCGGGCATCTCTTCAAGATTCTCTTCCTCTTCCATCGCGAAGCTCTGCTTGTTGGAGATAAACCAGTAGTCTTCGAGCAGACGGTTGCCCCATTTCATCTTAAACTCGTTCATGCCGCGCGTCCTGGTAGCGGTGTTGTAGAAATACCAGTTGGCTTCGTTGGAGCCCGGGACCGGTGCATCGGGTTGTTCGAGGCCGCCGTTGAGCGCGATCTGCTGCATGATCTCGCGCTGTTCTTCCATTTTTTTCTGTTCCTCCTGATAGTCGGCTATCACCTTGTCGATGATGGCGTTGCGGTGTATCGAGTCCATCTCGGCGAGACGCAGCAGGCTATCCTGAGTCTTATACACCGTGAGGTTGCTCACGAGGTCGGTGAGCATCACCGAAAGGTTAAGCAAGCTGTCGTAGCCCGGGTAGTTGCGGTCCATCGTCATCACGGCGGTGTCGTAGTAGGCCTGACTGAGGATATAGTCGCTGTTGTTGAACAGAATATTGGCTGCGTCGAGCGACGATTTTATCTTCTGAGCGTTGTTGTTGGTGCTCGCGGCCACCGACTTTCTCAGATATTTCACGCCATCAGGGGTGTTGTGGTTATCCAGTGCCACGTCGGCCATGGCATAGTAGATGCGGTCCTTGTACTCGGTGTTCTTGCGGTCCTTGAGCATCTTGTTCAACATCTTCATGATGGTGGTGGTGTCAGCGTCGTAGCAGCGCGCGAGGTTCATCTGCGCCTCGAAAGTCATCTCGTAGGACGGGTGTTTACGGATGACGTTCTTATACTGCTCGGTGGCACGTGTCTTGTCGCCGTGTTTCTGGTAGATCTGACCGAGTATGAACATGGCGCGGCTCTTGTTGAACTTGCCCTTGGCGGTGATGAGCGCGTTGCGCAGATATTTCACGGCCTCGTCTTCGTTGCCCATGGCAATGTAATAGTCGGCATACACAAGGTCGAAGTTTGTGCGCACGTATCTCGGAATCTTCTCGTCCTCGTTGTCCATCGTCACGAGTATCGACTGCAGCATGGCTTCGGCTTTCTCGAATTGCTTTGTAGCGATGTAAGTCTTTGCAAGCCAAAGAGTTGCGGTGATTCTGTCGGGACTGTTACGGTATTGTGTGGAGGCATATTCGAAGGTACGGCGCGCAGGCACGTAGTCTTGTTTATAAAAATGGCCTTTGCCCATGTCGATGAAGGCGTCGTCGATCCAGCGCACGTATTCGGTGTTGTTGAAGCGCATCGAGTGTTTCTGGATGCAGATGGCGTCCTTCTCGATGGTGCGGTCCATGGCTGAATATTGTGCCAAGGCGTTCTCTTTGGTGCCGTAGTTGAACACCGGAAGCGTCTTGGTGTAGTCGTCCTGAGCCGCCTCGCGAAGCGCTTTTTCGCCGTTTTTCATGCTCTCGTTGCCGTTCCACCACACGTTGTAGTGACTCGTCATGTTGTGCCAAACGCGTCGGTTCCAACGGTTTTTCTTTGTCGAACACGACGCTAACATTATGACTGTCAGCAAGATAGCTATAACGCCGAATATCCTGTATGATTTATATCTCATTACTTTCTTTGCCTAATATCCGAAACTGCAAAAATAACAAAT
The DNA here is from genome assembly GCA_017616675.1 of Bacteroidales bacterium. The sequence continues at coordinate 6,848 of JAFZXR010000057.1, forward strand.
TCGTTCGTATAACGGCCTTTTTTTCAAAAAAATTATATATATGTGCAATATTTTGACAAATTTTTTGTAATTTTACAAGCTGAATAAAAGGCTGTTTTTTGAATGGAAAATTTTATTGTATCGGCACGAAAATACAGGCCGTCGACATTTGAGAGCGTTGTAGGTCAGCATGCTATCACCTCGACCTTGCAGAATGCCATACGCACCAACACCTTGGCGCAGGCGTTCCTGTTCTGCGGTCCGCGTGGCGTGGGTAAGACGACATGCGCGCGCATCATGGCGAAGACCATCAACTGTCTGCATCCTACCGAGGACATGGAGGCGTGCAACGAGTGCGAGTCATGCGTGAGTTTCAACAACAACGCTTCGTTCAACATCTTCGAACTCGACGCGGCGTCGAACAGCGGCGTGGAAGACATCCGCGCGCTCATCGACCAGGTGAGGATACCGCCGCAGATAGGACAGTACAAGGTGTATATCATCGACGAGGTGCACATGTTGTCGGCACAGGCGTTCAACGCCTTCCTCAAGACCCTCGAGGAGCCGCCGGCGTATGCCAAGTTCATACTCGCCACGACGGAGAAACACAAGATTCTGCCGACGATCTTGTCGCGATGCCAAATATTTGATTTTAAACGTATTACGGTTGAAGACATCACCAAGCATCTGCAGAACATCGCCGCCAAGGAAGGTGTTACGGCAGAGGAGGAGGCGCTCAACATCATAGCGCAGAAAGCCGACGGAGCACTGCGCGACGCGCTGTCGATTTTCGACCAGATGGTGAGCTTCTCGGGAAATAACATAACGTATAAGGATGTCATCAACAACCTCAACGTGCTCGACTACGAGTATTACTTCGGGATGGTGGAGAACATACTGGCCAACGACATCAACTCGGTGCTATTGTTGTTGAATGAGGTTGTAAACAAAGGCTTCGACCCGCAAAACTTCATTCAGGGCATGGCGAACCATCTGCGGAACTTGCTGTTAGGCAAGGACCGGCGCGTCGTGGATCTGATGGATGTCAGCAACCAGCTCAAAGCCCGCTACGCCAAGCAGGCCGAGCGTTGCAGCACGGAGTTCCTGCTGAAGGCACTCGACATCGCCAACGAATGCGATATAAACTTCCGGAGTGCCAATAATAAGAGATTACATCTCGAGATAGCATTGCTGAAGATGGTGCCGACACAAATTGTGCAGCCGATACAGCAGCCACAGGTAGTTATCCCAAGTCAAAATGAGGTTCCTCGCCGCGAAGCGGCTCGGAATGACACCCCTGCTCAGAATGACATTCCGAAAACTACTGTCATTTCGAGCGAACATCGACCACAGGGAGATGTGCAGCGAGAAACCCCCACCTCGTCGAACGTGACTCCTACACCGGCGCCAGTCCAGCGAGTGAAACGAGCTGGAACGATATCGATTCTCGACGAGGGAACAAAGAAAAAAGCCGAAGAGGCCCCAGTGGAGGCGAAAAACAACCCTTTTACGCAGGAGATGCTGGTTGAGGCGTGGAAGAAGTTCGGTGAGACACGTAAAGACAAGTCACCGAATTTCGTGGCCGGCATCTGCAAATACGAACCCACGCTGAAAGACAATTCGGAGGTGCATTATCAAATTGATAACATATTGGTTATCAAAGATGTAGATAATATGGCGGCCTTGCGCGATTTTCTGGCGAAAGAGCTCGACAACAACCAGTTCAAGATGGTGCATCACATCGTCGAAAAGCCAAAGGAAGACGTGGCATATACCGACCGCAGCCGTTTCGAGAAGATGGCAGAGATAAACCCTAACGTCATAACACTGAAAAAAGGCCTCGGCCTGAACATCGACATATGAGTTTCAAGAAATGGTTAGGTCGTAACTACCTCAAAATGAGAGGTTTCACCTTCGTCGGAAAGTTCCCCGAAGGGGTGAAGAAAAGCGTCATCATCGAAGCGCCGCATACCTGCATCGAGGATTTCTTCATTGGTCGCTGTTTTTTCTGGATGGAAGGAAAACAGGTGAAGTTTCTGGTGAAGAAAGAATTCTTCGAAAACCCCATATTACGCTGGGGATTGCGAAGGATGGGCGGCATCCCTGTCGACCGTAGCAGAGGCAACAACATGGTGGCTAAGACAGCCGTCGTATTCCGTCGTTACGACGAGATGCATATCGTCATCACACCCGAAGGCACCCGCAAACGCGTGGAGAGATGGAAACGCGGATTCTACTACATCGCAGAGCTGGCGAAAGTGCCTGTCGTGCTGACATTTATCGACTTCAAGACCAAACGCTGCGGATACGGCCCGTCGTTCACGCCGAGCGGCGATTTCGACAAAGACTGGCCGATGATTGAGGATTTTTACCGCGGGATGCAAGGCAAAACGCCCGGAAAGTTCAATTTGGAATGATTTGAAAGCAGATGAAGAGTAATTGGTTTAAAAACTTTAAAAGCAAATTTAAAATCGTCATCATACACCCTGACACGTATGAGGAAAAGGGCGGTTTTAACATGAGTAAGATGAAAATCACCAACATGATTATAATCTACTCGTTGATACTCATAGCTTTGACTACATGTCTGATATTTTTCACCTCGCTGCGTGAGCTCATCCCGGGCTACACCGACGCCACCCTCGACCGACGCGTCTACAACATGGAACACCGCGCCGACTCAATCGAGGAGGTGTTTCGTCAGAAAGACCAGTATATCGAGAACCTCAAGCGCATCATCAGCGACGAAAACATGGAGTTCGACAGCATTGGGATGCCATCTGTTTCGTCGTCGAATACAATAAGTCTCGTCGACCAGCTGTTTTTCGTGCCTATCAACGGCCTGGTGACCAATCATTTCAACGCTGATAAAAATCATTACGGTGTCGATGTGGTAGCTCAAGCCGACGCAGTCATAAAAGCCACCGCCGACGGCACCGTCGTCTTTGCCGACTGGAGCTATGAAGGTGGTTATGTCATTGGCATTCAACATCATAGCAACATTTTGTCGGTCTACAAACACAACGCCACCATCATGTGTCGCGAAGGCGATATGGTGAAAGCGGGCGACGCCATTGCGGTGCTCGGCGGCGGTGGCAGCACGTCGACAGGTCCGCATCTGCACTTCGAGTTATGGTTCAAAGGAACACCACTTAACCCCGAAGATTACATCTCTTTTGAAGGAAAATGATTTTTTTCTGAGCTCAATTCCATTATTTTTCGTATTTTTGCACTTTTAAATTTTTATTAAAAGAAATATAGGGAAAAATGACGGTTTTGATCAAGATAATACAGCTCATCTTATCGCTCTCGATACTCGTAATCATCCATGAATTCGGGCATTTCATCGCATCGCGCATTTTCGGGGTGAGAGTGGAGAAGTTTTATATGTTTTTCGACTGGAAATTCTCGATTTTCAGATGTAAAAAGGTGAATGGAGCGTGGAGATTCAAGTTTTTCTGCAAAAATGAGCCTGAAAAATACATCACCCATGAGCGTATCGACCCCGTCACGAAGAAAAAAGAATATTCTTACGAGAAGATTGACTTGAACACCCTTCCGGAAGACGACTGGCGTCGTGCCGAGGACTCAACGGAGTTCGGTCTCGGATGGGTGCCGCTTGGCGGTTACTGCAAGATTGCGGGCATGATCGACGAGTCGATGGACGAGGCTCAGATGGCGCAGGACCCGCAGCCGTGGGAGTTCCGTACCAAGCCTGCATGGCAGCGTCTCATCATCATGATCGGCGGCGTGTTTATGAATGTGGTGCTCGCCTTCCTCATCTACATCGGACTCATCGCAAGCTACGGCGAGCAGTACGTCTCCACCGCTGAAGTCAACAAATACGGCATCACCGTCGACAGTCTCGGCTACAACCTCGGTCTGCGCGACGGCGACAAGATCCTCGACGTCGACGGACGTTATGTCGAGGACTTCAGCCAGATTCCTATGGTTTTGCTTCTCGAAGACACGAAATACATCGATGTGGAGCGTGACGGCGACAGCGTGCGCGTGGAGCTCCCCGACGACGCTGTGAATCAGATGATTAAGGCTCGCACCACCTTCTTCAGCATGCGTATGCCTTTCGTGATAGGCGGCTTTGCCAACGGCTCGTATGCCGAGAAGGCAGGGATGGCCGAGAAGGACCAGATCATAGGCATCAACGAGGTGCCGACGCCTTATTTCCAAGACTTTAAGAAAGTCATCGGCGACTACCGCGACCAGGATGTGGCGATGCTCGTAGTCCGCGACGGCGACACCCTCACCATGACGGTGCATGTGGGCGGCGACGCCACGATAGGAGTGTATGCCGCACAGATGCTGGAGGTCTCGACAAAAGAATACGCCTTCTGGCAGTCGATACCTCGCGGCTTCAAGAAGACCGGCAAGGAGCTCAGCGACTACTGGAAACAACTGAAACTCATAGTGAAACCGAGCACTGGCGCCTATGAGAGCCTCGGTGGCTTCATCACCATCGGAAGTATCTTCCCCGACAGCTTTATCTGGGAACAGTTCTGGCGCATGACAGCCTTCCTGAGCATCATCCTCGCGGTGATGAACATCATCCCGATACCGGGTCTCGACGGCGGTCATGTGTTGTTCCTCATATGGGAGGCGGTGACCGGACGCAAGCTGAGCGACAAATTCCTCGAAAGAGCCACGACGATAGGATTCATCTTCCTTCTCATCCTGCTGATCTACGCGAACGGCAACGACATCATCAGGCTTTTCCGATGAGTTTTATTAAGAATTATTAATAAGGTGATGCAATAAATTGATAAACAAAGCGTTATAACTTTCAATGCATAAGATAAAAATCATATTGTTTTTGGTGATTAACATGTTGGCAATCAATGTGTTAAAGGCACAACAAGTGCCTATGTTCACCAACTACGAGAATTCTTATGCGGTGATCAATCCGGGTTATTACGGCTTGAGCGAAGGCGTCAACGCGATGGGTATCTACCGTAACCAATGGGCGGGTTTCAAGGACGACTTCACAGGTGAGGTCGTGTCGCCTGTCACGTTTTTGGCTTCGGCCGACATGCCGATCAAGGTGTTGAGAGGCGGAATCGGTCTGTCGTTTATGAAAGACGCTCTCGGTTTTGAGGACAACATAGCCTTGAACATCGGTTATTCGTATCATATGGACCTCGGTCCGGGTACCTTGGGCATAGGTCTGGCCTTCAGCATGGACAACCGCACTGTCGATTTCGGTAAGGCTCATCCGTTGAATGAAAACGACCCTGTCATCCCGACGAATGAACAAAGTGACATGTTGGTCGATTTTAATTTCGGATTATTTTACACTGTTCCTGAGACGTTCTACGTGTCGTTGTCGACCACGAGTTTGTTGGAGAAGAAAGGCAAGGCCCTTGAAGGCAAATCTTCGTCAAGTGCAAGTTTTGTTGGCGATCGCACGTTTTATATCGCTGCGGGTTATGAGTATCAGTTCTTCAATCCGAAGTACAGGTTGAACCCTTCGATGATGATACTCAGCGACATCGCATCGACACAATTTAACATCGGAGCGCGACTTTGGTACAATAATAAGGTAGCTTTCGGCGTTAACTACAGACATCGCGAGTCTGTTGACCTCTTGGTCGGCTTCTCGATTAAGAAGATACAGATCAATTACGCGTATGATATCAACACTATGGGGTTGAAGCTGCATGGTTCGCATGAGGTTTCGATAAGTTACAACTTCAAGTTGGATCTGGATAAGCAGCCTCGTATCTATCGCAGTATCAGATACTTATAGTAAATTGTTGATAAAAAAATGACGAAGTTGAAATGTTTTTGTCGTAAATAAAGAAAAATAACATACTTTTGGACACTTTTTTAAAAAGGAAATATGATGAAAAAGTTTTTGGTAATTAGCCTAGTAGCCTTGATGCTTGTTGGATGCGGATCAAGCAGTAATTCCAGCAGCAGCGGAGAATTGGTAGGCGTTAGAAAGAAGTCAAAGCCGTTCTATCAACCCGATCCATACGGCATGGTGTTTGTCCCGATGGGCAGCTATACCATGGGAGTTGGTGGTCAGGACATCACGGGAAACAGTTTTGCCCAGCCTAAGACCATCTCTGTGTCGGCTTTCTTCATGGATGAGACTGAAATTACAAATAACGAATATCGTGAGTTTGTATATTACGTCCGCGACTCGTTGGCCCGCATGTATCTCGGCGAGGTCGACCCTGACAAGTATCTCATCACTCAGGACAAGAAGACCGGCGAGCAGTACGACACTCCTATCCTCAACTGGGAAGAGAAGATCGACTGGCGCACCGACAACCAGGATTACATCGGTGCTCTCGAGCAGCTCTACATCCCGGAAGGCGAGCGTTTTTACAACAAGAAAGAGATTGACGCCAGAAAGCTTATCTATCATTACAGCTATATCGACTACAGAGCGGCTGCGAAGAAAGAGTTTGTGGAGGGTGCCGACTACCGTAACGGCGCTTTCGCCAACCGTCCGCAAGGCACTGCCGACCGTTCGATATTCGTGCATAACGAGGATATCAACATCTATCCTGATACCTTGGCATGGATCTACGACTATTCGTATGCCTTCAACGACCCGTTGACAGAGAAATATTTCTGGCATCCGGCCTATGACAACTACCCGGTGGTGGGTGTCAACTGGAACCAGGCTAACGCTTTCTGCGTGTGGCGTACCGACAAGCTCAACAAATACCTGTCGAAGCACAAAGACCAGGCCGGACTCTCCGAGTTCCGTCTGCCTACAGAGGCTGAGTGGGAGTGGGCGGCACGCGGCGGCCATCAGCTGACTCCATATCCTTGGGGCGGTCCTTACGCTCGCAACGAGAAAGGCTGTCTGAAGGCCAACTTCAAGCCGATGCGCGGTAACTACATCGCCGACGGCGGCCTCACCACTGTCATCGTGGCACATTATCCGGCTAACGACTGGGGCTTATACGACATGGCAGGCAACGTGTCGGAATGGACATCGAGCGCCTTCGACCCGTCGTCGTACAACGTGATGTGGGACATGAACCCGCAGTATAGCTACAACGCCAGCGAGAACGACGACCCGGTGATGAAGAGAAAAGTGGTGCGCGGCGGCTCATGGAAAGACATCGCCTACTACCTCGAGGTCACAACTCGTAGCTACGAATATCAGGACACAGCGAAGTGCTACATCGGATTCCGCTGCATCCAGCCTTACCTTGGACGTCAGAAAGGCGACAACCCGAGCAAAGCCTCAAGAGTGTATAATTAAACCATCGTTAAAATAAGGAAATAATTAAAAATTAAATAGATATGACATTTAAAGAGTTTTCAGAAAGCAAGAAGTACAAAAACTTCATGGCTAAGGTTTATGGTATTGGTGCATCCATCGTTTTGGTCGGTGCTTTGTTCAAACTTACCCACATGTCGTTGTTCGGCTGGTCGGGTGCGGCAAACACAATGTTGACACTCGGTCTGTTGACAGAGGCCATCATTTTCTTCTTCTCGGCATTCGAGCCGGCTCACCTCGAGCCAGACTGGAGCTTGGTTTATCCTGAGCTTTGGGACCTCTACCACGGCGACGGCCCAGTGGCACAGCCTAAGAAACCGGGTGCGAGAACATCGGAAGGCGGCACCATCAGCAGCGACGCCATCACCGAGCAGCTCAACGCTATGTTCGAGAAAGCCAACATCAACTCGGTCACCATGGAAAAACTCCAGATGGGACTTACACGTCTTGGCGACAACGCAGCAAAGATTGCCGACGTGAGCGAGGCAGTGGCAGCGACAAGCAACTACACCAAGGCCATGAACAAGGCTTCGGAGACAGCCATGGAACTCGACGCTCAGATGTCGAAGACAGCCACCAACGCAGCGTTGTTCAGCGACACAAGCAGAAAGATGAACGACACAATGGCTCTTTACATCGAGAAAGTCAACGCATCTGCAAATTCAACAGATACACTCAACATCCAACTCAACGACTTGTCGAAACGCATGACAGCAATGAATACCGTCTACGGTAACATGCTCAATGCAATGAATATCAAGGCATAAGTTTTTTAAAAATGGCAGCAGCAAAAGAAACCCCAAGGCAGAAGATGATAGGTATGATGTACCTGGTCCTCACTGCTCTGTTGGCATTGAACGTCTCGGCCGACATTCTCGATGCTTTCGCCATCGTGAACGACGGTCTGGAGAAGACAAACGCCAGCGTTGAGAATAAGATTGAGGACTACTACGGCATCTTCGAGCAACAGTATATCAAACAACCCGAAAAGGCCCGTGTTTACTGGGATAAAGCTAATGAGATCAGAGTGAAGACCGACGAGATCATCAACTTCATCGAAAAAGACATCAAGGTGCCTATGGTTTGTGAATCGGAAAGCATCACCGAAGAGGAGCTCTTGAATGATAAAGACTCAAAGAAGGCTCTTATCAGAAACATCGAGAAGACCGATCCGAAAAACCGCCGTGTTTTCTACGAATTCGACCTTAACAACATCGATGCGAAAGATAAATACGACGCCGCGACCAACTTCATGATCAACAAAGGCAATGCCAAGCTTTTGAAGGAAAAGATTCAGGAATACCGCGAGTTTGTTGTTAATACAGTCGAAGACGCAGGTCTGACAAACTATAACAAATATGTCGGACTTCTTACCGATGTCGACCATGAAGGCAACAAGATTATCTACACCGACAACGACGGACAGGAGTTGAGCTGGGAAAACAAGAACTTCGAGCACATCATCCTCACCGCTGAAATCGCTATCTTGAATAAGATTGTAGGTGAGATTCAGACAACAGAATACGACGCCATCACCGCTTTGTACAAACAGATCGGCTCATCCGACTTTAAGTTCGAATCGGTGCAGGCTCGCGTCATCCAGAAGAGCGACTACATCATCAAAGGTCAGAACTACGAGGCAGAGATCTTCATCGCGGCAGCCGACACCTCGAAGGCTTTCGACGTGAAGTATTTCATGGGTACCAACGACTACAACAAAGCCAAAGGCAACCCTGTGAAGCTGAACAGTAAGGAAGGTAAGGTCATATTGAGCTTCCCGACCACCAGCGTGGGCGTGCATCAGTATGCAGGCCGCATCGAGATTCCTCGTCCCGACGGATCGATGGCTTACTACGACTTCAATGAGTCGTTCCAGGTGGCCCCGCCGTCAGCAACGGTGGCTCCTACCAAGATGATGGTGATGTACGAAGAGCTTCAGAACCCTATCTCGGTGTCGGCTCCAGGCTTCACCAGCAACGATATCACCATCAGCGTCGATGGCGGTAAATTCACCAAAGACAACAGCACCGAAGGCGGTTATTTCGTTGAGGTGAACAAAGGTGTCAAGGTGGTGAAGGTGAGAATCAACGCTAAGGACGACAAAGGTAAGGTTATCGACCTCGGAACACAGGAGTTCCGCGTAAAACAGGTGCCTGACCCGGTCATCAAGATCGGCGACATCACCGGCGGTAAGGTCGAGAAAGAGGTGCTTCTGAGTATCGGCAGAGTGATGGCAGTGATGAAAGACTTTGACTTTGAAGGCTTTAACTACACCATCGACCATTACACCGTTTCGACTTACAGAGGAACATTCATCGATAAAAATAATAATGGAGCCAAATTCAGTCCGGAAGTCGTTTCTTTGATTAGCAACGCACAGCCGGGACAGCGTATCCAGTTCCAGGACATCTACGTGAAGAGTCCTAAGGGCGAGATCAGAAACGTAGGCTCAATAAACATCCAAATAAAGTAACATGAAAAAGTTAGTTTTAGTAATCGCAGTTTCGTTTGTCTGCCTATTTGCCGGCTCTCCAAAGGCTTCGGCACAGATCACGGGCGACACATATAACGACGGATTGTATGTCGAAAACGCAACAGGAATAAAGAAATACATTCCATATCCTGAGGTCCGCGAGGCTGACATCTTATGGAAGAAAAGAGTGTGGCGCGAAATCGACTTCCGTCAGAAGATGAACCTCCCGTTCTACTATCCGAGAGACGCTCATCAGAACTGGAGAAGATTTATCGACGTCATCATGGATGCCTTGAAGGAAGGCCGTTGCCAGGCTTACGAGGTGACAGCCACTGGCGAGCTCAACAACCCAGTTCCTTATTCAAAGCTCATGACAGGCTTGAACTCTGAGAGACATCAGGCTCAGTATGACGACTACGGCAACAAGGTGGGTGACACCGTCATCAGCATCGCTTTCAAGCCGGAGTCGGTGACACGTCTGCGTATCATGGAAGACTGGTATTTCGATTCACACAGAAGCGAGATGCTGGTGCGCATCGAGGCTATCTGCCCGGTGACCATGCGCGATGTGAACGACACTCTGCAGATGCCTAACGAGCTATTCTGGATTCCGTTTGACGATGCTACACGCACAGTGCTTTCGGAGGCTCCTGTCTACAACAGAAACAACTCGGCAGCACGTCTGTCGTATGATGATTTGTTCTACAAACGTCAGTTTGCAAGCTACATCTACAAAGAGGAGAACGTCTACGACCGTAGCATTCAGGACTATGCCACTGGCGTCGAGGCTTTGAAGGAATCGGAGCGTATCCAGCAGGAGATCATCGACTTCGAACAGAACGTGTGGGAGTATTAGTTTAGAGTGTAGAGTTTAAAGTTTAGAGTTAGGGGCGAATCATCATTCGCCCCTTTTTTATTTTAATATCTTACTCGCTTTCCGTATTTTTTCTCGGGGCGTTCCTTCTCGCGCGCTTTCTTTCTTGAAACCTTCTTATCCCTTTTATCTTTCTTATCCTTTTTATCAGCGGAGCGTTTATCCTTTTTCTCCTTCTTCTCCTTTAAATCGCGGTCACGTCGACGGCGCTCCTCGTGGAAGCTGTCGTGAGACTTTTTCTCTTGTTTCGGCCTGTCGGTTTTCTTTTCTTTCGGTTTGGGCTCCCCAGTTGTGATTTCGACGCGAATTCCTTCGGTGTTCTTGGTCGGGTCGGCGAAGCAATCGACGATGAATTGGGCCTTAGCGCCGTCGACGGCTACAAACGAGAAGTTCTCCATCAGGTCGATATGCCCGATCTCGATGTCGTTGGTGCCGGTCACATCGTTGATGCGCCCGATGAGCGAGTTAGGCTTGATATGGTCGCGCTTGCCCATGCCGAAGAAGAGACGAACCATGTGCGAGTCGTCGTGCACCTTCTTTTCCTTCTTCTCTTTCTTGCCACTGTCTTTGCTGTCGTCGATATTCAGATCTTTAGCGTCTTTGTAATAATCCAAAAATCTATTGAAATTCAACGCCACCACGCGTGTTATCAGCTCTTCGCGGGTGAGCCAGCTGAGTTTTTTGAACACCACCGGCAGGTAGTCGTCGATGTCGTCGCGCATGATGTCGACCTTCTCGAGGTTGTCGATATGGCGGAACAGCTGTTTTTCGCAAACCTGCTGTGCCGTCGGGATGAGGCAGCGCTCCATCGGCTGTCCGAGCTGTTTCTCAATGGCTTTGATCTTATGTTTCTCCTTCTGGTGCACCAAGCTGATGCAGATGCCGGTCTTGTCGGCGCGTCCCGTACGGCCGCTTCGATGCACGTAGGTGTCGATGTCGTCGGGGAGATTATAATTAATAATGTGTGTCAGGTTGTTGACGTCAAGGCCTCGGGCGGCCACGTCGGTAGCCACCAGAATCTGCGTAAACCCTTGGCGGAAGTGGTTCATCACAAGGTCGCGTTGAGCTTGTGAGAGGTCGCCGTGCAGCGAAGCGGCGTTGTATCCGTCGTGGATGAGGTTGTCGGCAACGTCTTGAGTCTCAAGCTTGGTGCGGCAGAACACGATGCCGTAAATCGACGGGTAATAGTCAATCAAACGTTTCAAAGCGAGATATCTGTCGCTGGCTTTAATCATGTAATAGTTATGGCGCACATTCGCCGTGCCCGAGTTTTTCTGTCCGATGCTGATGCGCACAGGGTCTTTCATGTATTTGTTCAAGATTTGCTCCACCTCGGCAGGCATGGTGGCTGAGAAAAGCAGAGTGTTCTTGTCTTCAGGCATATATTCCAAGATGGCGTCGACGTCTTCCTGGAATCCCATGTCGAGCATCTCGTCGGCCTCGTCCAAAACCATCCACTGCACGTTACTGAAGTCGATGCGGTTGCGACGAATCATATCCTGCAGTCGACCCGGCGTCGCCACGATGATCTGCGGCTTCTTGGCCAGACTCTTAAACTGAACCTCGATGCTGGCGCCGCCATACACCGGCACAATCATGATCTCGGGGATGTATTTCGCATAGCTGAGCAGGTCTTTCGTGATCTGCATGCATAGCTCGCGCGTCGGACATAAAATCAAGGCCTGGACGCTGCGGTTTTTCGGGTCGATATTCTGCAAAAGCGGCAATCCGAAGGCGGCTGTCTTGCCTGTTCCGGTTTGCGCAAGTCCCACTAAATCAGTGCGTTGCGATAATAAAACGGGCAGAACCTCGGCCTGTATCGGCATAGGCTCCTTAAATCCTAATTCATCTATTGCCTTTAGGATTGCAGGGTTTAAATTGAAATCTTGAAACATAGATTGATTTTGAGGTTGCAAAATTACAAAAAATATGCTATCTTTGCAGTGATTTTTTGTAAGATAATGAAAACGAGATATTTAATAGTTTTTCTTGTATTATTTTTAGCGTCTTGCACCTCCGAAAATGACGGTTTTACGCCTAAGGAAGTCGAAAGCTGGCCTGTCGTGAACGTCGATTCCATTTTCATAGATCTCGATAAGCCGATTCTTGAGAAAAAAGAGGCTCAAATCGACAAGACTTTACAGAATCTGAAGAAAAAGACCAATTTCAACGGCACTGTCTTATTCGCCGAAAAGGGTAGGATAGTCCTCGAAAAGTCGTATGGCGTCAAGGATTTGCGTATCCGTAAGGGCGAGATAGACGTTAAAGACGTGTTTCAGCTGAGCTCTGTCTCGAAAATGTTCACCGCCGAGGCCATCATGATTCTGAAAACCCGCGGATTGCTTGATTATGACGAAGATATCAGAACTTATATCCCTGAGTTTCCTTACGAAGGTATCACCGTTAGGATGCTGCTGACGCACCGCTCGGGATTGTCGCGCTACGAGACACTGGCCGACAACAACTGGCCCGATAAGAAGGTGCCTTTCACCAACGAAGACATGATTCAGTATTATGTAAAATATAAGCCCAATCCATATTTCAAGCCCGACAACGGTTTCCATTATTGCAACGTGAATTACGCTTTGCTGGCGAGCATAGTGGAGCGCGTCTCCGGCAAGTCGTTTGTCGACTTTATGCGCGAAGAGGTGTTCGACGCCATCGGGATGCAGAGCTCGTATATCTACGACATGCCGACCGACACTCTGGTCTCGACCTACCTTCCGAACTGCGTCCAGGGCTATTATGTCGGCCGTCGTCGTCCGCGTCAGGCGCAAAACGAGTATCTCAACGGTGTGAAAGGCGATAAAATCATGTTTTCCAACGTCGGTGACATGTACCGTTTCAAGGTCGCCCTCGACTATGGATTGTTAGTGCCTGATAGCATTCAGGAAGAGGCGTTTAAGCCCGGAAGTCCTAAGTTTTCAAAGCGGAAAGACAACTACGGATTCGGCTGGCGCATCTCCCGAAAGTATCCCGACTGTTACTATCATTACGGCTGGTGGAAGGGCTACCGTTCGTTCTTTATGTTCGACAAAGTCAACGATCGCACCATCATCGTTCTCACCAACACCGACAAAGGTCCAAATTCCGATGTTTTCTGGAAGTTGTTGAAAGACAATACTTTACAACTTGCTCCGGCCTCCGTCAACATTTCTGAGATGGAGCTGGAAAACAACCTCAGATATCCTTATTCGTCATACCGACTCCGCTGACGGGCCAAGCACCACGAGTTTATAACCCACGGCGTGCACGTTCTCGAGGTACACGCAGTCGTCTTTGCGTAGCATCCGTCGCAGGCGGCCTATGTAAACGTCCATATTACGGGCATTGAAGTAGTTGTCGCTTTTCCACACGCGTTTCAGCGCCACCGACCGCTCGACAACACGGTTTTTGTATTCAAAAAGCAGAAAAAGAAGCTCTAACTCCTTCTTAGTCAGTTTCTTTTCTTGTCCGTTGAAGATAAGAGTGTGATGTAATGTGTCGAGGGTATAGCCGCCGAACTTGTAGATGTGCAGCCGTTTTTCGTTGGTTTTAGCTCTGTTGGATATCGCCTGGATCCTCAAGCCGAGCTCTTCCATGCTGAACGGACGAGTGATGAAGTCGTCGGCACCGACGTTGAATCCTTTGATTACCTCGATTTGATGCGTCTCGGCGCCTAAAAATACAATCGGGATGTCACGGTTGCGTTTCTTAATTTCTCGAGCCAGGTCGTAGCCGTTGATAATTGGCAAATTGACATCAAGGAGGGCAAAGTCGAAGCGTTCCTTGCGAAAGCTCTGCAAAGCCTCTTCTCCGTCGAAACATAAGGCGACGGAATAACCACGGGTGACAAGGTAGTTTTTTGTGATTGAAGCAATTTCCTTGTCATGTTCTGCGAACAGAATTCTAAAAGTTTTGAACATAGTAATTAATTTTTTGCTTCACAAAATTAGAATACCGATATTTTTTTAAAAAATTTTAGACCTCTAAATCATTCATTATTAGTCATTTTTAACACAACTTGCATTTTTTTGGAAGAAATCTAAAAATTTTTTTACAATTTTTTTGCGCTGATATTAAAAAAAAGTTGTATTTTTGCAGTGCGTAACGATGTACATCCATAGTTACCCATCCGGGTAATTTACATTGTTCGTAAAAGGTTTCATAAATTTTGGTTTTTGGTTCTGGAGACCGTCCACGCTCAATGGACGGTCTCTTTTTTTGTGCATTTTTTAGCGATATTGAAGAAAAAATCGTATCTTCGCAAAAAATTAAAACCTCAAAAGTCATGACAGATATCAAAGTTGAATTAGGACATGCCAAAGGCTTTCCTGCTGATTATCAAGCGGATAAATATTTCAAGACCATCTATTCGCGCACAGGAGCCGGCAACGATTTCCTCGGATGGGTCAACCTTCCGTCGTCGATAACCCCCGATTTTATTAAGGATGTGAAGGCCAAGGCCGAAGAGCTCCGCAAGAAGTCGGAAGTGTTTGTGGTGGTGGGCATCGGCGGCTCATATCTCGGCGCACGCGCTGTCATCGAGGCGCTGTCGAACCATTTCGAGCATCTCGTCGACACTGGTAACCCGAAGATCATCTACGCAGGTCATAACATGAGTGAGGATTATATGTCGGATCTCATCAAACTTTTGGACAAGAAAGACTATTCGATGACTGTCATCTCGAAGTCGGGAACGACTACCGAACCCGCGGTGGCATTCAGGATTCTGAAGAACCATATCGAGAAGAAATATGGCAAGGCGGAGGCGAAGACGCGTATCGTGGCCATTACCGACAAGGCTAAGGGCGCGCTGAAGGTGCTGTCTGACAGTGAGGGTTATAAGACGTATGTGGTGCCTGACGATGTCGGCGGACGTTATTCTGTCTTGACACCTGTGGGCTTGCTGCCGATAGCAGTGGCAGGCGTCGATATAGAGAAACTCGTGGCTGGCGCTCAGCTGATGGAGAAGTATTGCGTTGATAATCAAAATAATAACAACGTTGCGGCACTATATGCTATGGCTCGTCAAGCTTTGTATCATGCCGGAAAGACCAACGAGATTCTGGTGAACTACGAGCCGCGTCTGTGCTACTTCAGCGAGTGGTGGAAACAGCTCTATGGTGAGAGCGAAGGCAAAGACGGCAAGGGCACATTCCCGGCCAGCGTCACCTTCACCACAGATCTGCACTCGATGGGACAATACATACAGGAAGGCCTGCGCAACCTCATGGAGACCGTCATCAGCGTTGAGAATCCCGCAAATGAAGTCAGGATTCCTGCCGATGAGGCCAACCTCGACCAGATGAACTACATCGCTGGCCGGCGTCTCAACGAGGTGAACCAGACCGCTGAAAAAGCAACGATACTGGCTCATGTCGACGGCGGCGTGCCTAACATCCGCATCGTCATCCCGCGAATCGACGCACACGTGCTCGGACAGCTTATCTACTTCTTCGAGATGGGATGCGCGCTGAGTGGCTACATGCTCGGAGTCAACCCGTTCAACCAGCCCGGCGTGGAGGCATATAAGAAGAATATGTTCGCGCTTCTCGGCAAACCGGGATATGAAGAACTGAGAGAGAAACTTTTGAAAAGATAAAATCGTCATTTCGACTGAAGCGAAGCGAAATGGAGAAATCTCCGATGAACTACAACGACATTGAAATCATGGCTCCGGTGGGCTCGTACGAAGCCCTGGCAGCAGCGATACAAGCTGGCGCTGGAAGCGTGTACTTCGGCATCGGCAAGCTCAACATGCGGTCGAAGTCGACGAAAAACTTCACGCTCGACGACCTGCATACCATCTCCGAGACATGTCACGCTCACGGCGTGAAGAGCTATGTCACAGTAAACACTGTGGTTTTCGACGAGGAGATGGACGAGATGCATGCGCTGCTCGACGCCATCAAAGCCAACAACATCTCCGCCATCATCGCCTCCGACCAGAGCGTGATACAATACGCCCGAAAGATAGGCGTGGAGGTTCACATGTCGACACAATGCAACATCACCAACATCGAGGCGGTGAAGTACTATTCGCAGTTTGCCGACGTGATGGTGACGGCCCGCGAGCTCAACATCAATCAGGTGAAACATATCACCGAAGAGATTGAACGTCAGCATATTACGGGTCCAAATGGCGAGCTGGTGCGCATCGAGGTGTTCTGTCACGGAGCACTGTGCATGGCGGTGTCGGGTAAGTGCTATCTCAGTCTGGATAACTTCGGAACCAGCGCCAATCGTGGTGCCTGTGTGCAGCCATGTCGTCGTGGCTACGAGGTTACCGACCGCGATAAAGAAATCACGTTAGCCATTGAGAATGAATATATTATGTCGCCTAAAGACCTCTGTACCTTGCCATTTTTGGACAAGGTTTTAGCAGCCGGCGTCAAAGTGCTGAAGATCGAAGGCCGCGGCCGTTCTCCGGAATATACCAAGGTGACGGTGGGCGTGTACCGCGAGGCTGTCGACGCTATCAACGAGGGCTCCTTCAGCGCGGAGAAGGCCGCGGCCTGGGTCGAGCGACTGCGGAGCGTCTACAACCGCGACTTCTGGGATGGCTATTATCTTGGCCGTAAGATGGGCGAGTGGACCAAGAAATACGGATCGCAAGCCACCAAGACGAAGCTCTTCATCGGCACGATAACCAATTTCTTCGCAAAAATTAACGTGGCGGAGATCCGCATGGAGACACACGAACTCAACGTGGGCGACGAAATCATGATAATCGGTCCGACGACAGGCGTCTACGAAGACACCGTGAAAGAGATTCGAGTCGACTTAGAACCTGTTAATCAGACAGTTAAGGGCGAGCTCTGCTCCATTCCGGCACACGACATTGTGCGGCGCGGCGATAAGGTTTATAAGATTATTGAAGCGACAGACGACGATGCAACACTTTAATTTACATACACATAGCACCTATTCCGACGGCAAGTCGCCGATGGAGGACACCGTGGCCGAAGCCATCAGTCAGGGCATGCACACCCTCGGCTTCTCCGACCACTCCAGCGTGCCGTTCCAGAGCCGCGTCTCCATCCCGATGGATAAGAATGAGGAATATGTTAATCATCTTAAAGAATTGAAAATCAAATATTTAGATAAGATAAACATCCTTTCTTCAATGGAGATGGAGTTTATCCCTGGAATAGTTGTCGATTTTCAAAAGACAAAAAGAGATTATAACCTCGATTACCTTATCGGATCGGTACATCTGGTGGGCAAAACGCCTGATACTCTTTGGTTTATCGACGGCAAAAGTACCGAGCCGTACGACGAAGGACTGAAAAAATACTTCGACGGCGACATCCGCAAAGGCGTCCGCGCTTATTTCGACCAGGAAAATGAGATGATTGAGACCGAAAAGTTCGACATCATCGGGCATTTCGACAAGGTGAAGATGAATGCGCGCGGCCGTTATTTCCACGAAGATGAGAAATGGTATCAGGATATGGTTCTCGAGACCCTGGACCTCATCAAACAGCACGATTTGATAGTCGAAATCAACACTCGAGGCCTCTACAAGCAGCGTTACAACGGTTTTTACCCTTCGGAATGGCTGCTGCCACGCATGAAAGCGATGAATGTGCCGGTTTTGATCAGCTCCGACTCGCATCAATATTGGGAACTAACTTATTTCTTCAAAGAAGCCGAAGAAGCGCTGAAAGCCGTGGGTTACAAGGCCACGATGTGCTTCAAAGACGGCCAATGGCACGAGGAGGCGTTGCAATGAACACCATCATCCTCATATTAGCAATTCTGCCTGTCATCGTGCTTTCGGTGTACATCTACCACAAAGACAAGTACGAAAAAGAACCGTTCGGCATGCTGATGTGGGCGTTTTTCCTCGGAATGCTGGCAATCCCGATGGACCTGATAGTCGTCGGAATCATCAACGGAGTATGGGAAAGCGAAACGGTGTTTTACAGTGCATTTTTGGAGGCCGGAATCCCCGAAGAGTTCTGCAAATGGACGCTTTTCATGCTGGTGATCTGGCGTAACAAAAATTTCAACGAGTTCTTCGACGGCATAGTCTACGCCGCTTTCATCAGTCTGGGCTTTGCCTGCATCGAAAATATCATGTATGTCTTTGGTACTGAATCGTTTGGCGATGCCATACACACTGGAGTCCTCAGGGCGTTGCTTTCCGTACCTGGCCATTTTCTCTTCGCCGTGATAATGGGTTATTTCCTCGGGATGGCGAAATTTAAGCCCGACCAAAGAGGTAAATATTTGATGCTCAGCCTGTTATGTCCGATGTTGGCGCATGGCATTTTCGATTATCTGATAATGCTTTCTTCCGCCTTGACGGAGAATAATATGGAGCTGATTGGCGTCGGTTTGTACTTAATTTTCATCTATTTTGATGTGAAAATGTGGAAAATCGGTCTCAAACAAATCTCAAAAATGCAAGAACGCTCGCGTATTGAGCATAATAATGAAATTTTTAGAAATATATTTAAATCATAATAAAATGAAAAGAGTTATTTTAGCTATCACATTGATTGTCAGTGTTTTAATCGTTAAAGCCGATGAGGGAATGTGGCTCCCTTACAACCTCAGCGGAAAGAGTCTTGCCGAGATGCAGCAACTTGGATGCAAGCTCACGGCCGAACAGATTTTCAACCTCAACCAGCCGAGTCTAAAAGACGCCATAGTGCAATTCGGCGGTGGCTGCACGGGTGAACTCATCTCTCCGGAAGGCCTTTTGCTTACTAACCATCACTGCGGATTGAGCTACGTTCAGAAACACGCCACGGTGGAGCACGACTACCTCACCGACGGCTTCTGGGCATACAGCAAAGCCGAAGAGCTGCCGAACCCTGGCTTGACAGTGTCGTTCCTCGCAAATGTTGAGGATGTTACCGATTTGGTGCTCGAAGGAGTGACCGACGAGGAGACACGCAGCGATGTGATTTCTAAAAATATCAAAAAGATTACCAAAGAACGCAAAGGCGAACGCGACGTGGAGATCGAAATCGTGCCGTTCTACTCTGGTAATCAATACATTATGTTTGAATACGACGTGTATCGTGACGTGCGTCTGGTGTGCTGCCCGCCATGGGGAATCGGCAAATTCGGCGCCGACACCGACAACTGGACTTGGCCGCGCCACAAGGGCGACTTCAACATCTTCCGCGTGTATACCGACCGCGACGGAAAGCCGGCAAAATATAGCGAAAACAACATCCCGATGCAGTCGAAACACTATCTGCCTATTAATATAAAAGGTGTGAAGGAAGGTGACTATGCCATGATCCTTGGTTATCCTGGCTCAACCGACAGATACTCAACATCTTACACAGTTAAAAATTTGATTGAATCGGACTGCCCGTCAATCATCAACTGCCGCACCACCAAGCTCAACGAGTATCGCAAGCACATGGATGCCGACCAGGAAGTGTTCATCAAATACGCCTCGAAGCAGGCCAGCGTGTCGAATTATTGGAAATATGCCATCGGTCAGAAGAAACAGTTGGTGCGTAACCACGTGTACGACAAGCGTTTAGCTCAAGAAGAGGCCTTCAAGGAATGGGTTGATGCCGATCCTGAACGTCAGGCGGTTTATGGCGATATTTTCAATGGAATTGAAGAAAAATGGGAGATTCTCGACGACATCATCATGCCTATGACATATCTGCGCGAAGCCGGCTGGAATGGAGGCGAGGCTGTTGCTTTCTCTCGTAGATTTATGAGAATCAATAAGTTAATAAACGAAAAAGGTTCAAAAGAAGATATTGCCAAGATGGCTGAAGGAATGAAAGGCCAAGTCGCGGCATTCTTCAAAGACTACGATAAGGCTCTTGATCAGGATGTGACCACCGCTTTGCTCAATCTTTTCTACAGAGATATTGACAGTTATGTTCCTACTATGATTGAGGAAATCGGCTCAAAAAACGGCGGCGACTTCACTGCTTGGGTCAATAAAGCATTCGAAAAATCAATCTTCGTCGACCAGGCTAAACTCGAGAAATGGCTTGAAAAACCTAAGTCGCTCGACAAAGACCCGATCTTCGCTCTGGCGATGAACATTATTGAGGAATATAACAATGTGGTTATTCCTCTTTATCAGGAAGCAGGTCTGGCTGGAAATGCCGGCGAGCGCCTGTATATGAAGGGCCTCATGGAGATGCAGACCGAGCGTAACTTCTATCCGGATGCCAACTTCACAATGCGTCTCACCTACGGCACAGTGGAGCCTTACAAGGGCGCCGATGCTGTCAACTACAGCTACTACACTACAATGGACGGCGTGATGGCAAAGTATGTGCCGGGTAACTGGGAGTTCGACATCCCTCAGGACGTGCGCGACCTCGCCGAAGCCCGCGACTACGGCCGTTACGCTGACGAAAATGGCAACCTTATCGTGAACTTCATCACCACCAACGACATCACCGGCGGTAACTCGGGAAGCCCAGTAATCAATGGCGAAGGCGAGCTTATCGGACTGGCTTTCGACGGCAACTGGGAAGCCATGAGCGGCGACATCATGTTCGAACAGAAAGTGCAGCGCACCATCTGCATGGATGCACGCTACTTATTGTGGTGTCTCGAAAAAGTGGGTGGAGTGAAGAATATTATTAACGAACTGACGATTATTGAATAACGTCATTTCGAAAACCAATTCTTGAATTCGGCAACCTTAGCTTTGCTGATGATAATTTTCTCGGGAACTTTCACTAACAGGTTGAGCGACAATTTGTTACCAAACCATACCGTGATGTCTTTTATCGCCTTGCGCGATACTATAAACTGTCGGTTGGCGCGGAAGAAGTCGTCGGGGTTAAGCTGATTCATGATCTCGTCGAGCGTCTGGCTCATGTAGTAGGTGTGCTCGTCTAACGTTATGGTTTTCACCGACTTATCTTCAATATAGATATATGCAATGTTAGCTGTCGCCAATGGGATGAGTTTGTCGCGCTCAGGCACGAGGAAGCACGATTTGTAGTTCTTTTTCATCCCAATCTGACGTAAAAGAGTGTCGAGAGCGGCGTTGTTATCCTGTTTTTCGCCAACAAACGCGTTGAATTTGTTCATTGCGCGCGTTAGGTCGTTGCGGTTTATTGGCTTCAAAAGGTAGTCGATGCTGCTCACTTCGAAGGCTTTGAGAGCATATTCGTCGTAAGCTGTGGTGAAGATGATAGGGCAGGTGATCTGCGTCCGCTCAAAGATGGCAAACGACGAGCCGTCGGCGAGATGGATGTCCATGAAAACCAAGTCGGGCATAGGGTTTTCGTCGAACCATGCCACGCTTTCCTCTATCGACTGCAACACCCCGATGATCTCGGTGTCGGGTGCCACTTCCATTATCAGTTTCTGCAGCGACTGTGCCGCAAGGACCTCGTCTTCGATAATTAAAGCCTTCATAATCAATTGTTTTTAATCAATGGCAGCTTCACGCAGAACGTGCTGCCGTCGTTGGTGATTTCAACTTCTTTGTTCCATTTCAGTCGGTAACGCTCGGTGAGGTTCACCAGTCCGATGCCATTGCTCTCCTCCGGCTGGGTCTTGGCCTGAATAGGATTTGAGACCGACACGCAGTCGTCGGCAGTGGCCAGAGTCACCGTGAGCGGCTGTTTCGATGAAATGACGTTATGTTTCACCGAATTTTCAATCAACGATTGCAAAGAAAGCGGCAAGACATAGTAATCGTTATATTTTTCATCGATTTGGAACTCAAATTTCAGGTTTTCGCCATAGCGGATCTGCATCATCTCGCAATAGGCGTGCACGCATTTCAGCTCTTCTTCCAGACTTAAAACCTCCTTGTTTTGCAGGGTGTAGCGAAGTACCGACGACAGCTGCTGAAGGTAGTTTTCGGCTTTCTCGGTGTCTAAAGTGATGAGCGACTGCAGGGTGTTCAGCGAGTTGAACAGAAAATGCGGGTCGAGCTGACTTTTCAACGCCTCAAAGCGTGTCAAGATATTTTCCGAACGCAGTGCTTCGTTTTCGACGGCGATGGTTTTTTGGTAATATTGCGACCTAAGTAATTGAACCACAAGGAGAACCACTGCCGCCATCGTCAAGTCACGCACCAGACTGTCGCGCATGATCTTGTACATAAACTCCGGGTCGGGATGCTGGGGCGACAATGCCGCGCGGGTGTAGACGAATCCGATGCTGAACACTGCGGTTATTATCAACGAACCTAAGATGATGACTATCAATTCGTTATATTTGTTTTTATACGAATAGCTCAACACCTTTCGATTGTAGAGAAGTATCAGAAATACTATGATGAAACTTGCTGTGGTGAAAAACAGAAACCTTCCGATATGGAAGTGCTGCGGGTTCATAGCTTTGACTAACTCGCTGGAAAACAATGTGTTACCGAAGAAAAACGACAACATCATTATGGCGTGAAAGCCAAGACTGATGATGAGCGCCACGAGGGCGATTCGTTTCAGCGAGAGATATTCGGGAGTGGTATTTTTATTCATAATAAATCAAAATCGGACACAAATATAATATTTATGCCCGATATATTGAAGATTTTTTTGCCGAAATGGAAATTTTAAATGCTGAAACGCCGACTAACGTTTCTCAATGAGAAATCTCTCCACTTCTATACCTGCCATTGCGCCGCTCCCTGCTGCCACTATCGCTTGGCGGTAGGTTTTATCCTGACAGTCGCCTGCTGCGAATATGCCTTCCACGCTGGTGGCTGTAGATTTCGGCTTGGTGATGATGTAGCCCGTCTCGTCCATCTCGAGGATTCCCTTGAACACGTCGGTGTTCGGGATGTGACCGATAGCCTCGAAGAATCCGTCGATCTTCAGTGTGCGTTCCTCGCCGGTCTTGTTGTTGACCACGATGGCGCCTTGCAGTGTGCTCATGAATCCGCTCACTTCGCCGAACAGCTCTTTGGTGTTGGTGTTCCAGAGAATCTCGATGTTTGGAGTGTTCATCACACGGTGCTGCATGGCTTTCGAGGCGCGCAGCACGTCGCGGCGCACTATCATATACACTTTGTTGCAGAGGTGTGCGAGATATGTGGCGTCTTCGCAGGCAGTGTCGCCGCCTCCCACCACTGCCACGTCTTTGCCGCGGTAGAAAAAGCCGTCGCATGTGGCGCAAGCCGACACTCCGCCGCCTTTAAACTGCTCTTCTGTCGGCAGTCCGAGGTAACGCGCTGAGGCGCCGGTGGCGACGACGATGACGTCAGCCAGAAACTCGTCGCCGAAGTCCGACTTGCAGTGGAATGGACGTTTCGAAGTGTCGACTTCCACTATCGAACCCATGCGGAACTCGGTGCCGAAGCGCTCGGCTTGACGGCGCAGGTCATCCATCATCTGGTTACCCTGGATGCCTTCTGGGTAGCCCGGGAAGTTCTCGATTTCGGTGGTCTGAGTGAGCTGTCCGCCTGTTAGCGGTCCTTCATAGATAACAGTTTTTATATCAGCGCGGCCGGTGTAGATGGCGGTTGTGTAGCCAGCAGGGCCTGAGCCAAGGATAAGGCATTGAATGTGCTCCATATTAATTAATAAGGTGTTTTAAATTTTTTGCAAATATACAAAAAAGACCGTTGACTGAATATTTTTTGTTGGCATTTTTAATACCCTTTTCGAAATACTCAACAGTACCCTGTGGTAGGTCGCATTTCTGCAAAGGGCATTAAAAATGTTTTAAAGATAGTCGTTGTATTCAAAAAAGTTGTATTTTTGCGGTGCGAAAAGCAGGCGGGGTGTGGTGCAGTTGGCTAGCATTCTTGCATGGGGTGCAAGCGGTCGCCCGTTCGAGTCGGGCCACTCCGACACTGATCAAGTTTATAGTTTAGAGTTTAAAGTTTAAAGACTTTAGACTCTTTTTTTATTTTGAAAAATTAATCAAAATTAATCATTTTTGAGTAAAATACCGTCACTTTGGCGTAAAATTTTTGTAAAAAAGACAGTGATTTGGGCCTTGGGGGCTCTGCTCACACAGTCCAAATCACGTCTTTTTGGAAAAAATCCATCAGTAAAGTATTGACAATCAGTGTCAAATAAAATAATGTAAATTTTTTATAAAAAAGGTGTCACATGTAATAAAAAAGGTTGTACTTTTGCATCCGCAATCGACAGAAATGGAGTTTGCAAGTTCTTTGAAAGCAATGAGCCAATAAAATGTAGTCTGAAAGGTAAGGAACCTTTCAATTCCAAGAGACTAACAGAACAGGTGAATCCGCCAGGACAAGACAGAAAATATTTATAAGTACAACAATATACAATGAAGAGTTTGATCCTGGCTC
>JAFZXR010000058.1 GCA_017616675.1 Bacteroidales bacterium
AAGGCTGACGCTGTGGCTTGGTCACCACAATCTTCACCTGACCTGATGTCACAGGTGTCACTGTCACGTCAACATTTCCTGCTGCCGGCACCAATGCCGCGCCGAGAAGCACGTTGTTTTGTGAAATTCCCACGTATGATCCTGCTTCAGCATTGACGGTGAAACTCGTTGCTCCGGCAGGGAATTCTGTGGCGTGGCTCACTGTGTTTGCGGTAGGATTGACTCTGTAAGGCATGATGGAGCCGTCACCGAGCACATGGTAGGCCTGCCAGTAGTAGAGTTGCGAACAGCCGCTGCTGCCACTGTTTGAATAACTTCCGGTGTAAGCATAGCAAACTGCAATGTTTCCAAGGAATGTCATTGACGATACTGTGTTGTATGTGTCGTCCATCCATACTGCATCGTAAACGCCGGTTTTGGTGTTGTTGATGTTTGGTGTGCTTCCCATTGTGTTTGTTGCTCCAACGCCGAAGTAATAGTCTTCATACCAATATGTCTCAGGACATGATCCAATGTAAGAATAAGCGCCTTTGTTTTCGGCACGAATCATAGCTTCGCCGAAGCAGACTGAATTATAACCGAAGTTACCCGAAAGACAGCAGTTACCCATAGCCAGGAAGTATTTGTTGGTGTTCGTCAACTGGTTGACATTGCTGTTGGTGAATTGAGGCTGATACCACATGGTGTTGTCGCCGTGTGCGGTGTAGTTAACGAAACCGACGCCGCTGCTCAAAGAGTTGTAGCAGCCGCTGTACTGGCTCTGGTTGACGTGTGAGTTGACCTGATTGAAGCCGTGAGCGGTGTTATAATAATATGTAGTGGCATAGTTGACAGTAGGAGCGCCTACGTATGAGGTCCAGCTGCTGTCCCATCCTGCGATGAGCGTCACATTGCTCAGATAGCTCGGATCAGGCATGGTGTATTGCTCGTATTGTAAAATCTTGTTGACGATGGCGGTCAGCTGGTTGGTGTTTTCGGCCGACATACGGCTGTAGAACATATCCGGGAAATAGTCGCTGTCGATGCTGCCGTAGTAAAGGTCTGTCACCTTGCCGGTAGTATTGCCGCTGCTCTTAGTTGGAACTTGCGCCACATCGCCTACGAGGATGACAAATGTAGGTGTTGCTCCTTGGCTGACACCAGTGTTGTAAAGATTCTGCACATAGCTGCGGATGGCGTTG
Organism: Bacteroidales bacterium; assembly: GCA_017616675.1. The sequence continues at coordinate 1,182 of JAFZXR010000058.1, forward strand.
TAGTTGCCGCCTGCCTGTGCTGTCGTCACCACGTTAACATCGAAGCCTTTCTGAATCTTCCAGTCGAGCCAAGGCTGTAATGTCGTGATGTAATTTTCAGGTGTAATCACAATCATGTGGACAGGATAAGCCATCAAGTCAGGATGATCGTCGTAAACGTCCATGATTTGGCGATAGTTGAACATCTGTTTGTAAACGATGTCGAAATAAGGGCTGTAAGTATTCACCAGCATGCGCTCTGTCTCAGCGAAATCAGCGCCTTCGAAGTTGATCTCCACCTCGATATCGTTGAACACGCGGATGGTGTTGCTTTGTGCGTTGTAGCTCACCGGATTGATGACCAACGAGCCGATTCTGATGCCACGCATCGTTCCCTGCACCTCGATAGATGCCTCAGGAATGAGGGCGAGACCTCTTGTCTGGTATGCCTCTTCATTATAGACGAACTTGATATCTTCCGGCTTCTGGTCTTTTCTCACCGAAGGCTGACGCGGCACGATGGTGTTGATGCCGTAGTCTGAAAGACTGTAATCCTTTGCTGTATAGCTGATTACCGATACTGATGGTGTTGCGCCGAATGGCACTGCCAGAAGCTCGTGGGTTGCTGGCAACTCAGGTGTTCCAATCTCGCCTGAAGGGTAGGTGCCTTCTAGCATGATGCTTGAGAAAACGCCTCTTTCTGTTGAGATTTCAGCACTTTCCAACGAACCGTAACTGAATGTGGCACGGAGTGTCTGGAAACTGCTTTGTGTAATCTCGGCTCTTGATTCGCCGCGCAAATCTATTCTGCCGTTTTGGGCTATGGCGAGCATGCCGCTCATAACCAACATGATAAATAATGTAAATCTTTTCATATTAAATAATAGAATAATTAACGATTAATTTTTTGCAAAAATATTAAAATTTTCCAATATCAGTGAGATTTTTTTGTAATTTTGCAGCCCGTATTGATAAAAATAGTCTTATGAAATACGGGTTCGATAGCGAGAAATACCTTAAAATCCAGTCGGAACACATCAAGGAACGAATCGCAAAATTCGGTGATAAACTTTATATGGAATTTGGCGGGAAGCTGTTTGACGACTTCCACGCAAGTCGTGTCTTGCCAGGTTTTAAGCCAGACATCAAGCTTCAGATGCTTATGCAGCTTGCCGACGTGGCTGAGATAGTCATCGTCATCAGTGCGGTTGACATCGAGAAGAACAAAGTTCGTGGCGACCTTGGCATTACCTACGATGTCGACGTTCTTCGTCTCCGCGATGAGTTCATGGGCCGCGGTTTCGTGGTCAACAGCATCGTTATCACCCATTACAACGGTCAGGCTAGTGCCGACGCTTATCGTCATCGCTTGGAACGACTGGGCATTAAGGTGTATTATCATCACACCATCGAAGGCTATCCGAACAACGTGGCTCTCATCGATTCTGAAGAAGGCTTTGGCAAGAACGACTATGTCGAGACCACACGTCCGCTTGTCGTCATCACCGCCCCGGGACCGGGCAGCGGCAAGATGGCTGTCTGTCTGAGCCAGCTTTATCATGAAAACAAACGCGGCATCAAGGCCGGTTACGCGAAATATGAGACTTTCCCGATCTGGAACCTGCCGCTGAAACACCCTGTAAATATTGCATACGAGGCAGCTACCGCCGACCTCAACGACGTGAACATGATCGACCCGTTCCATCTCGAGGCTTACGGCGAGACAGCCGTCAACTACAACCGCGACATCGAGATTTTCCCGGTGCTGAACGCTATCTTTGAGTCGATTTACGGCGAGAATCCTTATAAATCGCCTACAGACATGGGCGTCAACATGGCAGGTTACTGCTTGAGCGACGATGAGATATGCTGC
>JAFZXR010000059.1 GCA_017616675.1 Bacteroidales bacterium
CTCCCTATCGACGAGTTTATGCAGATCATGAACTACGCCATCGACAACGACTACCCGATTGCTTGGGGCGCCGACGTCAGCGAGAAGGGCTGGCTCCGCGGCAAGATGGCAGGCGTGTGCGTGCTTCCAGACCTTGAGAATCAATCAGATAAGTCAGGCACCGACTTCGCACATTGGAACGGTCTCAGCATGGCCGACCGCCAGAAGGAAGCCATGAGCAAGCCAACGCCACAGCGCTGGGTCAACGATCAGGACCGTCTCGACGCATACAACAACTTCGAGACCACCGACGACCACGGCATGGTGATTTACGGTAAGGCAAAAGACCAGATGGGCAACGTCTACTTCATGGTTAAGAACTCATGGGGCGACGCCGGCAGCTACCACGGAATCTGGTACGCATCGGAGGCATTCGTACGTTACAAGACCTTGAACTGCGTCGTTCACAAGAACGCCATTCCAAAGGATCTCAAGAAAAAACTTGGAATCAAGTAAAATTAGAAATAAAAAACAATGAAAACCACTGGAGCCAACGTATTGTTGGAAGTTAAACGTTACGTCATCATCACTTTTGCCTTGCTGATGATGGCTTTCGGATGGACCGCCTTCCTCATCCCCAACCACGTACTGGGCGGCGGAGTGAGCGGTATCGCCACTTTGATATTTTATGCCACAGGCATCTCGACAGGTATGTCGGTGTTTGTCATCAACGCCATCCTGGTGCTGATCTCGCTGAAGATCTTAGGACCTTCGTTTGGCATAAAAACGGTGTATTCCATCGTCGTGGCTTCAGTGTTTTTCTACGTTTTGCAACGTTACATCTCCGAGCCTATGCTGGCAGGTGAAATGCCGCTTTTTGTCGATGAGAAATTCCTCTCAGCCCTTATCGGCGGCGGCATGGCGGGCATCTCCATTGGCATAGCCTTCACCCAAGGCGGCAGCACAGGCGGCACCGACATCGTCGCCATGATGGTGTGCAAATACCGCAACATTTCGCAAGGCAAAGTAATATTGTTTTTAGATGTCATAATCATCAGCTGCTCATATTTTGTTGTGGAAAGCGACAAGATCCAAACCATTATCTACGGTTTTGTGACCATGGGCATCTGCAGCTATTGCATCGACCTCGTGCTCACGGGTAACAAACAGTCGGTGCAGGCTTTTATCTTCACTTCACATCCTGAGAAGGTGGCCGACCGTATCATCAACGAGATGCACCGCGGAGTGACGGTCATCAAAGGCACTGGCTGGTATACCAAGCGCGACGGCGACATCCTTATGGTTGTCACCCACAAACGCGAGTCGCAGCAGATCTTCCGTATCGTCAAGGAAGAAGACCCTAAGGCGTTCATGACTATGAACACAGTTATGGGAGCCTATGGACAAGGCTTTGAGATGATCAAAAAATAAGGGGATTTTTTCAGTACCTGAGGCCGGGGTCGAACCGGCACGTCCACAATGGACACAGGATTTTAAGTCCGGCGCGTCTACCGATTCCGCCACTCAGGCACTTATTTATTTGAGCGGAAAACGAGACTCGAACTCGCGACCCCGACCTTGGCAAGGTCGTGCTCTACCAACTGAGCTATTTCCGCCTGGCTTCGCCAGTCGGCTTTTCGTCGCGACTCGGCAGAATCAAAGCAAGCTTTGCTTCTGCTCTCGCTGCTCCGAAAAGTCCGCATGACTTTCTATTGCAAGATTTCCTTGCTCTCGCTGCTCCAAGAATTCCGCAAACCTTCTATTGGAGGTCATCGTAGAATAAAAATACTACGAGAATTTTGCAGATTTTCTTCTTTCAAAGAACTTTGAGCGGAAAACGAGACTCGAACTCGCGACCCCGACCTTGGCAAGGTCGTGCTCTACCAACTGAGCTATTTCCGCAAAATTTTGCTTGCAAAATTTTGCGAGATTCTTGTCGCGACTCGGCAGAATCAAAGCAAGCTTTGCTTCTGCTCTCGCTGCTCCAAGAATTCCGCAAACCTTCTTTACGAGATTTTTGTTACGTATATTGCTCCAAAAAGTCCGTTCAGAAACAAGCAAGAATCCCTATTTGGAATTGCGGTGCAAAGATACGGCATTTTTTGATACCGCCGACGTTTTTTTGAAAAATTTTTATCAGGAGTTTAAATTATTGATTATCAATTCATATAAAGTTTTTAGTCATCAATTTTGAAGGCCTTCGGCTCCCGTATGGGAGACGACCAGCCGAAAAATGATGACTAAAAAAACTTATAATTTGATAATTAGTCACCAATTTCGAAGGCCTTTGACTTCTGAAAAGAAGGCAGCCAGCCGAGAAATGGTGACTAATTTCTAATAATTTTTCAGCATTTTTTTAATCTCGTTGAGCTTCATCAATGCCTCAACTGGAGTCAAAGTGTCGATGTTGATGTTGAGAATATCGTCTTTGATTTGCAACAAAAGCGGGTCGTCGAGCTGGATAAAGCTGAGCTGCATGTTATCCATTTGCTTGCTCTCCTTGATGGCCTCGTCGAGATTGTCGTGCGAATGCGATTTCTCGAGCATCGAAAGCAAAGCGTCGGCACGATCGATGACTTTGCGCGGCATTCCCGCCATCGCCGCCACGTGGATACCGAAGCTGTGAGCGCTTCCGCCCTTCTTCAGCTTTCTCAAAAACACCACTTTATTGCCGACTTCCTTCACCGACACATGGTAGTTTTTGATTCTGCTAAACGAGGCCTCCATCTCATTAAGCTCATGATAATGAGTGGCAAACATCACCTTCGCGCGCATCGTCGGGTGCTCGTGGAGGTACTCGGTGATGGCCCAAGCTATGCTGATACCGTCGTACGTGCTGGTGCCACGGCCAATCTCGTCGAGCAGAATCAGACTGCGGTTGGAGACGTTGTTCAAAATCGATGCTGTCTCGTTCATCTCCACCATGAACGTCGACTCGCCGGAAGAGATATTGTCGCTCGCTCCCACTCTAGTAAATATCTTATCCACCAGACCGATGCGCGCGGCTGACGCCGGCACAAATGAGCCGATCTGCGCCATCAGAACTATGAGCGCGGTCTGACGCAGCAATGCCGACTTACCCGACATGTTCGGACCCGTGATAATCATTATCTGCTGTTTCTCGCGGTCGAGGTAGACGTCGTTGGAGATATACTCCTCGCCCACCGGCATCATCTGCTCGATGACGGGATGCCTGCCTTCTTTGATATCAATGACATACGACTCGTCGACGGTCGGCATCACGTAGTTGTTGTTCAACGCGATATAACCGAAGTTGACCAGACAGTCGATCTTTCCGACCAAAGCCGCGTCGAGCTGAATCGGAGCCACAAACTCCGACGTGGCGTTCACGAGTTCGGCATAAACACGTTCTTCGATGACTTGAATCTTCTCTTCGGCACCAAGTATCTTCTGCTCGTATTCCTTCAATTCCTCGGTGATGTAACGCTCGGCGTTAGCCAGTGTCTGCTTACGAATCCACTCGGCCGGAACCTTGTCTTTGTGAGTGTTCGTCACCTCGAGATAATATCCGAAAACGTTGTTGTATCCGATCTTCAGCGATGAGATTCCCGTCAGCTCAGCCTCGCGTTTCTGGATATTAATAAGGTAATCTTTGCCCGAGCGCGACAGGTTGCGCAAGTCGTCGAGTTCTTCGTTGACTCCCTCGGCTATGAAGTTGCCTTTCGAAGTCACTGCCGGTGCATCCTGACGGATTTCTTTTTTGATCCTGTTTCTTATTGATTCACAAGGATTTAACTGCTCAGCAAAAGCCTTCATCGAGGCATTGTCGCTATCTTTGCAGAGGTCGCGGATCACTTCGATTTGCTCGAGGGCGTACGACACCTGCAGGAGCTCGCGAGGGTTTACCCGAGCGAGCGACACTTTGGAGATCAGTCGTTCGAGATCGCCCACCTGACGGATGGCATCCTGAAATTTGGCGATGACATCTCTGTTTTTATAAAAATAATCGACGACGTCGTATCTCGCCTGAATCTGCTCTTTGTTTTTCAGCGGAAGCGAGATCCAGCGGCGCAGCAGTCGCGAACCCATTGGCGACACGGTTTTATCGATGACGTCAATAAGCGTTTTTGCGTTAGGATTCGGGGTGTTGAGCAGTTCGAGGTTACGAATCGTGAACTTGTCGAGCCACACAAACTGCCCTTGGTCGATGCGTGAAAGCGAGGTGATATAGTCGATTTTATCGTGCTGGGTTTCGTGCAGATAATGAATCGCAGCGCCAGCAGCCACTATGCCTTTCGGGAAATCGTCAACGCCAAAGCCCTTCAGCGAGGTGGTGTTGAAATGACGCGTCAGGATGTCGTTGGCATAATCGTCGGTGAATACCCAATCGTCGAAAACCGTCAAGAAGTATTTATCGCTGAAAGCCTCAATAAAATCGCGGCGTTTGTTACGTTGGCAAAGCACTTCCGAAGGGTTGAAACTCTGCAGAAGCTTGTCGATATATTCATTATTGCCTTGAGTGAGATAAAACTCGCCTGTCGACACGTCCAAAAACGCTATTCCGCTCTCATTTTTCTCGAGATGCACCGACGCGAGGAAGTTATTCTCCTTCTGATCCAAGACATTATCGTTATAGGTGATGCCTGGTGTAACCAGCTCCACCACGCCGCGTTTCACAATGCCTTTGGCCGTCTTCGGATCCTCAAGTTGCTCACACACAGCGACTTTCAGACCAGCGCGCACCAGCTTCGGCAGATAAGTGTCAAGTGCGTGATGCGGAAAACCTGCCAATTCGACGCTCTGCGCCGTAGCGCTTGAACGTTTCGTGAGAACGATACCCAAAATCTCGGCTGCCTTTGCCGCATCGTCGCCATAAGTCTCATAAAAATCGCCCACGCGGTACAACAGCATGGCTTCGGGGTATTTTGCCTTAAAAGCATAATACTGTCGCATTAATGGGGTATCGTTAGGATTTGCCATGTTTTAATGAAAATAAAAAATGAAATATCGATGCTAATAATGCACAAAATTACACTTTTTTCCTGAAACTGCGCCAAAAATTTTCATATTTTTGCAAAAATTTTTCACTTATGCGCAAACTTACAATGCCGGAGTTGAATCGCCTGAATGTCGCTGATTATCAGCAGGTTACAAAATTACCCGTGATAATCGTGCTTGACAATATTCGATCGATGGAGAATGTGGGCTCGTTTTTCCGCACAGCCGACGCTTTCCGTGTCGAGGCGATATATCTCTGCGGCATAACGTCTCGCCCACCGCATCGCGAGATTCATAAAACAGCCCTCGGTGCCGAGGAAAGCGTCGGCTGGCGGTATTTCGCGACAACGGCAGAGGCCTGCGAGCACCTGAAAAATATGGGATATCGCATTTTTGCGGTCGAGCAGGTCGAAGGCAGCATCAAGCTGGACGAGTTCAGTGCTCCGGAGAAGTCGGCATACATCTTCGGCAACGAGGTGGATGGTGTCGACGACGCGGTTTTGCCCTATTGCGAGCAGGCCGTTGAGATCACTCAAATGGGCATAAAACATTCATTAAATGTGTCGGTTAGCGCAGGAATTGTGATGTATCATCTCTTCGAAGATTTGAAAAACATCTTGAAATAATCACATAATCGCCTGATTATCAATATTTTAAATGGTTTTTTAAAAATTTTGTTTTTTTTGTTTTTCCTATTGGAATATTTTGTACTTTTGTAGCTTGAATTGGTAAAGGAAATAATTCAAAATTAAAAATTAATAAACAAAATGAAAAAATTTACTAAATCACTGCTTTTCATCGCATTAGCAATCATTCCAATGACCTTCTTCGGTCAGGAAACACCTGCTTCAAACAACTACTTTATCGGTATTGAAGGTGGTGCAACACAGATGTTCGCTGATAACGAGAAATTCGTTATGGATCAGACTAAGTGGGATGCCGGTCTCTTCGGCGGTATCACAGTCAAGAACGCCCTTTCAGTTTATGCCGGTTTAGGTTATGCAACCTTGAAGGCTAAAAATGGTGATTTCTTCCAAATTGACGAGTGCAACCTGATTCAGGCTAACGTTAACTTCGGTTACAATATTCTCCAGCTCTTCGGTTTCAACCCGGAGCGTCGTTGGAGCATCATGCCACACGTTGGTTTAGGCGGAATCATGCACAGAACAAAGACCACTTTCTCGAACGGTACTGTGATTGAAAACGGTTATATTAAAGACGGTGCTGTTGAAGGTCACGGTTTCGGTGGAAGAAAGCTTGTTTACACCAACAACTTCGGTCTTAAGTTCAGCTACACCATCAAGAAGAAATTCGAAATCGGTCTCGACTTCGTTTCAGTGAAGACAGATACTGAAGCTCTTGACAACTACATCCACGGCAGACACAGCGACTGGTACGGCTATGCCAACCTCGCTCTCGCTTACAAGTTCGGTTACAAGGAAATCCCTGGTTGCCCAGCATGCCCAGAGGCTGAAGACTATGATTGCAATGTCTGCAAAGACGCTATCGAGCAGGCCGCAAGAGAAGCCGCTAAAGAAGCTGTCGAAGAGGCAATGAAAGACTACCAGCCAGCTCCAGCAACAGCTACCGAAGAAAACAACGGTGAAGGCGAAGGCGAAAGCGAAGCACAGGCTGAAGAGGAAAATCCAGACAGCCCGGAAGCAATGGCAAAGAACTGGGACGAGAAGGACATTCACCTCTCATTCAAAGTCGGTAAGGCAGAAGTGAAAGACACACAGGCCAACAAAGACGAAGTGAAGAAAATCAGTGATGACATGGAGGAAGGCAGAGAGATCAGCAAGATTAAGACCATGGGTTACGCTTCACCAGAGGGTAATGATGATTGGAACCAGAAGCTCTCAGAAGACCGTGCAAAGGCAACAGCCGAATACATCGAGAAGAACCTCGGTGACCAGGCTGAAGGCATCGAATTCGAGTCAAAAGGCATGGGTTCAGACTGGGACGGTTTCTACAAAGCTCTTGAAGCATCTGACATCGCTGCAAAAGACGAGATTAGAGACGAAATCAAGAACTCAGAAGATCCAGCTGCAACTCTGAATCAGATGATAGTTAAATACCCAGAACTTGAGAAGGTCCTCAACACACTCAGAGTGACGAGAATCTACATCAACAAGTAAGATTTAACTTAGTCGAAACAAAAAAGCCTCCGAATTTTCGGGGGCTTTTTTATTATGTTTTATAAAACCAACCGGTGGATTCCCACGTCGTAAGGCTGGTTGATGGCCTCGACCACCTTGTCGTAATCCTTCCTGTTGGCCACGAAATCGATGTTATTCGTATCCAAAATCAAGATGCGCATATCGTTCTGCTGCTTGATGAAGTCGAAATAACCCTGCTGTAGATGCTCGAGATACGAATCGTCGATCTTCTGCTCGTAATCGCGGCCGCGCTTGTGGATGTTATATTGCAGATGCTCGACATCGAGATACAGATACACCATCAGCTCAGGCTTAGGAATATTCGAAAAGATGATATTGAAAAACCTTGAAAACAGGTCGTATTCGTCGGGCTGTAGGTTCTCGCGCGAGAAAATCAATGATTTGGCCACATAATAATCGGAGATGATGAAATCGTGGAAAAGGTCGAGGTTACCGAGTTTGTCTTTAAGCTGCTGAAAACGCAGCGCGAGGAATGTCATCTCAACCTGAAAGGCATATTTGTCGGGATTCTCATAAAACTTGGCAAGGAACGGGTTCTTGTCAGGCTCGAACTCCTCAAGAATCAGCTTACCGTTGAAATCCTGGGAAATCTTAGTCGAGAGCGTAGTCTTACCGGCGCCCATCGTACCTTCAATTGCCACGAAATTATATCTCATACCTTATTAATATATGTTCACTTTGCCGGCATCCTGACATTCGTCAAGAAGCTGAAGGTTGGTCTTTTTCATGACAGGATGCACGAAATCGGGAGCAACATCGCAGAGCGGCAGAAGAGTAAACCTACGCTCATGCAGACGCGGATGCGGCGCTGTAACCATCTGAGTATCAATTATTTCATTTCCAAAATAAAGGATATCCAGATCCATCGGACGCGACACATAACCCTCATGCGGCACGCTGCGGTCACGGCCCAGCTCCTTCTCAATCTCCAGCAATTCCTTCATCAAATCATCGGGCGACAAAGCCGTCTCAACCTTCACCACCTGATTCAAGAACCAATGCTCCGACTTGAAACCCCACGGCTCCGATTCGTAGAGACGCGACTTGGCGACAATCTTTCCACACCTCTCTCCTATCATCTTACTTGCCTGATTTACAAGAAGTTCGCGATCGCCGAGATTCGAGCCCAACAAAACGAAAACCGTTTCCGATGCCATGAAAAAAATTTTGCCTTACAAAATGCAAATATAATGAAAGAAATTGTATCTTTGAAAAAAATTTTAAACAATGAAACAGTTCTTTAAATTTATGTTCGCGTCATGTCTGGGATCGGCATTGATGCTTATAGTTTTGATGATAGTGCTGATCTGCATGGCAGGCTCAAGCTCCAACAGCAAAGTGTCGGTAAAACCTAAATCGGTGCTTTACATGAACCTCAACTACGAAATCCCTGAGAGAACCACCGACGGCGACTTCACCGCGGCCTTGATGGGCTTGCAGAACGGCGAATCCGACAACTCGGGCTTGAACGACATCATCGCCAATATCGACGCTGCGAAAGACGACGACAACATCGCCGGAATCTTCCTCGAGCTCTCGTCGACAAGCACTTCGACGGCCAACATTGAGGAGATCCGTCATCACATCGCAAGCTTCAAGGAATCGGGCAAATTTGTGCTCACCTACGGCGAGGCATTGTCGCAAGGCGCTTATTACCTCGCCACAGCAGGCAATGAGATCTATCTCAACCCCGACGGCATGCTCGACATCCACGGAATGGCATCGCAGATAATGTTTTACAAGCGTTTGCTCGATAAGCTCGACATCGAGATTCAGATTATCCGCGGCCCTAACAACAGGTTTAAGAGCGCCGTCGAGCCTTATTTCCTCGACAAGATGAGCGACGCCAACCGCGAGCAAATGACCAAGCTGCTTAACACCATGTGGAGCAAGATAGTCGACGACATCAGCGCCTCAAGAGGCATCAGCCCTGAGAAAATCAACCAACTCGCTGATGAGCTGGCACTTACATTCGACGCCAAGGTCGCTCTCGACGAAGGCTTCGTCGACGGACTGGCCTATAGAGACGAGATCATCGCCCGCATCAAAGACCTTGCAGGTATAGATAAAGCAAAGAAAATCAACGTGTTGACAAACTCACAATACGCCAGTGCAAGGCCGGAGCCGAAGGCGAAGGCCGATAAGATCGCTATCATCTATGCAAATGGACAGATTCAAGATGGCGAAGGCGACGACTCGACCATAGGCTCGACGACATTGTCGAAAGCCATCCGCGAGGCACGCGAAAACAAGAAGGTGAAAGCCATAGTGATGCGTGTGAACTCACCTGGCGGAAGCGCTTTAGCATCAGAGGTGATTCGTCGCGAAGTCGAG
>JAFZXR010000060.1 GCA_017616675.1 Bacteroidales bacterium
GTTCATCCTGAGCCAGGATCAAACTCTTCATTGTATATTGTTGTACTTAATAAATTTTTCTGTTTTGTCCTGGCGGATTCACCTGTTCTATAGTCTCTTGGAATTGAAAGGTTCCTTACCTTTCAGACTACTTTTTATTGGCTCATTGCTTTCAAAGAACTTTGCAATCTCGTTTTCCTCAATTGCGGATGCAAAGGTACAACCTTTTTCTTTACGTGGAACACCTTTTTGCAAATATTTTTTAAATTATTTTCTTCCTATTGAAAATCATGGGGTTACAGACGGAAATTTCTCCGGGCAAGGCGGAAAAAGTCTGGAAGTCTGTCCCTTCTAAGGCCTTCTTCCCGCCTTGCCCTACGAAATTTTACGCCAAAATTACGCTAAAAAGGAAAAAATTGATTAATTTTGGCATTATTTCAACCTATCTAAAAAATAGAGACGCGCCATGGCACGTCTCTACTAACTAACAACAAAATTCACCTATTCTTTAATAATTCTTTCCGCATATTCCTTTCCATCGGATAGTTTCACTTTCACGATGTAAACACCAGATGTAAGGTTAGCGATTTTGATTGTCGGCTGAGAAGACGTTTCAGGAAACGTCTCTACAAGACGGCCATCGATGGAATAGATTTCAATGGATTGACAAGAAGAATTGTCGGATAATTCTATTTTGATATAATCTATTGCCGGATTAGGGTAAAGTATAACATTATTATTGGTGGTAGTAATATCGCCAACAAAATCTTGATTACCAATCGCAAAAACCGGATATCCGTTATTTACATTATTATCATCGACAAAAAACACAATTTCTTCAGCATTGAGTATATCTACAAAATCTTTGCTTTTCATAAATTCATCCGACATAGGTGAGCCATAATCGTTTGAATTCTCAATTGCGTTTATGTAATAAGAGTTTGTAACTAACGATGATTTTGAACAAATCAACGCGCCTTCTTTTGCACAGATTCCGCCTATAGTGTCAGCTGTTACATCTCCGACAAAGTAACAGTTTTCTATCGTTATATCTGTAGTATAGATTCCGCCATTTAGGTGATATCCGTATGTTCCACCCAAAATACCACCAGCATAATTACCCTTATTATCTGTATTGTCATTAATAGCACTGATGTCTGCAACGCTATAACAATTCTTTATTAATAATGACAGCGAAATAGGTCCTGTATATGAGCAACCGACTATTCCGCCGCAAGATGTGGGTATATCAGTTTGCCCATATTCTTCTTCAACATGAAGTGTTCCAATATTATAGCATCGCTCAACACCGCAATCGCCTCGTGCGACTCCGACTATACCTCCCGCTGTCAAGCCTCTCTCCTGCAAGCCGAAATCACTTTTGATACAAGTTATATTGCCGCTGTTGGAGCACCCGATAATATCGCATCCATCTGCATATGATACTACGCCCGCAGGGCTCAATGCGCCATAATCAACTGCACCGCGACAATAGACATCTCCATAATTGTGACTGTTTAAAATAGTGGAATTCAAATTTACGCTACCAAAAAGACCTCCACAACTTAAACTCAAATATGTATAACCGACATCCGCTCTCACCATGCCATAATTGACGCAGTTCTCCAAAACCACTTCACGACCAAATCCAAGAACACTTCCAACGCTAACTCCAGCTTGATAATACAAAATCGGATATTGAATGTCCACATCACAATTCGATGCCATAGTTATGTTTTTGATACTGCCACCTATAGCATTCCCGAACAATCCGAAACTCGAATTCTTTTTGTTTTCGGGAGCTACTATACTCATATTATAAATTGTATGGTCACCTCCATCAAAATGGCCTGCAAAATCTGTCTTTATGCCGTTAGCAACGATATCTTTTCCGATTGGAGTCCATAAAAGTCCTTCGTTACCGCCCAAATCCAAATCGGTTGTGAGCAGAAACCAGGTGTCGGCAAAAACATCGAAATAATTGCCGGTGTGGGTATTCATAGCATTCACTTGTTGAGCAAGATATGCCAAGTTTTGTGCGCTTTCGATAAGATATGGATCTTCTGCCGTGCCGCTTCCCTTGGTCCACGATTCAGCAGTTCCATCCCATGTTGAGATTTGTGCGTTGAGTGCTACTCCAAATAACACTGCAACTGTCACAAGTAATGTTTTCTTCATAGCTTTTAATTTTAGTTGTTAAACAAATGATATTAAAACTTTGCAAAGTTGTTTCTCATGTAATTTTATTCCTTCACAATCCTATGGGAATATTCTCTCCCATCGGCCAAGCGCACCTTCATGATGTAAATAGCAGCGTTGAGTCCTGATATGTCGATCGTTGTTTGATGAGACGTTTCAGGAAACGTCTCTACGAGGCGGCCGTCGATGGAATAGATTTCAACGGATTGACATGTCACATCTTCAGAAAAACTTATATTCACGATATCCTGCGCAGGGTTGGGATGGCAAACAAACGGTTTCTCCGTGTCAGTTATCTCTGTCGCAGACATATAATTGTCGCAGACTACGGCGTAAATGTCTTTGGAGCCGTAATAACCTACGCCTCCGCCATAATACCAGCCGCACACGGCCACACCGCCGTTCAACAGCGGTGTAATATCGTCGTTGGCCATGGAGCCGCCCATCACCTCCAACGTGTAGTCCTCCCACGTGAAATTCAAATCCTTGTCCAGCCTTGTCACTATCAGCGTGTGTTTGGCTCCCTCGCTTCCCGTTTTCTTTTCTTTCCATACGAGATAAACGCTGTTGCCGGTGACCAGAAGATTATTGACATGCAATTCATACTGCGGATAAGCGGTAAGTGTGAATTCGGGCCCCAGTTGATACGCTTTTACTATCCCGAAATCAGCATTGCATTTAAGCACCAGTATTGTTTTTAAAGTCTGCGCGCCCACGAACTTGTTGGCTTCCGTAGTGATTATGAATCCGCCGTCACCGGTTCCGCAAGCTGTCGTATAATACGTGTTTTTTATCATCCACCCGGCATAAGTGGTCGGAAGCTTTTTTGTCGTCAGCTTAGTAAAGTCTTCGTCATACACTTCAATATAGATGCCGTTGTCTTTGGGCCATACTACACCATACTTAAGCGGATCGGACGATATTTCAAAAAACGGGTACTGCACAACGGCATTTGACAAATCATTTATCGTATCCGACTGCGCCTTCACAATGCCGTTGAGATCCATCCTAACCAGGCAATAGGTGTTGTCGCCAAGCTTGGAACTGCATATAATATCGTTTTCGCTGTCGATCAAAAACCTTTTCGGAATATAGCAGTTATCGTAGTACTCTGTTATTGTCTCATCGGTGATTTCGAGATTGTCGTTAAAATACGTGGCCTTGTAATAATTCACCCCATCCAAATTGTAAAACGATGTCATTATATTGGTGTTTGAATTATTGGGGTCCCGTAGCATCGGATTGAGCGAAAATATATTATGGTCTTCGAGAAACAACGAGTCGAGCAGCTCGCCTTGAGGCGTTATCTTGTAAAGATTGTAACCTATATCGTTCCCATAATCGTCAAAAACAGCTTCTCGTACCACAAAATTGCCGTCGCTCATCTCTACGATGTTGTAACATTGTCTACGTGGCTGGTCACCCTGATGGGTCCAAATGCTATAATTCTGTGCTGTGGCTATCATAGTGATAGCCAGCAGCACAGTCATGATATAATATCTTTTCATAGTGTTAAATTTTAATATGTTATTAGTATTTGTTAAGTTTATGTGTTAATCTACCACGTCGAATTCGCCATAATACTCGTCGCCGTCGGACACTAATAGCTCCAAAATGTAATAGCTGGCCAATAGGATGTCATATATTTTTTTGCACAATTTTTTAAACATTATAGTTGATGGCACTATTCCTTAATTATCCTCTCCATATATTCCTTTCCATCGGATAGTTTCACTTTCACGATGTAAACACCAGATGTGAGGTTACCTATGTCGATTGTTGTCTTATGAGACGTTTCGGGAAACGTCTCTACGAGGCGGCCGTCGATGGAATAGATTTCGATAGATTGACATGTGACATTGTCGGATAATTCAATTTTAATGCAATCCTTCACTGGATTCGGGTAAACAGACACGAGAGATGCTTCAATATCATCCAAATTCTCACAATCCTCCTTAATGGTATTAAAACCATGGGATACAATAGATCCTTCAGAACCTGATGAAGAATGCCATGTTGAATGGTTGTATGCTGTTTTGCTTCCACATGGCACTGTGATGGTGGAACAACCGAAACCATAGAAAACCGAAACAGTATTATTTGCAACCCCGAGTAAAGGAGGCTCTGTAGCCAAACATACCGCCCTTTGAAAATTACGGCACAACTGAAAGGCACACGCTCCGATTGTATCAACGGAACTCCCAATCACGAGAGTGCCATTAAAACCGTCGCATTGTTCAAAAGCATAGACATGAATAGAAGTAACTGAATTGGGTATTATCAAAGAGCCGGTAAAACCATCGCAATTTTGGAAAGCATTAGAGCCGATAGTAGTAACAGAATTAGGAATGATAAGATTGCCGGTAAGATGGTCGCAAAATGCGAATGCGCCATAACCGATATCTCTGACATTATTACCAATAGTCAATGTTCCATGTAAATCATGTGAATGTGTAAAAGCACATACTCCAATTTTAGTAACGATATAGCTATTTCCATTATAAGGCACCGCATTCGGAATGGCAATTGAACCGGTAGCTTCATTACCATTAACATGTCCTGTAACCGTAACAGAAACGCCATCGTCGTTGACCGTATAGTTTAAATAACCATACGTAAAATGCTGGGCATTCAAAGATGATATCCCCAAAACTGCAACTAATATCACAAAGAGCCTCTTCATTATAATTGATACTTATCTATCAATAATGATTTTCAGCGTTTTATCATCAATTTTCACGAAATACATGCCATTCGGCAAATTGGAGATGTTAATTTCTTGAATTTCAGAAGTAATTCTCCCCGACATGACAGTTTCACCTAAGATATCGATTATGCAATAATCTGCAATATCGTGGAACGACGCATTCGCACGTATGAAAATTGTGCCGTGCGATGGGTTAGGATAGACATCAAAACCTTCATCAGCAACAGTCTCCTCCAATCCGACATGTATTTGTTCATATATCGCATCGCAATCGACATCGCCTTCCTGATAAATGATATTCGGCCCGTCCCAATAGCAACGGATGCCGTCGACATCGTAATTACCCTTATTTTCGAGCAATCTTTCAGGGAAGAAGCTGGTGACATGACCGACTGAACATACTATAGTACCGCTAAAAACGTCATTTTCATCACTGATAGTCAACGACTTGAATGTCTGTCCGTTATATTCAACCAAGCCCACTTCATCAACATGCATCGTTATGCTGTTATTCTCCACATTGATTGTCCATTCATCGCCAACGTTAGCCGTAAAATCATAAAGTATAGTCGAATCCTGTGTGGGGTTGTGCCACCAGTATACGCAACCGTTGTCTTCAAATATGTATTCGCGCGAACTCTCCGAATCCTTATCATAAAGAGTATTGGTTTTTACTATAATCTTCACTTTTTTGTGGCTTATAACTGTATCGCCTGCCTCTGCGAGATACTGATATGAAGAGTTGCCGTTCACATCGGTTATTCCATAATACCATTCCGAACCGAGCAATGGGTACTTCGGGAATGAAGCCACAACAGGATAACCATTGTTTTCACCATTGACATCTTCGGCCCATACACTGATAAAAGGCATATGATGATATTCGAATGTGTTCGAAACCACTTCCGAGCCGAGATTCAGCGCCTCAATCATGTTATAAGTATCATATTGGGTCTCGTTTAGCATCCAACTTGTAGAGGTCGAGCCATGGTTAAAAGCCGTAGAGCCAGGCAAATCAGGCGCATTCTGATTTCCATTGGCCGGCAAATCGTCGTCGTCAAGCCAGTAACAGTTACGATAATTATTACCGGTAGAATAATAGCCATAACCCACAATATTTCCATAATCAGGAAGAGCGCTTTGCGCATTATCCGGGTTTGTCACGGCACCGCTATTATAAACATTGTAAATATAACCGCCATTAGCCAATACTCCCACGATTCCACCGACGCCAAACTGATAGTTCCGGTTATCGGCATTTACAACACCTACACCACCTGTATTATATGAGTTGGCTATTTTTCCGAGTGAAGCTCCCACCAAGCCGCCAACATACAGATTATTTGACATGATGCCGGATATGTTGCCTTTGTTTGCACTACCGCATATATAACAATGCTCCAGTTCACCTACCAAACCGCCAATCATTCCTGTTCCCGATATATTACCATAGTTGACGCAGTCGGCCATAACTTCTCCTCCCATTTCACCGATAATGCCACCGCATATATTTGAAACATTTACGAAAGAGCCCTCGTTTACACAATTTTTAATATCGCTATTGCCTGTAAATCCGGCAATTCCCCCACATTTATATGCCGATCCTGTGGATTTGTTACGACAGCCAGTAAGCTCAACCCAATTGCAGGAACCGATTATACCGCCGCCACAATTGTTAGCTGCGAACACTCCTGATTCATTATTCACACAATTATTAATACCGACATCAAGCCATCCCACTCCACAAATACCGCCGACGAAATTATTTCCAGCCACGCTACAATTATTCACACAATATTCAATGATGCCATAGTTGACATAACCAGTAATACCGCCGGCTCTTGTCACTCCTTGCACATGACATCCTGCATCATTGCTGCAGTCGGTTATCGTATATCGTGCATAGTCAACGACATAATGAACGCCATTTTCTCCATAGGCGCTCACTCTTCCTACAATACCACCAGCATAGTCGACTCCTTCAACATCGACATTAGAGATTCTGCATGACAATATTTTTGAGGGTTCTTCATAGCGACCTTCCATGCCAAACGGCACTCCTGCAAATCCGACTATACCGCCAGCGACACCAGTTGTCGTTTTGATATCACTTTCAGATACATTGCAGTTGAGAATATCAGTCACACCAGCATAAGCAACCAATGCACCGACATACTCCGAATCGCCGTCAATATCAACTGAAACAAGGTTTACATTCTTAATCTCAGCACCATCGGTACATCCGAACAGGCCTTTAAAAAACTCCTCCTGATGTTGGTAAAGATTTGAAACAGTTTTACCGTTACCGTCGAAATGACCTGTAAAATAACGGAATGTAGTATCAATTTCGGTGACAATGGTCTGGCCAATGGACACCCATGTATTATTACCGCCCGAGCAATTCGAAAGGTCAATATTGTTTGTCAACATATAATAAGCATTACCACCGGTACCTTCATTGGTCTGATTTGCCAACAAAGCCAGCTGTTGCGGTGTTGCAATCTGATAAGGGTTTTCCATTGTTCCGTTACCGCCGGCGTAAGACTCCGCTACAGTGCCGTCCCAGCATGGAACCTGAGCTGTGCAAAACATTGCAAAAGCTAAATAAATCGTGAGGATGAGATACTTTTTCATAGTATTAAGTCTTTATATTTCGTTAATAATTTCTTCAAATGTCAAATTATCGTCAACAGTCTCCATTTTCGTCTGTTTTATTCGCATTTTGCGTTTATAATACGAGTCGATCTGCGTTTCAAGAAGAATTGAGATGACTTGGTTGGAGAAGCCGTTTTTCGTAAGGCAGCATATGCGCACGTCGTTTTTAGTCAGTTTTGGGAACTTCGCCAGCAAACGTTTGGAGAAGCCATCGTAAACCAGATCGGTCATGCTGATGAAGTCGTCCCAGTCGGCGTCACTAAGGTCGAAGTTGAGTGCGTCGGCGGTGAGATGCTCGCCGAGGTTCTTAGCTGTGGCAAACACGCTGCTGCTCAGCATTACCT
The DNA here is from genome assembly GCA_017616675.1 of Bacteroidales bacterium. Next base: position 7,885 of record JAFZXR010000060.1, read on the forward strand.
TATCGCGCATCTGCAGTTCCTTTTCAAGCGACTTAATCTTATTATCAGTCATTTTATTCCTGATTATCAACAAGATAGCAAGGCAAGCAACTAAAACAACTGCGATTATCAGATAGAGCTTGAGACTTTTGGTGCGATGCATGGTCTCGAGTTCGGTTTTTTGAGCTCTAAGCTCCGATTCTGCCTTGATACGCTGGATATTTTCGCTGTTGTTCTCTTTCTCGGCAAGTGTCATATTATCGATGAACAATTGCTCGTATTCCATTGCCATATCGAGGTTTTCCTCGTTGAGGGCTATGCCGTAGAGCGTTTGGTAGACCGACATCTTCACTCCTGCCCTATCACTTTGCAGTGCTTTTTCGAGATATGTCTTCGCAACATCATTCTCATCGATGTAATAATAAAGGATTCCGAGGGTCATGTTGGCGATGTCAAGGTCGTTGCCATGCAGACCGCCTTCGACGGCTTTGCCGACACATTCGATGGCTTTCGGATAGTCGCCAATCTCCATGTAATAATCGCGACCGATTTCGAGATTGATATCGGCCATCATCACGTTATTATTTAATAAGGTGGCGATTTGGAAGGCGTTGTCGTAAAACTGCTTGGTCTGCGCGAACCATCCGAGCGATTTAGCCACACGGCCGCAGTTGCGCCATGCCGTCATCATCCCTACGGAATCGTTGATCTGTTTGAAGTCGTCGATTGCCGCGCGGTGCATCTTCAGAGCATCCTCAAAAAGCTGATGTTTGTTATACATCGCGCCGAGGTTGTCTTCGATGTTGGCTTTCAACTCAATGTCGTCGCCGTTTTTGACCAGCGTCAATGCTTCGAGAAAACACTGTGTTGCCTCTTCTGACAGACGTTGAGAACGCAGCTGCACACCTTGTTCATATAACGCGCGTGCACGTTGCTCACGTCTCGCTTGCGATTCGCATGAAGTCATGGTGACAATGAACGCCATCGCAAGAATGATTGGATATGTTAATTTTGCTTTCATACATTGCAAAAATATACAAAATTTTCCTTTGTCAAGAGGTTGGAAAGCCCAAAGAAGGCAATGTCCATGCGATTAAAGGATGATAGATGTTATTTTATTGATAATCATACAGTTAAACAAAATGATTTTGGTTTTTGTCCATATAAAAAAACAATAAAAAAATGGAATAATCTTGTAAATCATTCCATTTTTGCGGTGCCGAACGGGCTCGAACCGTCGACCTCCTGCGTGACAGGCAGGCATTCTAACCAAACTGAACTACGGCACCAAACCTTGTCAGTTTTTGACGGGGCAAAGATACGGCGTTTTTGCTTACGCACGACATTTTTTTCAAAAATTTTTGAAAATTTTTAATTTTAAATTCTAATTATCTGATAATCATCATTTTACAAATTAAGAACAAAGGCTCCCGACGTTTTTACATCATAATAATCCTGCCCCAACTCCTCCGCCTTTTTGATGATTTTCTCACTCAGATAATCAGGAATGCTGCCGTCAAGTATCAGTAAATCAACGACATAGCAATTTAAAAGCCGCTCAAGGTCGAGATTTTTCCTGCCTTGAACGATGAAATAGTCGAGATGCGGCCGAAAGGCCATTTTTACGCCAAAAGTCGATTTTTCGTCGGAAAAACCGAGCGTTTTGCCACCAAAAGTAATAAGGTTTCCCCGCTTCTCGAGATAAGGATTCTCAAAATACGGGTTATCGGTCGAAACGAAAGTACCATGATCAAAGACGCCTTCTTTTACAAGGTTGTTTTCGATGCTGAAACTGACTATCGACGGGTCGTTAATCACCGCGGTGTCGCACAAAAGCACGTGCTCGCGACCACAGACAAAGTCGATGGCTGTATTTTTATTCATGGAATAGACCGTCAAGCTCATCTGATGACGTTGCATCACTGCTCGAGTGAGCTGCGACACACTGAAAATCAATAAGATAGAAAGCATCGCAAAAAACAATCTCTTCTTTTTATGTTCGACGACAATCATCAACAGCAAAAGCGCAGTTATCAGACAAGTAAACTCTAAATTATTGATATACAATCCTTTAACTATCGAAAAAGGCATGTCTTCAACACTGGTGACGATGAAATTCATGGCATGGATCAGCCATTTCACGCAGAAGGCGACACCTATATTAATATATGGGATGAAGAAAATGAGCAGCATCACCATCCCGCCCATGATTACGATGGTGGAGATGGGACCCATAAAGAGATTACTAAGCCAGAAATACGTCGGAAACTGGTGGAAATAATAGATTGACAGCGGTGCCGTGGCAATCTGGGCCGACAAGGTGACCGAGGTGAGCTCCCATATCTTATCAACCAGTTTCGACCTGCTGAACACCAGGCGGTACAAAGGTTTTTGAATGACCACAATGCCGATGACAGCGCAGTACGACAGCAGGAAGCCGACGTTCAGCAGGTTAGCCGGGTCGATGCATAACAAAAGGAACGCCGAGGCAGCCAGACTGTTGAGCAAGACGCCGTTTCGCTTGAGCATCTCCCCTACGACCACAAACGACAACATTATCGTGGAACGCAGGATTGAAGGCGCCAGGCCCGCGAGCAGAGCGTAAAGCCATATCAGAAGCAGCAGCAACGACTGCTTCAGGATGTGCTGCCAGCGTTCCTTCTTGCTCAGGAAGCCCAGCATATACGAGAAAACCATGAATATCACGCCCACGTGCATTCCCGAGACGCATAAGATATGCATCGACCCGGCCGCGACGTATTTCTGGCGTAGTTCAGTAGGCAACGTATCGTCATAACCGAGCAAAATCGCCGCCGCGACTGCATATTCCTCGCCTTCGATGCCAAGGTCTTGCATCGTTTCGAGCAGAAAGTCGCGCAGCCGGTACGAGAACGCATAAACGGGGTTCGCACGACACAGCGGAAGCCTCTCCCAAGAGTTGTCATTCAAGTACACCTGCCGCGAGATTCCCTTCCGAGCCAGATACTTCCGATAGTCGAACTGCTCAGGATTCATTGGCGGTTCCAGCAGTCGCGGCGGCTCATGAAACACAATGACATCGCCATAATTCAAGCCCAGCGAGCGCTCGTTTTTCTCGAAATAAGCCATCACCGCACCTTGACACGACTGCATCTCAAGCACCACCTTCACCGACTTCTCCTTCTCCGTCGGGCATTCCGACAGTCGGGCGACCCATAAGTCGCAGTCATCATCGAGGTCATCGTCACGGATATGGACGACGGCTACACCTATTAATATAAGATGCAGATTCAACAATACACCGAAGACCCAGCGATAGCGGTAGTCTTTGACCACCGAGGATATCACTATTAACGCAAATCCCAGCAAAATCACGGCAATCAGGAGGATTCGCAATTCCTTTTCCGATAGGTTCAGACACGAAAACGAAAGCCAGATGCCCAATACGAAAGGCATCAGCAGACGGATGAAAGGATATTTGAACCAGTTTACCATTCCTGCACGTGTTTAACACATGCAAGTTAGGTCAAAAAACGACAGGTTTTCTTTCGTTTTTATGCAAGTTGTGTTAAATTTTTATCGCAAATGTTAAAATTTTTTAACATATGAGATTATCGTCTCGGCGGCTCTATCCGACGCTCCGGTGTTGCCGAGCACATACTTCAGCTCTTCGTATTCCTCGAGCAGTTTTTTCTGTCGTTTCGAGCTGTTGAGCAGCGACTGCAACTCGTCGCGTATGTTGTTGGCGGTCATGTCGTTTTGTATTAACTCCTTGACTACCAATCGGTCCATGATGAGATTCACCAGACAGATATATTTGACTTTCGCCACCTGGCGGGCGATGAGATACGAAATCCTGTTGGCCTTGTAGCACACCACTTCGGGCACGTCGAGCAAGGCCGTCTCGAGAGTCGCCGTTCCTGAGGTAACCACAGCAGCGCTTGACAGTTGCAGCAGTTGATACGTGCGGTTGAGCACTAATCTCACGTTAGCCTTCTCCCCTATTATCTTCTTGTAGTAGCTCACCGGCAGCGACGGTGCGCAGGCCACCACAAACTGGTAGCTCGGGAACATCTTCACCACGTCGAGCATCACCGTGAGCATGCGGCTCACCTCTTGTTTACGGCTTCCCGGCAGCAGCGCGATGATCTCTTTCTTAGGATTAAGGCGGTTAGCCTTGTAAAACTTCTGTCTGTCGACAGGTTCAACCTTCGCTATCTCGTCGAGCAGAGGATGTCCAACAAATTGACAGTCAACGTCATAGTTGTCGTAAAATTTCTTCTCGAAAGGCAAGATGCAGAGCATTTTGTCGACCACCTTCTTGATGGTGTACACGCGGCGGCGTTTCCATGCCCACACCTGAGGCGAGATATAATAAAACACCTTGAAACCCTTCTTTTTCGCCCATTTTGCTATCTTAAGGTTAAATCCGGGGTAGTCGATGAGAATCAGTGCATCGGGTTTGAATTCGGCTATGTCTTTTTTACAATATTTAATATTTTTAAGAATTGTCTTCAAATTCATTAAAACCTCGACGAAGCCCATAAACGCCAGGTCGTGGTAGTTTTTCACCACGTTGGCACCGTTTCGGCGCATCTTCTCGCCTCCCCATGCCCTGATCTTCGCTCCCGGGTCCTGCTGTCGTATCGAGGCCACGAGATTTGAGCCGTGCAAATCGCCCGAAGCCTCACCTGCTATGATGTAATACTTCATTTTTCAAAACTTTTTAGTTTGTCCATGACGTCGTAAGCAGTCCAGTCGTAATGTGTCGGGACTATCGACGCGTAGCCGTTTTTCAGCGCATAGACATCGGTGTCGGTACCGTCGTCTTCGACGATAAACTCGCCGCCAATCCAGAAATAATCGCGGTTGTGCGGGTCTTTCCGCTTGTCGAAGATCTCTTTCCAGCGTGCCTTGGCCTGACGGCAGATCTTAACGCCTTTTATAGGGTTTTCCTCAGTCGTCTTGGGGAAATTCACGTTCAGGCAGACGCCTTTCGGCAGACCTTCTTTCAAAACTTTTTTCGTGATATCGAGTATGTAGCTGTCGAGGTTGTCGAAGTTGGCGTTCGGCGAGTAATCCTCGAGGCTGAAGCCAATCGCCGGGATTCCGTCCATGCAGGCCTCGACGACGGCGGCCATGGTGCCCGAATATATCACGTTGGTCGAGGCATTCGAACCGTGGTTGATGCCCGAAACCAGCAGGTCGGGATACTCGTCCATGAGCATCTGGAAGCCCACCTTCGCGCAGTCGACCGGGCAGCCGTTCAAGACATACATCTCAAAATTCTCAGACTTCTCTAACTGTCTGAGTCTCAATGGTTCATTTATGGTCATCGAGTGACCTTGCGCCGACTTCACCTGCTCGGTAGACACCACCACCACCTTTCCAATCTGACTCATCAAATCCGCAAGTTTCCTTAAGCCTTTCGCCAAATACCCATCATCATTCGTTACTAAAATCGTCGGTTTTCTTTCCATCTAAAAATCCTTTAAAACTTTATACAATTTCTGTGTGGGCAAGCCCATCACGTTATAATACGAGCCTTCGACGTTGCTGACGCCTATGTAGCCTATCCATTCCTGGACACCGTAAGCGCCTGCCTTGTCGTAAGGTTTGAAATTATTGATATAATAATTAACTTCTTGATTATCAAGCATTTCGAGTGTCACCTTAGAGATAACCGAGAAGGTCTTTGTCTTCTCTTTTGTGTGCACTGTGACGCCTGTCACCACCTTATGCACCTTGCCGGAAAGCAGATTCATCATCCGCACCGCATCGTCACGGTCTTTCGGCTTGCCGAGGATCTCATTTTCGACAATGACGACGGTGTCGGCGGTGATAACCATATAATTATCAGGCAGTTCCGCATCTTCGAAGGCCTTAGCTTTCTTCAGACTCAAAAACGGCGCCACATCGATGACCGGCAGACGCTGAGGATAGCTCTCGTCGACTTCTTTGGTCTGAATCGTGAAATCGATGCCGATGCCCTTCAAAAGCTCTTGACGGCGAGGCGATTTCGAAGCTAAAACGATATTATATTTCTTTAAATTATCTAACATTTTATTTTATGAAAAACATCGATAAAACTCCAACTAACATGCTGATTTTCATGGCAATAGACTGCATATGAAACTGTTTTGAGGTCCTAAGGCTTGAGTCAAGCAGACCAAAAACATTTCCGAACAGCATTACAAACATGAAAATGCCCGATCCGTAGAGCATATAGCCCGTTATGACAAAGCCATAGTCATGCAAGTATTCTTTAGCGTATATGATTAAAATGAATGCCAATAAAGTCAGCGCCAGCACAATGATTTGAGCGGTCTTAATGCCCCAGGCGATAGGAATAGTGCGGCAATTCGAGCGTTCGTCGCCTTCCACATCCTCCATATCCTTTACGATTTCGCGAATCAGCGTCAACAGGAAGGCAAATGCGGTGTAAATCAGCACCAGATGAAGCGACTGACGCATCCATTCTTCGTTTTCGATAAGAATAATCTCATCGCCACGCATGGCCAAAATCTGGAACAGCCATGGCAAAAACGTCACGAAAGCGATTGATACTGAAACGATTACATTTCCGATGACAAGTTTTTTCTTATACCTGCTGGAATAAGAATAGAAAACGCAAACCAATAGCAGCAGGCATAAAAAGACAGGGAGAAACTTACTGCCATAAGTGATTAAACTTGAAGCCAAAGCACAGCCTAAACCTATGATTGTCAATGCCCAATAAAAGACAATACATTGTTTTTCGGTAAAAATCCTGCCGACGATAAGTCTGTCTGGTTTGTTCACCGCATCGATCTCCTTGTCGAAAATGTCGTTTATAGCATAACCGCCTGCGAAAATAAACACCACCGAGATGGTCAGCAGGACGAATCCGATGGTGCTTCTGACACCCATAACGCAGTGATACACAAGGCACATCATCAATGCTGTCATGAGCAGGTTAGGCCAGCGCACCAGTCTGAAAAAAGCACCGATTTTCTTCATTACCACAGATGATTTTCGAAGTCCTTCATCCAGTTATCCTGCAGCTTGAGCACCTGCTCGATGATGTCGCGCACGGCACCTTTTCCGCCTTCTTTGTTGCTGATATAGACGCTTATCTGCTTGATCTCTTCGGAGGCGTCGGCGGAGCAAACAGGCACTCCCACCATCTGCATCACAGGATAATCGGGCATGTCATCGCCCATGTAGACGATTTGTTCCTTCTTGAGGTTTTTCTCCTTCATATATTCCTCTAACTTAATGATTTTGTTAGGGATATGGGTAAAAACGTCCTTCACTCCGAGCATCTTCATCCGCGCCACCATGGAGTCGGCGTAACCTCCCGAGATGACTGCGACGTTGTATCCGAGACGCACGGCCAGCTGCAAGGCGAAGCCGTCCTTGACATTGGTGGCGCGGATGCCTTCGCCGTTAGGCATCATGAAGACATCGCCCTGCGTCATAACTCCGTCATAATCAAAGATAAAGGTCGTTACGTTTTTTAAAAGTTCTTTATAGTTTTTCATTTTTCTGATAATTTTCAATGATATAATCGGTCAAAATCATGTAAATGGCGAGCTCATCGGGGTTGTCGGCCAGCATTTTCTCGTGTTCGCCAATTGTCGCAAAGTCGCCACGACGGGCAGGACCTGTCAGCGCCTCTTCGGGTGAAGTCTCAAACGATTTTTTAATCATCTCTTCGACAAGAGGCCTCATTATGTCAAGCTTTAAACCATTGTCTTTCAGTAACTTATCCCCTATTCCGAGCATCACGTTGGTGAAATTCGACACGTAGACAGCCGCCAGATGTATCGCCTTGCGTTGCTCATCGTCGCAGAAGACCACTTTTTTCGAAAAATGACTTGCGAAACGGCTAAGCATTTCAACATCATCCGGCGAATTGGCGTATATTAATAAAGGTATCTCGTCGAACTCGATTTCGCGGTTTTTGCTCATCGTCTGCAGCGGATAAAAAACTCCGAAGCGCATCGTGCGGTTAAGCAGCTCGGCCGACTTGGTTCCCGAGGTATGAACTGCAAGTCCTTTATACTCAAGGAGATGCGTCGCGACTTCAGAAATGGCGTCGTCGTTCACCGCAATTATCGCAAGATCCGATTTCAGCACTTTTTCGTAGTCTGTAACGGCTTCGACGCCCAAATCTTCGCTCACTTTTTTCGCTTTTTCGGGATTCCTGACAAGCATACAATAAGGTTCTATCTCTTTGCTTTTCAACAACTTACAAAGAGTATAGGCCGTATTTCCCGCCCCGATTATCGCTATTTTGCCAATTTGCAGCATAGATTTATTTCAAGCTACGAAATTACAAAAAATTTCGGAATAGTCGAAAAATAGGTTAAATTTTTCTTTGCAGATTGAAATTTTTGCAATATTTTTGCGTTAATATTGAAAATTGAAAAAAAGCATAAAAATCGCAATAAGATGATTGAAACAGACATTCGCGAATTAAACGAAAAGATTCAGAGAGAGAGTCAGTTTATCGACTTGATCAACATGGAAATGAGCAAGGTCATCGTGGGTCAGAAACACATGACAGAGCGTTTGCTCATCGGTTTATTGTCGAACGGCCACATCCTTTTGGAAGGCGTTCCAGGATTGGCTAAGACATTGGCTATCAAGACATTGGCGAGCATCGTCGATGCCGACTTCAGCCGTATTCAGTTTACTCCCGACCTTCTGCCTGCCGACCTCGTCGGAACCATGATTTACAGTCAGAAGACGGAGGAATTCATAGTGAGAAAAGGCCCTGTGTTTGCTAACTTCGTGTTGGCGGATGAGATCAACCGTTCACCTGCGAAGGTGCAGAGCGCATTGCTCGAGGCCATGCAGGAACATCAGGTGACCATCGGAGAGAGCACTTTCGCCTTGCCGGACCCGTTCCTGGTGATGGCAACACAGAACCCTATCGAGCAGGAAGGCACCTACCCGCTTCCGGAAGCACAGGTCGACCGTTTCATGCTGAAGGTCGTGATCGACTACCCGAAGAAAGAAGAGGAAAAAGTGATTCTTCGTCAGAACATCAACAAGGAATATCCTGAGGTTCATAAGGTTACGTCGACGAAAGACATCCTCAACGCCCGTAAGGTTTGCCGTGAGGTTTATCTTGACGAGAAGATCGAGAATTACATCACCGACATCGTGTTTGCCTCACGTTTCCCGGAGGAGTTCAAGCTGAAGAAGTTCGCCGGCATGATCAGCTACGGCGGCTCACCGCGTGCATCAATCAACCTCGCTTTGGCAGCCAAGGCCTACGCTTTCATCAAACGTCGTGGCTACGTCATCCCTGAGGATGTTCGTGCCGTTGCCCCGGATGTGATGCGTCACCGTATCGGTCTGACCTACGAGGCAGAAGCAGAAAATATCACAACAGAAGATATCATCAACGAGATTTTGAACATCGTAGAGGTGCCGTGATTTTGAAACATGGAAGCAACTGAGTTATTTAAGAAAGTCAGAAAGATCGAGATCAAGACACGCGGACTGACCAACCACATCTTTTCGGGTCAGTATCACAGCGCGTTCAAAGGTCGAGGCATGACCTTCAGCGAGGTGCGCGAGTATCAGTATGGCGACGATATCCGCAACATCGACTGGAACGTCACGGCGCGATTCCACAAGCCTTTTGTCAAGGTTTTCGAGGAAGAACGTGAGATGACGGTGATGCTGCTCATCGACGTGTCGGGCTCCAACGACTTCGGCTCTGTTGATGCCACCAAACGCGACATCACGGCGGAACTCGCGGCAGTGCTGGCGTTTTCGGCTATCGAGAACAACGATAAGGTCGGCGTGATATTCTTCAGCGACCAGATCGAGAAGTTCATCCCGCCAAAGAAAGGCTCAAGCCACATCCTGCGTATCATCCGCGAGATAGTGACGTTCACGCCTCAGCACAAAGGCACCGACATCGGCGAAGGCCTGAAGTTCCTGACGAGCGCCATCAAGAAACGCACCACCGCCTTCCTCATCTCCGACTTTATCACAGATAAGCCGTTTGAACAGGAGATGCGGATTGCGGCGCGCAAACACGATCTTATCTCATTGAGAATCACCGACAAACGCGAACTCATCATACCTAAGATAGGCCTGGTGAAGTTCCGCGACAACGAGACTGACAGAGAGCTGTGGGTCGACACCTCGACCAGCACCTGGAATCAAGCATATCAGAAATATGTGCGGCACGCTACGACGGCGCTAAGCAAGACTTTTGCCAACAACGGCGTGGATAACACATTGATATACACCGACGAAGACTATGTCAAGCCTCTAATGCAACTTTTTAAAAGGAGAGAATCGAGAAGATGAAGAAACTTTGTTTCATATTGTTGTTCTGCATGATGTCGGCACTCAGCATCCGCTGCGATGCCCAAGCCGTGTCGCTGAAAGGACGTATCAGCGTCGACACCATACTCGTGGGACAACCTTTTGATTATCAGCTGTTGCTGACGGTTCCGAAAGACTATAACGTCGACTGGAAACGCTTCGGCGACACCCTGAGCAAGTCGATCGAGATCATCAAAGAGGGCGAACTGACCACCACGCCTGTCGAAAACAGCGACAACGTGCTGATGAAGCAGCAACTCACCTTGACGACCTTCGACACGGGCTACGTCTACGTGCCGGAAATCGACATCTACTACAGCAAGAGTCTGCAAGACAGCGTTCGTTATAAGCTTCACACCATGGAGAAAGAGCTTTACGTGAAGACGGTTGCCGTCGACACCACGCAGGCCTTCCTCCCTATCAACGGCGTCATCAAGCAATACGTCACCGCAAAGGAAGTGTTGCCTTGGGCCGCGATAGTGATAGCAGTTATAGGAATTCTTTATCTGATCTACTATCTGCAGAAACACAGAAAGACTCAGCAACCTGTAGTGATTGAAAAGAAAAAACCTACGATTCCTGCCATCGTGACAGCCCGAGCCAAGCTCGCCGACATGAAAGACAACGAGCTGTGGAACTCATTGAAAGTCAAGGATTATTACACCGATTTGACCGACATCGCGAGAGAATATCTTGAAGGACAATTTGAGATCGACGCCGTTGAGATGACGACCGACGAGATCATGAAAGAGGTCAACGCATTGAACCTTCAGGAATTCGTGAAGATGAAGCTGCAAGACACGCTCATCACCGCCGATTTGGTGAAATTTGCGAAAGCCAATCCTTCGAAAGACGAGAACGAGCAGTCGTTTAAGGACATCAACCTCTTCGTCGAAGACAGCTACGCATTTTTCCAGGAAGAGAAAAAAAAGAAAGAGGAGGAAAATAAATGAGTTCGATAGAATTTGCATCGTCATACTTTCTTTATGGATTGATTATCATTCCATTGCTGATAGTATGGTATATCTTCCTCGGAAGGAAACATCAGGCGTATGTGAAGTTCAGCGACACCGGCTTCTTCAAGGGAATGCCGAAAAGTTGGCGCATCTACGCCCGACACATACTTTTTGTCATCGACATCTGCGCTTTAGCTTTGTTAATCATTGCGTTAGCACGTCCACAGAGCAGTTCGAAAAACCAGAAGATTAACGTCGAGGGCATCGACATAGTGCTGACCATCGACCTGTCGAGCAGTATGCTTGCCCAGGACCTCAAACCCGACCGTTTGGAGGCAGCAAAAGACATCAGCGCCGAGTTTGTGAAAGGCCGTCCGGAAGACAGGATGGGACTGGTGGTCTTTGCCAGTGAGACATTCACGCAAGTGCCTTTAACCACTGACCATGGCATGCTTTTGAACATGATGAAGGACCTGAAGTGCGGCATGCTCGAAGACGGCACCGCTATCGGCGACGGACTGGCATCATCGGTGAGCCGATTGAAGGACAGCGAAGCCATCTCGAAGGTGGTGATTCTGCTTACCGACGGTGACAACAACGCAGGCTCCATCGACCCGGCCACAGCGGCCGAGATGGCCAAGCTTTTCGGCGTCAGAGTGTACACCATCGGCGTCGGAACGCGAGGCACAGCGCCATATCCCGTACAGACACCGTTTGGCGGGATACAGTACCAACAGATTCAGGTTACCATCAACGAGCCTTTGCTGCAGCAGATTGCCGACGAGACTGGCGGAAAATACTACCGTGCCACGTCGAACGAGAAACTGGAGCAAATCTACGAAGAGATTGACCAGCTGGAACGCTCGAAGATCGAAATCAACGAGTTCACGCGCGTCCACGAGGAATTCCTGCCTTTCGTCTTGATGGGTTTGGCCTTGTTATTGCTTGGATTTATTTTGAAAAACACTATTTTTAAAACATTAACGGATTAAACAATGGATAGCAACATCATAAGATTTGAAAATCCTCAGTATCTATACTGGTTGCTGGTGATTCCGGTGCTGGTGGCGATCTATGTTCTGATTCGTTTGTGGAACAAGAGACAATTTGAACGTTTTGCCAGCGTCAAGCTGAGAAATTTCCTCGTCCCGATGTTCTCGTCGGCGAGGAATAACACCAAGTTCGTACTTTTCAACCTGATTATAGCTTTATTAATTATAGGTGCGGCCAATCTGCAGTCGGGATCGAAGATGGAGAAGGTGAAACGCGAAGGCATCGACATCTTCTTGTGCATCGACATCTCGAACTCGATGCTTGCCGAAGACATCGCTCCTAACCGTCTGGAACGCTCGAAACAGGCCATCTACAAGCTCATCTCGAAGCTGGGCGGCGACAGGATCGGCGTGGTGGTCTTTGCCGGCAACGCCTATGTGCAGCTGCCTATCACCACCGACTATTCGGCTGCCAAGATGTTCCTCTCGACCGTCAACCCGAGCCTTATTCCTGCTCAGGGAACCGAGATCGGAAGAGCTATCGATTTGGCTATCAAGAGCTTCGGCGAGGACGAGCACAACAAAGCCATCGTCATCATCTCCGACGGCGAGGACCACGAGAACGGCGATGCGGTGAAGGCTGCTCAAGAAGCAGCGAAGCGCGGCATCAAGATCTATACCATCGGCATGGGCTTGGACAGCGGCGCCCCTATCCCAGTTTACAACAAATATGGTAAAAACATAGGATACAAAAAGGATAAGGAGGGCAACACCATCATCACCAAGCTCGACGACAACATCTTGAGGCAGATTGCCGAGATTGGCGACGGACTCTATGTGAGGGCGAGCAACTCGAACGTGGGATTGGACAAGATCTACGAGGATATCAACAAGACCGAGAAGTCGGAAATCGAGGCAAACGTCTTCACCGACTACGACGACCAGTTCCAATGGTTCGTGGGCGCCGCGATAATTTTACTTATCATCGAGATTCTGCTTTCTTCAGGAAAGAGAAAATGGGAATCGAAATTTAAATTCTTTGAGCCGAAAAATGAAAACAATATTTAAAATAGGGTTATCACTGCTGTTTTTGTTCGCCTTCGTGGCATCGAACGCTCAGACAAAGGAGCGCCTGATACGCATGGGCAACAGAAATTACAAGGGTGAGAATTATTTCGAAGCGGAGAAGGATTACAAGGCTTCGCTCGAAAAGAAATATAACTACAAAGCTCTGTTTAACCTCGGCGATGCTTATTATCAGCAGAAAAACTACGAGGAAGCGTCGAAGAGTTTCCAGGAAATCATCGACAGGAATGTGCCCGACGACGTGCAGGCCGACGCCTACTACAACCTCGGAAACTGCCAGATGGAGCAGCAGAAATACGCTGAGGCCTTCGATTCTTATAAAAACTGCTTGAAGATGAATCCCGACGACGAGGATGCGAGATACAACCTCGAGTATGCTCGTCAGAAGCTGATGCAGCAGTAGCAACAACAGCAACAGCAGCAGCAAAATCAGGATAACAAGGACAATCAGGATAATAAAGA
>JAFZXR010000061.1 GCA_017616675.1 Bacteroidales bacterium
GGAGCCACCACACGCGGCGCCGAGGCGTAGAGCGTGATAGGATCGACGACGGTCATCTTCTTCTCGGCGCCGCCGAAAGCCTTGCCATCGCCGTGAGCCACCACCATGAAACGCAGGGCACCCGAACATGCCGGCACCTCGAACTCATGGGTGTTGGTGCCGCCGACCTTCAGCTCGAATGGACCGAGTGTCACGGCATACGCCTTGAAGCGCTTGTCGAGGGTGAGCTCCTGCTCGACGATTCCGTCACCGCCGATGGCATAGATTGATCCGAACTCTCCGCTGAAGGCGTCGATGACCGAGGCGTAGTTATCCCATGTGCGCACCAGCAGCGACTGCTTACTGTTGAAGTAGCCGTAAGGGTTCGGCGTCTTGAAGTTCGTCAGTCCGAGGATTCCCTCGTCGACAACAGCAAGAGTATATGTCATGGCTTGTCCGTTGGCCTCACCGACCTTCACCTCGATGGTCTTCTTGGTGTTGGTGGTCTCAGGCACCTCGATACTCGGCTTGAGCTGCAGCTTCTGGTCTTCCACCTTGACAGGAATCACGCCGTAGAGACGTATCGGCAAGCCGTTGCCGCTGTCGTGAGGCTGAATCAGCGACACGTAGACGTACACATTCGGAATCATGTCGGCGGTGGCGGTGAACTCCACCTTGCCTTCTTCGCCGAGGTTATCGAGTGCGAAGGTCTGTAACACCTTGTCGTTGGCCTCCACGGTCACGAGAGCCTTGGCTTTGTCGTTGGCAGGGAAGGTCACAACGATATTTTTACCTACCTGATAGCTGTCGGCCGTGGCTTTCATCGAGAGCTGCGTAGGAGCGCCCGACTCCGACGATGAATGTCCGTAGCCCCAGTCGAAGCTGATGACCTTGGCGAAGCTGTGTCCGCCTTGCTTGTCGCTGACCACGAGCAGGTAGCAGCCCCACTCCGAGTCAGGGATGTTGAAACTCAAGGCGTTGTTGCCGTTGTAGGTTATGGTGCCGCTCTTCACTGGGCGTTTATAAGTGCCTGATGCATAGCGTTTTAAGGTGTAGTCGTCTTCGCTCGACCACCACCAGTAGGAGTCGAGTTTGTAAAGTGCGTAGTCGAGGTTGACGGTGGCGTTGCAGGTCTTGCCGTTGTCGTTGACGACCACCACGTTGAAGTTCCAGTTTTTATTGGTGTCGTAGTAACTTCCGTATTTCGATGTCGTTTCGGGCAGCTCCACGCCGACGTATCTGGCAAATGGCGACAGCATGGCCTTGAACGAAGCGATGCTGAAGTCACCGCCCTGCTCGAACACCTTGGTGGTGAACACGGCGTTCATCATCTGCTGTGAGCTGAGGTTTTTCAACGGGTCGAAGCTGATGTTGGCCGATCCTTCATCACCGAGCGAGCCGCTGAACAGCGCGAGCTCGGTGGCTTCGAAATGTTCTGCATCGTTGTCAAAACAATAGTTTTCAAAACCTTTGAACTTGGTCACACCGTTGCGAACCTTAATATCTACTTCGGCTTTTAATCCATTGGCTTTCAATCCGTTAAGCCATTTTGAAGATAACGTCACACGTTGCGGATTCGTCAGATAGATGACTTCAGGAAGTTCAAATTTTATCTCCAGACGATTCGGCTTGACCGTCTCAACGCGCAGATTCTTGGTAATAGTCGTCGTTCCGACCTTGAAACGTGCGGTCCAGAGGCCTGTCTCATCGCTTGGGTTGGTAGGCACGTTGTAGCAATAGATGCCGTTCACCGGCTTGGTGTTGACCTGCTTGGCGTAGAGTCGTCCCGAAGCGTCGGTAACCTCAAGAACCACCGGGTAGTTCTCTGGTAGCTGTCCGTCGACGTCGGTGAGCATGAGGTTGAGCTGTAGCTCATCGCCCGGACGCCACACCCCGCGGTTGGAGTAGGCAAAGCCCACGACGCCTTTCTCCACAGGCTCGCCATCGACGTTGAAACGGCTGTACGACAAGGCATTACCGTCGTTAAGTTTTATCACCGACTTACTGCCTTTTCGGTCGGTGGCGATGACGAAGGCCGGCTTGTTGGCGCATTGCATCTGCACATGGCCCTTACCATCGGTGTTGCCTTCGGCGATAAGCTGTTTCTGATAGTTATAAGCCGTCACTTTGGCACCCGAAGCAGGTTTCGCGTCGGAAATCTGATACACAAACACGTCGATCAAGTCGTTGCGGCCCATCTTAGCGGTCACGGCGAGGTCGCTGACCACTATGTTTTTCTTCTGCTCCACATAGTTATAATATGTGTAGCCGTTAGGATCGCCCCAGTTGCCGTCGTAGCGGTATTCTTTGTAGTCATAACTCTCGCCATCCCAATAAT
This sequence comes from Bacteroidales bacterium, assembly GCA_017616675.1. The sequence continues at coordinate 2,318 of JAFZXR010000061.1, forward strand.
CGGCTTCACGCTGAGCGTTTTCCGTCACCTCGCGTTTCATCTCGTCGGAAGCCAGCATATAGTCGGCCGGACCGAAGTTGAGCGTCAGCTGATACATCGCGCCTGGCTCCACGTCGACGTAGTCGGAGAGCACGATAGGGTAGGTCTTCCACTGCGTGAGATGAGGGTTATCGAGCTGCAGACGCACTTTTTTCTCAAGACGACCGACCTTGCGGATGCCATAGGTGTTGCTCATGTCATTATCCTGAATGAAGGATAAAATATTGTCGTCGTAGATGCGTATAATCCTGAGTGTCACTGAGTTAAGACATGTGGCGTCGAAGAAAACCGTAGTCTCTTCGATATCCGGCAGGATCACTCCGTCGTTGGTCCAGCGCACCTTAGGCTCGTATTCGTTGAGCGAGAAGGTGAAGTCTTTGTCTTCCTGCATGATGTCGTTGGCCGCGCTGCGGATGCCGCTGACATACATGGTGATATTTTCCAGCTGGTAGCTGTAAAGACTCGATTTGTCAAAATAGAATGTGATATAGTTGTCCTGAATGCCATATTTTGCTGCCAGTTTCTGCTGACTGAAATAAACCAGTCCGTTGAGGTTCTGATCTTCTTTCAATGGCTGCGTGAAGAACAAAGTGCCTTGCCCCGACGATTTTTCGACGTCGAAGTCAATCGGCATGAACTTGTCTTTTGCGTAGACCGTCACATTGCGTTTGATTTTCGTGTCCGAGCCGATATTTTTACCGTTCAGGTTTATCTCGATATTATAATCGGTATCTTTTCGCTGAAGCGATTTTATTGTATATGAATAATAATAGTCGTTGACAAAGCTTGTCTCCACCTGATATTGCTTGGCAAACGACTCGTCGAAGATCTTCTCGGCGTCTTCAAACTTCACTGGTGCGGCAAACTGTACATACAACAGATAATCCATCGCATCGGCACTCTGGCAAATCGGATATACGTCGACGAGGTTAAACGACTGACGGCGCACTCCGAAGCCGAACTCCAGCGTCTCTGTCGCTGCGACATCCAGCATTTCCGCTACTTTGAAGCGGCAGACATATTGCTTTGAGTTATCGATTTTTTCGTATTTGAAAGCTACTGTGTTCTCGTCGAGCCACACAGCCTTACCTTTCAAATCAGGCGTGAAAGTGAACAATTTGGCTGGCAATGCCTCGCCTTGCTTGACTTTCAGCGTGTTAGGATATTTGAAACGTACCACGATAGGCTCGCCTTCGGTGATGACACCCGAGGTGTAGCTGTCGATGAGAGGTAACAAAGTTTCGCTGACGGGACGGATCTGTTCAACGATTCTGCCATTCGATGGCTTGTTTTTGTCGCATCCCGACAAGAATGCCAGCAACATTATGCCGACAATCAGGCTTAAATAATTGATTTTTTTCATGTTATAGGATTTGTCTTATAAACGCCGATTTAGACGTCATTATTGTATTAAAAATATTGGCCATCAGCCGTTAGCATGTCTGCTAATAGCCAACGGCCAATAGCCAAAAGTCATTTTTATTTCACCAAATCAAACGTATCTTTAGCAATCATATATTCCTCGTCGGTAGGATATACGACCACTTTCACCTTTGAGTCAGGTGTTGAGATGACGGCCGCGTCGCCCATGATGGTCTCGTTCA
>JAFZXR010000003.1 GCA_017616675.1 Bacteroidales bacterium
CATGGCGCACGCTTTTGGCGGTATCACGATGACATTGAGAGACTTAGCCAAGATCGGACAACTATATCTCAACTATGGCTTATGGGAGGGCAAACGTATCGTAAGCGAGGAATGGATTCGTCAGACTATAACCTTTGACGAGAATAGTCACGGCTATCATTACAACTGGTATAACATAAGCTATGAGGGTTATACCAGACCTGAAAATTCCGGATATTACGCATATGGTATCTGTGCCCAAACAATTTACGTCAACCCGTATAAAAACCTTGTAATAGTGAGAATGGGCCGATCAAACAACGGCTGCGCATTTCTTCCGGTACTATTTGAGCAGCTGAGTATGCAGTATTGATTAAAGAATGATATTATTCAAAAATGTTTTATATTTGCATGATAAATTATTCGTGCAATGAAACATTTAAAATTAACGTTTTTTGCTTTAATCATATTTGCCTTCGGTTGGCAGACGCTTTTAGGACAGGAAAAAGTCGCCAGTCCTGACGGAAAATTGGAACTCACTTTCGAAGTTAAGGACGGCGTACCTTATTATTCTTTGAATAAGGACGGAAAACCTGTTATTTTGCCTTCGAAGATGGGCTTTACGCTTGAATGGCGCGACGATTTGGCGCATGCTTTTGTGCTGAAAGATGTGAAATTCGACACTTTTGATGAGACTTGGGAGCCAGTTTGGGGTGAAGAAGCACAAATTCGCAACCATTACAACGAGATGCTGGTGACGCTTGAACAGCCGGCAGGTTCGGTCGAAAGCATGGATCATTCGACGGAGACGAAAGCCACAGTGATGCAGATAAGATTTCGTTTGTATGATGACGGATTGGGCTTCAGATATGAGTTCCCGATGGAAAACGCATTGGTTTATTTCTGGATTGAAGAGGAACTGACCGAGTTTGCAATGACCGGTGACCACACAGCTTGGTGGATTCCGGGTGACTACGACACTCAGGAATATAATTTTACCGAATCGAAACTGTCAGAAATCAGAGGACTTTACGACGCAGCCCACACTGGCAACGGATGGCCTTGGAAGAGCTTCTCTCCCACTGGCGTGCAGACTGCCTTACAGATGAAAACCGACGATGGATTGTATCTCAATATCCATGAAGCTGCAACCTTGGATTTCCCGACCATGCACCTCGATTTGAACGATGAAAACTTCGTGTTCCAAGCACATCTTTCGCCAGATGCGACAGGCTACAAAGGTCGAATCCAGACGCCATGCCACACCCCTTGGCGCACCGTGATGGTCTGCGAAAAAGCCACCGACGTGTTGGCCTCCCGACTGATTCTTAACCTCAACGATCCTTGCGTTTTGGAAGACGTAAGTTGGATTCACCCCGTGAAATATATGGGCGTTTGGTGGGAGATGATTTCCGGCAAAAACACTTGGAGTTATACTGACGAGTATCCTTCGGTGAAGCTGGGCGAGACCGACTATGTTCACGCCAAACCTCATGGCCGTCACGCCGCCAATAATGAAAACGTGCGCCGTTATATAGATTTCGCTGCAGAAAACGGCTTCGACGCCTTGTTGATTGAGGGCTGGAACATCGGCTGGGAAGACTGGTACGGCAAGCAGAAAGACTACGTCTTCGACTTCATCACACCCTACCCTGACTTCGATTTGCCGGCGTTGAACAAATACGCTCACGAAAAAGGAATCAGACTGATAATGCATCACGAAAGTTCTTCATCCACAATCAATTACGAACATTGGCTGGAACAAGCTTACACTTTGATGAACCAATACGGCTACGATGCCGTGAAGAGCGGCTATGTGGGCAAAATCATCCCTTACGGCGAGGGACATTACAGTCAGCCGATAAACAACCACTACCATTATTGCATCACTGAGGCGGCGAAACACCATATTATGGTCAATGCACACGAGGCGGTGCGCCCAACTGGACTTTACCGTACTTGGCCCAACATGATTGGCAACGAGAGCGCGATGGGAACTGAGTTTCAGAATAGAATCAAGCCCGGACACACCACCATTTTGCCGTTCACACGCTTGCAAGGCGGTCCGATGGACTACACACCAGGCATTTTCGTGACCGACATGGGCAAGATCGTGCCTTGGGGCGGAAAGATGAACATCACAATCTGCAACCAACTGGGGCTGTACGTCACATTCTATTCGCCATTGCAGATGGCAGCCGACTTCCCCGAGCATTATGCGCAGTTTATGGATGCGTTCCAGTTTATCAAGGACGTGGCTGTCGATTGGGACAAATCGATTTATCTCGAAGCCGAACCCGGCGCCTACATCGTGACAGCACGTCATCCGAAGCTCTCTTCGTTGAACAAGGCTGCAGAAGGCGTCGGTGAACTGGCCGATGGTAAAAAGGGCGTGATTAACAGCGCGACACGGTTTGTTTATGCATTGCCTGACGATGCCACCGCCGATGATTTGAAAAATGCAGAACCACGCGACGTTTGGTACGTTGGCGGCGTCACCGACGAGACCGCCCGCGAGGTAAAGGTGAAACTCGATTTTCTGAAACCTGGCGTGAAATATGAGGCCACAATCTACGCCGACGCCAAAGACGCCAACGGTCTGGCTGGTGACGGTTACAACCCGCAGGCTTACACCATCACAAAGAAGAAAGTGACATCGAAATCGACATTAAAAGTGCGGATGGCCCCGTGCGGAGGGTTTGCTATCTCGATCAGAGAATATTAAAACGGAAACACCCTCAGCAGCACGTAACCTAATACTCCGCCAACGATTCCCAAAATCAACCCGACTTTTACCATCTGTGATGTTTTTATCATGCCGGTGGAGGCGGCGATGGCGTTAGGTGGAGTGGAGATCGGCAAGGTCATGGCGAGAGAGCAGCAGATGGCGACGTAGACTATCAGCGAGGCGGCGCCTCCGAGAGCTGCAAGCTCTCCCTTGATGGCGGTGGAGACGACAGCAAGGACCGGCATGAGCAGGCTCGCTGCCGACGAGTTGGAGATGAAGGTCGAGAGCAGATACATGACAAATCCCGCACCGATGATCACCAGCACCGCCGGCCATGTCGTGAACGGTATCGCGTTGATGAGCACGGTGGCCAAGCCTGTCTTGTTCAGGCAGGTGCCTAAAGCGAATCCGCCGGCTACCATCCACAGGATATGCCATTCTATCTTCGAGAAGTCGTCGGCCTTGAAGACTCCTGTTATCGAGAACACCGCAAACGGCACCAAAGCCACGATGTTTGAGTCGAAATGCGTCCAGCCTTCGGTCACCCACAGCAGTATCGTGACAGGCATGGTGATTGCCACAATCCAGAAATCGCGGTCGAACTTAGCATTTGTCTCGATTTCAATCTCCAGTCTTTCCATCTTCATCGGGAAGAAAAGCATCAGCACAACCCAAGCTATCAGCAGGAGCACGATGACGTAAGGCACCATGTGGACCACCCACGAGCCGAAGCTGATGTCGATGCCCACCTTCGTCAAGGCACCGAGAGCGATGGCGTTGGGCGGCGTGCCGATTGGCGTTCCCAAGCCTCCGAAGTTAGCCGCGATAGGTATTGCGAGCGTCAAGGCAGCAGGAGCGGCACTGTCTTTCGGCAAGGTCTTCAGCACAGGTGCCATAAACGCCAGCATCATGGCAGCGGTAGCGGTGTTCGACATAAACATTGAGAATGTGCCGGGCACCAAAAGCAGTCCGAGAAGCACAAACTTTGGCTTGCTGCCGAAGACACGAAGCAGGGTGCGCGCAAGATAAGCGTCCAACCCCACTTTGTTTGCTGCTATCGCCAGCACGAAGCCGCCTAAAAACAGCATGATGACAGGGTCGGCAAACGAAGCCATGATCTCGCGGTAGCTCACGGCGACGCCATGTTCCTCAAGCACAAAACCCTTGTCGGAGACAGCAAACAAAAGCGCCACTATGGTCGTCACCGAGGTCGCCCAAGCTGGAATTACCTCAAAGAGCCACATCAGGGCGGCAAAGACGAATATTGCCAGTGTGCGCTGCTGTATCACCGTCATTCCCTCGATGCCCAAATCAGCAGTGGGTAAGACCCATAACAATATGGTTATCAATAAGATAACTGCGGTAAGAATAATCTTTTTGGTGTTAAATTTTTCCATGATATGTTTTATTTCATCTCAAATTCCAAAGTGCCACCTTCCATAATCTGCTGGTTGGTGATGATGTAGTCTTCAACAGGTTTTCCGTTGAGTTTCACACTCTTGACATGAATCTTGTCAGGCGTCTTGTTAGGCGCTAAGATTGTGAAATCTTTACCGTTTTCGAGGTGTAAAACAGCCTTTTTAAACAAAGGAGTGCCGATGACATATTCCGCTGAGCCCGCGTGGAACGGATAAAATCCGAGGCTCGAGAAGATGTACCAAGCCGACATCTGTCCGCAGTCGTCGTTGCCCGCATAACCGCATGGCGTAGCACGATAAAACTCTGAGCGGACCTGCTCCACCAACTCTTGTGTACGTTCAGGTTTTCCTGCAAAATTGTAAAGATAAACGGTGTGATGACTCGGCTCATTGCCGTGTGCATACTGTCCGATGAAGCCGCTGGCGTTGCCGTCAACCTCACCCGAAGTGGCGGTCAGACTGAAATTTTCGTCAAGTTTGTTCAAAAACGCTTCTTTACTTCCGAAGAGATTTATCAAACCTTGCGGATCCTGCGGCACGAACCACATATACTGCCAGGCGTTGCCTTCGACAAAGCACGGCTGCTCGTAGCTGAGCGGGTCGAAACCCTCGATCCAGTTGCCGTTTTCGTCTTTCGGACGGAAGAAACCAGTCTCAGGGTCGAAGAGGTTCTTATAAAACATGCTGCGACGGTAGAAACGCTCGTAATCGTCAGTCTTTCCAAGCTTTTTCGCCACCAGAGCCACGCAGGCGTCGTCGAAGGCCTGCTCCATGGTGATGCTCACGCTCTCGTCTTGCAGAGTCTGCGGCAGATATTCATATTTTTCCCAGATCTCGAAAGGCGAGTTGTAATGACTGCGCGTGCTGCTCTCGACCATCGCCTGATATGCCTCTTCCACGTCGATGCCAGGAATCTCGCACATGATGGCGTCGGCGAGCACCGGGATGGCGTGGTTGCCTATCATGCAGTAGTTGTCCTGTCCCCAGAGGTCCCAAATCGGCAGGTAGCCGTAGGTCTTATGATGGATTATCATGTCATTGACGAACTGCGCTGCGTTTTTCGGGTCTATCATAGTATAGAGTGGATGCGCGGCGCGGAAGGTGTCCCACAGGCTGAAGGTGCTGTGGTAAGTCTGTCCCTCCGGCATCTGCTTGATCTCGTAGTTGGTGTCCATATAACGTCCATCGACATCACTCATGGTGTTAGGCTGCATCAAAACGTGATAAAGTCCTGTGTAGAATATCGTTTTCTGCTCGTCGGTGCCATCAACGTCGATGCGGCTGAGCTCGCGCTGCCAAACATCGTGGGCAGCCTGTGCATAGCCGTCGAAGTCCCAGCTTTGGGCCTCGGCAAGCATGTTCTTGCGTGCACCGTCGTTGTCGACAGGCGAGATGGCAACTTTAACGATAAGCTCCTGACTATCATTAGGATCGAAGGTCAGGGCAGCGCGAGGCGTGCGTCCGTTCACCACGTCGCTGTTGCCGACATTCAGGCCGCCGTTCATCAAGATGTGACCGGCAATTGGCTTCGAGAACTCGGCACGGAAATAAATCTTACGCAGCTTGGCCCATCCGCACACTACGCGGTAGCCTTCCACTGTGTGGTCATCCACAATGCGGATTTGACCCTGTATGATATCGTAAAAACGGCGGCCTGAGTAATACGCGTCCTTACGATACACGCCACGGTCCATGTCGAGGACGATGGTCTGCGGCTTCCCTTTGGGGAAAGTATAACGGTGGATGCCCGTCCTGACGGTGGTCGTAAATTCAACATTTGTACCGCTTTCTTCCAGTAAAACCTGATAATAGCCCGGACGAGCCGCCTCATTTTCATGACTGTAATGCTGTCCGAAGTCGGCTGCCTTCAGTTGGTCGGGCGTCACCTCGTCGCTGACAGGCATAAAACTCACGTCGATAAGGTCGGTGCAGCCCGTTCCGCTGAGGTGGGTATGACAAAATCCATAAATCACATCTTTGTTATAATCGTAGCCCGAACAAGGATCCCAGGTGACCATCAACTCGGTCTCGGGACTCAGTTGCACCATGCCTTGAGGCATAGTGGCGCCAGGAAAAGTGCTCCCGCTCAGCGCACCAGTCTCGTCGGTCTGAGTGCCGATGAATGGGTTGACAAATTGTGTGTAATCATTTTCAGAATTGAGGTCTTGCTTAACATCAGAACTGCACGAACTCAGTAAAAAAGCCAAAATAATTATTGGAAAAATCTTTTTCATAGCGATTATATTTTCGATTCACAAAAGTAAAGAAAAAAGACGTACATTTGCGAAAAAATATGACGATGACAAAACAAATATTTCTTGCCGGCGGCTGCTTCTGGGGCACCGAGCATTATTTCAAGATGATAAAAGGCGTGATGGAGACGAAAGTCGGCTATGCCAACAGCATCAAGGAAAACCCGACATATAAAGAGGTCTGCAGCGGAGCTACAAAAGCTGCCGAGACCGTCAAGGTTGAATACGACCCGAGTAAAATCAGTCTTGGGTTTCTGCTCAACATGTATTTTCATGCCATCGACCCTACAAGCGTCAACCAGCAAGGACACGATGTTGGCCTTCAATATCGCACCGGCATTTATTACACCGATGACAATGAATTACCGACCATCAACAAAGTTATGACGGAGCAGCAATCCAAAATCAAAGACAAAATCGCCGTCGAAGTAATGCCTCTGCAAAATTTCTATACCGCTGAGGATTATCATCAGGATTATCTCGAGAAAAACCCTGACGGATATTGCCATTTGCCTTTAGAATTATTCGAATGGGTTAAGACGCAAAACAAATAAAAAATGCCGCAGGCATCCCCACGGCATTTTTCATTGATTTCACCAAAATTTGATGATTATTCCGCTGCTTCAGCAGCTGGAGTTTCTTCAACGACCACTTCCGTTGTCTCTTCGACGACCTCGGCCGGAGCCTCAGCGACCTGCTCCTCCTGTGCCTTTGGCCAGAATGGACGCATATCCTTCGGAAGGATGAAGTAGACCGCCACGACGACAGCGATGATGAAGAACAGCCATCTCAGCATTCTCTTCCACCATGGAGCGCGTGTTGTGAACGGGTCTTTAGTCTTGACCACCGGATACTTGGCGATGCCTGTCAATGTGGCGCCGAACTTGGTGTTGACGAGCAACTTCTGGTTCAAAGCCCAGCCGTTGGCGTTCAAGACAGGTGTCAGGTTACGTTTGCGCAGCTTCAGCCATGCCATGATCATGCTTGGACCCGAGATAATCGCGATGATAATCAAGAAGAATATCACGATGTTGTACCAGTGAGCTCCAAGCCATTCGAACAATCCGCCAACAGCCGATGCCACAAGGCCTAATGCCAAGCCAATGGCCGCAAAGATACCGGCGAACTTAGCGATGTCGAACGGAGGTTTCACCTCAGGTTTCTTGCCGTCGGCAGGAATCTCAGCGTTGTTGATCTTAGAGTTGGCGTCGGCCATCACCTTTGCGTCCTTCTCGGCAGCGCGTTTGTTGATCATGTCTTCGACCGACTTTGCCATCTTGCGGTAAGGCGACCAGAATGCCTGGCGGATGCTGATAGGATTCTCGATGATTTTAGTCACTGTGGCGTTCCAGCCCAGACCGTCTCTGTCGTAGAACACGCCGTGCTTGCCCACCATGATAGCTCCGACGTCGCCATCGGTAACCACAGCGGCAATGGTCATTGTTCCTGGCTTGCTCTTGCATGTGCAGTCGCAGTAGAGGATGTACATGTTGCTGAGCGGTGCCATAGCGCCTTGTGCTCCCATGTCGGTGACTTTGATACAGAGGTCGCATGCGCGCTCGTCGATGTAAAGCGTACCGGCCTGGAAGATAGCTTTCTTCTCTGGTGAGTAGAAGTCGCTGAATGTCACGAAGTTGGTCAGCAAGGTGTAGAAGTCTCTGTAGTAATGCAACAGCTTGTCGACCTGGTCGATGGCGTTCGACTTGCTCTCGAGGGCCTGGTCTTGTGCCACAAGGTCGAGAAGCACGTCTTTCTTGTTCTCGGCGAGGATTGCCTTTGCTGTGTCGTAGCCCAACGGTTCGACGGCGGCACCTGCCTTGGCGCCCATCCAAGCGTTGTAGGCGTTGAACTTAGCCAAGATGCTAAACCATTGATCCTCAGTGATATATTCAGCTTTTTTGTATTCTTTGTCGATGACGAGAGCCTTCAGCGTGGCCATGGCGCCAGCCCATGCCGGGTTGACTTCCTTGCCAAGTGGCAGCTGATGCTCGGCGTTGACGCGTGCCAACGGATATGTGGCTATCTCGTCGGTGCTGGCAGCGAGGTTGTTGCCGCTGATCTCACCAATCTTTGCTGATGAGACATCCAACACTGCGGCGCTGTCGGAGTTAAACGAAGCGAGTTTGCAGCGCATGAAGAAGTCTTCAACTTTGTCTTTCACTGCCATGACGGCTGCGAGAGCGTTGGCGGTGTCGTCGCCGTAAGGGAACACGTTGTCTTTGTCAGCGTCGCCGGCCTCTTTCCATGCTGTGTAGTCGGCTAAAGCCTGATAGAATGCCTCGATGTGGTCGGTGTTGATTCCAGGGTCGCCGCTACGGTCGGTGACGTTGCCCATGCAATCCAAGATGTTCTTGATGAGCGCCTTGACGGCCTCGTCGTCGGCTGAGTTCTCAGTGATGATGCCATCGCCGTTGAAGCGCGTCTTTGCGAAGATAGCGATACTGTCAGAGACGTCGGCTACCGAGATCTCGTCTTTCTCAAGTCCAAGATTCTCAAGGATTTGCTTCGATGTCTCGAGCAGATGAGCGCCTTCCTCGTTAGCGGTGTTGAATGCCGAGAACGGCAGCACACTCGAACGTTTCAGCAGTAATTCAGGGTCGTTGATGATCGAGGTGAGCCATTTCGATGCAGCCACAACTTCTTCGATGTGGATCTTGCCGTCACCGTTGGTGTCGAGCATCGTCATGGTCTTTTCGTCGATTTCCAGACCTTTCAGCGGGCAGCTCAAGGCCGTCCAGAGTTTTCTGTCAAGCTCATCCAGATGCAGGATGTCCTGTCCCGACTCGATGTTCACGCGAGTGACACCGCCGACGGTCGAAAACTTCCAATCGTAATTGCCATTTGATTTCATAATGCAAAATTTTATTAAAAATTTAATGTGTTACTTCGTAAAATGTGTTTAAATATGCTGCTTCGCAGAATGTGCCGCTTCGCGGAATCAGCCGAGGCTGCACATTCGCCACAGGCGCACATTGCGACCGCAGGGAGCATCACATTTTAACAAATTCATAGTTTATATAATCTCCTATTGTCAATATCGTGTAAAAAGCGTCAAGATAATGATCTTCCAAGGCATCGACACGCAGATAAACCACATCCTTAAACGTCGTCAAGTCGCGCGAATGCGAATGGCCCTGAAGCACCAGCGAAACGTCATATCTGTCGAATAAATCCAGCAAATCGTAGGTCTCCTCAAGGTTGAAATTGCTCGTATGGCCTTGCGAAGTGTCTTTTTTGAAGAAATGGGTGTGAGTATAAACGATGATATGACGATATCCCTGATTATGCTTTTTTCTTAAAACAGTTTCAAGCCAATCTCTCTGGTCGACGCCAAGTGTTCCATTGCCCGAATCGATAGCGATATATAAATCTTTTAAACCGCTAACTGTCTGAACCTCAAACCAATACGTCGATGAACCGAATCTTTTGAAATACTCATGCCATTGGTCGAAATATAAGTCATGGTTACCCACGGTGTAATAAATCTTTCGTCCAGCATCGCTGACAGGCTTCACATGCTCGTCGAAATAATCCCAATGGTCGGTGGCATTGATGAGGTCGCCAAGGCAGAGTGCAAACGGCGGTGCCACTGAATCTGCAAGATAATCCGACACAAAACGGTCGAGATTGTCGGTCGAGAAGTCGACATGGATGTCGCTCATCACATAAACCTCGTAATTGTCGGGAACGTCAGTAATGATATCGTATCCTTGCCCGGAATTGTACTCCATCGACTGGGCAAAACGCTCATCGGGCGACTCGTTGATAGTGTAAAACAGCCCCGCATAATCGATGTTTTTCCCGCAAGATGCCAGGAAAACTACCAATAGCAACGCTGTCATTCCGAGCGCCGCAGGCGCGAGGAACCTCCTTCTGATATGTCTGTCGCTTATCATCTTAACTTAAACATTACTCCAGCCCTGAACGTCGCTTCATAAAACTTCACCGTGCCGTGAAACAGTCCGGCCGACTGCATCGTGACCTCTGCCAAAGCGCTCCACCGTGACTTATAATCCCATCGTCCGCCAAGAGCAAAAATAGGCTCCCACATACGCTCATATTCGTAATCGTTGAAGTTGCCGCCAACGAGATAAACATCCCAAGGGTTGTCGAAGCCCATGATGCTGACTTTTACCTTGTAAAGCAGGTTGAACGGCTCGGTAACCGGACTGTCGGTCGAGTGCCAGTCACGATTCAAATCATCAATGGTGCGGGAGAATAATCCAACTTGTGCCGAAAAATGGCGCATCTTGTAGCCCACGCTGCCGGCATACACAAACTCAAAAATCTTATATTTATCAAAGATTCGCGAACTAAGAGTGCCTTCGGCGAAGACAAAGCCGTTATTACAAACCTCAAACGACGGACTGACACTCAGCCCCATCGCGTAAGTCTGCGCGCTCAACGCCTCGAGATTTAAAGTTACATCTGTATTATCGACATGCAAAACGCCTTTCAGGTCGGTGCCGCCGTAATAATTATAAGTGTGGTTGTAGCCCGCAACGCCCAAAGCCATAAAATCGGCGGAGATATCGTGTTTTCTGGCTTCTTGAGCATTCAAGATGAAGGCCGAACACAGACAAAGCAGCAGAAAAATATGGCGTTTTTCGGACATTTTTTGTCAATCATTTATTATCATTGCAAATTTATAAAAAAAACTTCCTTATTTCACATTAAATTTTTTAGTATTTTTGCTTTTTAAAAAATAAGTTATGAAAGATTTAAAAGACTATATCCGCACGATACCCGATTTCCCGATAAAAGGAATACAGTTTCGCGATATTACAACCTTGATACAGAACGCCGAAGGCTTCCATCTGGCCATCGACAAGATGTGCGACATGGTGAAGCATCTCGACTATGACGTGATCATCGGTGCCGAGTCGCGCGGCTTCGTGTTCAGCGCTCCAATGGCGTATAAGCAGAATAAGTCGCTGGTGCTCATCCGCAAGAAAGGCAAGCTGCCGGGCAAGGTCGTCTCGCAAGACTTCGACCTCGAATATGGCAGTGCCACGATAGAGATGCACGTCGACAGCTTCAAACCAGGCACCAAGGTGCTCGTGGTCGACGACCTGCTGGCTACCGGCGGCACCCTCGAAGCCATGATAAAGCTGGTTGAGAAACAAGGCGGCATCGTCGTCGGAGCATGCGTGTTCATCGAGCTGCCCGACCTCAAGGGACGCGAACGACTCAAGGGTTATCCGGTGTTCAGCGCGGTGTCGTTTGAAGGCGAATAATGAATTTTAACTATGTACGCTCTTTTTAAGAAAGAAATAAATAACTTTTTAAGCTCGCTCATCGGCATCATGGTGGTGGTGGTATTCCTGCTCATCACCGGACTGTTCCTTTGGGTGTTTCAAAGCGATTTCAACATCACGACGTACGGCTACGCAAGTCTCGACAGTCTGTTTATCATCGCTCCATGGGTGTTTTTGTTTCTCGTGCCTGCCGTGACGATGCGTTTCTTCGCCGAAGAACGCCGCACAGGTACCATCGAGATGCTGCTCACCAAGCCATTGTCCGACTGGCAGATCGTAGGCGCGAAATACCTCGCCGGCGTCGCCTTGGTGCTGTTGGCGCTCATCCCTACTTTGATTTATTACATCTCGGTCTCGCGACTCGCCATGCCCGCAGGTAATGTCGACGCCGGCGGGATCTGGGGCTCGTACATAGGCCTCTTCTTCCTCAGCGCAGCCTTCGTCAGCATCGGCGTGTTCTGCAGCTCGGTCACCAACAACCAGATTCTGGCATTCATCCTCGCGGTGTTTCTCTGCGGATTTCTCTATATCGGCTTCGAACTGATCTATTCGATGTCGCTGTTCGGAAAAGTCGACCTGTTTATCCAACAGCTCGGCATGGCAGCACACTACAGCTCGATGAGCCGCGGCGTCATCGACACCCGCGACCTGATATATTTTCTCAGCGTGATTGTGTTATTCTTAAGCCTGACAAAACTCACTTTGTCGAGCAGAAAATGGTAGGAGGCGGCGATGGAAAACAAGAGAAAAAATATCAA